>DUOS01000126.1 GCA_012838745.1 Treponema sp. | reverse complement strand
TTTTTCAAACGCAAGAGCTTCGCTTCCCGTAGTAAGCCAGCCTGATCGCATAACACGCAAGACTGCTTCCTCTTCCAGGTTGGTTATAGAAGGGCGAAAAAAAGGAATAAAAGGTTTTTTTATATTAGGCATGATGTGTTTCCTTAAACGAGGGTACTGCCGATGTAAGCAAGTTAAATAATTCTTTTTTATTTCGATATAAGTCTGGGAATTCTTTTTCCTTAAAACAAAAAGGCTTAAGAGATTCCATAAACGCTTGGGGATTTAACTTCACTGGTGATTTTTGTTTTTCTAAGCGAAGAATTCGAGAAAATTCAGTCGGCTGGGGATTTTCTTCCGGGCTCCATAAGGGTTCATCAAGCCGTTCTCCAGGGCGCGCGCCAATAAAGGTGATGGGGATATCAACTTCCGGTTCATATCCCATAAAACGAATTAATTGTTCGGCAACCTCTACAATCTTTACTGGCTCACCCATATCAAGTAAGTACGACTCGCCATTTTTTCCCACGCCACCCGTTTTAAGTACTAAAGAACAAGCTTCGGGAATTGTCATAAAGTAGCGCACCATAGCAGGATCCGTTACGGTAACCGGGCCTCCCTTGCGAATCTGATCTATAAATAGGGGGAGAATTGATCCGCGTGAACCGAGTACATTTCCAAAACGGACGAACATGTATGAACGTGGATCGGCTAAGTCATTATCTGGTTGAACAGTTGCCGCCGCTTGCATAACCATTTGTTCGCACAGCATTTTTGAAACACCATAGACTGAAACTGGTTGTACAGCTTTATCGGTAGAAATGAGCACAAAACGAGTAACTCCCGATTCAATACAGGCAGAAAGCAAATTTGCAGTACCAAATACGTTGTTTTCAATAACTGCTACGGGGTTTTCCTCCATAAGAGGAACGTGTTTATACGCTGCAGTATGGAATACTACGTCGCAACGAAGTTGCTTAATGATATAATGCATATAGTCTCGGTTTTTCATGTCGCCGATAACAGGCACAATTGTGGCCTTTTCTCCAACTCCGCCTTCTTGAAGCAAGCGGAGCTCACGGTCAATTTGGTAAATTGAGTTTTCTCCGTGTCCAAAGAGAAAGAGCCTTTCTGCACCACCTGAAAGAAGCTGGCGGGCTAGTTCACTTCCTATCGAACCACCTGCCCCGGTAATGAGTACTCGCTTTCCTCGTAGGTAGGCGAGGCTTTCTTTGAGATTAATAGCAACAGGCGCTCTTCCCAAGAGATCTTGGGGATCAATTTGCCGAGCTTGAATAAGATGGGCATTCCCTTCGAGTATTTGGGCAATTCCAGGGAGTATACGTATACGGCTAAAACCAACTTCTTTAAGGATTGTATAAATAGTACGAAGCGTTGAGGGAGCCGCGCTAGGAATTGCGATAAGGGCTTCGTCTTTTGGTTCAATACGTATTAAATGTGCGGTGCTGCTTATTGGGCCGATCACCGGGACGCCATCGATAGTGCTGCCAATTTTTTCATTGTCGTCATCTAAAAATGCACAAACTGTACCAAAAATGCCCTTTTCTTTAATTTCTCGGGCAAGCATAGTTCCGGCAAATCCAGCACCTATAATATAAATATTAGTTTCTGAGTAATCATTAATCATCACTATGCCCCAAAATGGTAAAGGCAAAGTCGATAAGAAAGGATTCAGTGTATAAATCGAGCTTAACTTTTGCTCGGCCCTTTCTTTTATTAACTTTGACTATACTACCTTCAAGGCCTTTTAGCGGGCCATTAGTAACCTGGATACGGTCATTCTGGTCGAAGGTAACTTCTGATGATTCGGCGACTGGACCGAACGAAACAAAATGCTTTAGGAGGATAAGATCGCTGCCATCAAGTGGTTTTGGATGTTGTGTATCGGGGAGATATCGGAAAAACCCTGGTATTGTTTTTAACTTCCAATAAAAGGATTCGTATGTTTTTGAAGTTTCAATAAAAATGTATCCGGGGAAAATAGGTTCAAGCGCTGGTAGAATAGAGCCCTTACGCCTGATCTTTGTTCTTTTTTGAGGAAAAACAAGGCGTACTGCATCCTCTTCATCTAAAAGTGAAGTGTGGGTAGCCATGTGAATGAACTTAGTTTCTGCGCGTGTTTTTACTTGAAGAGCAAAATAGTTCATACTATAAAGAATACCACAGAGGTGAAAAAAAGAAAATACCCGAAGTTTACTCGGAAAAACACTCATAAATTTTAATAATTTTCCGATATTCAAAGGGAAGGGGAGAACTGGATGTACTTACGGAGAATGTTACTAACTTTTCTACTTACTGCCGTTGTAACCGCGGTTGCAGTTGCGCAAACGATAACTATTACAGTCGTACAAGATACTACCGCACCGGAAGTAGCTCTTAGTATGAGCCGTGTTCTGGAAGATGAAATACTTGGTAGCTATTTTGAAAACGGTAAAATCGTTACTAATACTGATATAGCCTTTGATGGTCATAATTATACTGAAAAAAATTATGGTGTAAAAAAAGCCGCACATGGTCTTTCAGACTATGTTTTAGTTGTATATATGCACTATGGACCGGGTGAAAAAAAACATGAAAAATTAAATGTAAAGTATGCTGAACTAAAAAAAGCATCCTGGCGCCTTGTACATGTTAAGAGTATAAAAACTATTGGGGAACAGGATCTTGATTTAAGTGCCGTTCCTATAAGAGAATTTGATCCATACATGCAAATACGTATGTTAGGAGCAGTAATCGCGCAGAATTCCTTAACCGCATTGCGCGAAGCAGGAAAAGGGGAGACGCATTGATGAAACGAACACTTCGTTATTTGAGCCTATTTTGTATTCTTATAAGTATACCGCTTACTCTTACCTGGGCAACTTGGGAAGGCAATGCAGGTATTGCAGCAGCTTCAGAATTTCCTGGAACTGGGATATATGCACGAAGCGATATGTTCCCACGTAATACTATTGTGGACATTATAAATCTAGAAACAGGAAGCAGCGTTCGGGCCATTATAACTGGCTCATCAGGCGTTCCTGGTTTGGTTGCTCAGCTTTCACCGGATACTGCAATTGCATTAAACATCCGTGATGGAGCTGTTGTGCGCGTGCGTATAAAAATTCCTTCTCCTGTTGCTGAGCGCCCTGCTCCAGGCACGATACAAACAGAAGATGCTCTTTCGGTTTCTGATCCCGATGTTAACCCCGAGGCTGCAGTTTTTTCTTCGTTAAATAGAAATCCTGTTGTACCTCTTGGTTCGATAGTTGAAACTGATGATTCGCCTATGATGAGTGTTTCAGATGCTCTCAGCGATGAAACCTTCGATGATGCACTTCTAGGAGAGAATGGCGCCTTGCATTCGAGCCTTCAAGAAGAAGGAGTAGAGGAACCCGTTTCTGATTCTTCAGACGCATTAGACGAATCCGCACTAATAGCAGCAGAAACAGATAGTTTTACACCGACCGAAGAAACTCTTTTCCCAGAAGCCACAGAAGTAGACGACGTTTTTTATGATGAGCCCGCTCTCTTCTTACCAATAACAGCCGTGGTACCTGAAGCGGACGAAGAAACAGAGGCTGAAGAACTCGCTGACGCAGCAGAAACTCTATTCCCTGATGCAGAGGAGATAGCCGAAACTCAGGAAGAATCCTTCGTTGGAACTGGGGTAGAAGTAACCCTTGAACCAGCCGAGCCCCGTGTGCCTGAGGTTGAATTTGATGCTGTTCCAATTGTTCCGCAAATATTAGATGATCCTTTAGCTCGAGAAGCACTTCCACCGGAACCAGTTTTCCGTGAACCGGTTATAATTGTAGAAGAAGTGGTAAACACGAATGAATTCCCGTGGATAGAAAAATTAACACCCGATGCTTTGTATGTACAAATTGCTACATATTCCGAGGCTCGGAATGTTCGTTTAGTGCTTGATACCTATGGAAAAAAATATCCTGTTTGTGTTCAACGTACCGGAGGATCAGAAAAGCAACTCTTAAAATTATTAATTGGCCCGATTAAAAAAGATGAATATGGTGCAGTGCTTGAGCACTTCCAAAAGAATGGGTTTAAAGATGCATTTCTAAAACGAGGAAAATAATTTTATGGAATATAGTAATTCGCTTAAAATACTAATAGAACGAGCTACCGTTTTTAAAGGTCGTGATATGCATGTTACGATTGTAGCTAATCCGGTAGCTGGTGGTTTTACTCAAAAAAAACGAGTAATACAAAATCGTATTTTTATGGAAGAAGCTATAAAGCGAGTAGAAAATCGCCCAGTAGTAACTCGTTCTTGTTCAGTCGTAGCGCATTTTACTAATGCCGCAGGTCATGCCGGCGCTTTGGCAAAATCTGTTTTTTTTGAGGCAGAAAAGGATTCAAACCCTTTGGCGTTGTACCTTGTGGTTTCTGCTGGTGGAGACGGTACTAGCTTGGAAGTACAATCCTCTTTTACTCGAGAGGTTGTTACGGCTGGGAAGAAAAACCTAATCGATAAAGTGTGTTTTATTCGTATGCCCTTTGGTACTGGAAATGATGCAACCGATGGCAGAACTCTCGATAAAACCCTCACACTTCTTACTGGTGATGCATATTTTTTTAAGCAGGGTGCTGTTCATATATATTCTCCCGCAAACATGAATTTTGATTACTATGCTTTTAATATTGCGAGTATTGGTCTAGATGCTTTTGTAACTCATATGACCAACAAAGTTAAAAGATTCTTTCCAGGCGATTTTTATATGCTATGGGTAGATGCAGCCTGTCTTTTTTACAACAAGCTTTTCCGTGTTGTACCTATGACTATTTCTGCAATGCACCAAAATGGGGATCTTCTTTTTTCACATGAAGAGAAAATACTCTTATATGCCATGGGTGTATCTGGTTTTAGAACATACGGATCTAACCAGAAAATTTTGCCAGATACAAACAATGTTTGTGCAGTACGAGAAATGCCTCTTTTTAGAAAGTTCAAATTGAAAAAACTGTTTCGTTTTGGGGCTCATAAAGCGGTACCAGAAACTATGCTCTATACGGCACAAAAACTAATAATCAATTATTCAGAGAAAATACTTGCGCAGGTTGACGGAGAAGCGCATTACGTACAGGCATCTGATTTTCCAATTGTTATGGAATGTACTGAAACGTTTATTACTATTTTAAAAATCTAGTACTGAGAGCCATTTTAAAATTCAATTGCTTTTTAAAATGACTCCTTCTACTATTTTTTATCTACCATGACAGAACTTATATTTTTTCCCACTACCACAGGGGCACGGTTCGTTTCTTCCCACTTTTGGGACCGATCGTACTACCTGTACTGTACTAGGATTGCTTGCTGCCATTGGACCAGCAGTTGCGCCTCCACCGGAAAAAGCTCCTACGGCTTTATGGTGCGCATTTCCACTTAGTTTTTTTGTAGCACGAGACTGAGTTGTTTCATGTTCAGTTTGCACTTGAACCAAAAATACCCGAGAAGCTATTTCAAGGCGTATTTCATCTAACATGGCATAAAAAATATCAAAGCCTTCGAGCTTGTATTCAGTAAGAGGGTTTTTTTGGCCATAGGAACGCAGATACACGGCTTCCCGCAATGCTTCAAGGTGTTCTAGATGATCGAGCCATTTGCGGTCAATCGCTTGTAGATACTGGAAACGGATAAATGAGTTAACATTTTCTTTCCCAGCAAGAGCTTCTTTTTCTGCAATTTCACGCTTTAGATTTTCGAGAATGCTAGCCCCAGCAGCTTTTGGTGAAGTAAGGCATAGAGAAATTTCTTCATCCGAAAGGGTAGTGCCAAAGGTTGTTTTTATATACAAGGCAAAGTTTGAAAGTGCCTCGTCTCTATTTCTACGGGATGAAAGAGAGAGTTCATCTATGGTGTCTTCTATCGTTTCTTCTGCGGTGTTAACAATTCGATCGATGAGATTATCGTCTTTGAGGATACTGTTTCGTTGATCGTAAATAAAGGTACGCTGTTCATTGAGTACGTCGTCATATTCAAGCAAATGCTTACGAATTTCATAGTTACGTTCTTCAACCTTAGATTGTGCCCGTTCAATGGATTTATTGAGCCAGGGATGAAATATTGGTTCTCCATCAGACATTCCAATTTTAGACATGAGACGTTTAAGCTTTTCGCCACCAAACATACGCATTAGGTCGTCGTCTAGAGATATAAAAAATCGTGAGCGTCCTGGGTCGCCTTGGCGTCCTGATCGTCCACGGAGCTGATTATCAATACGGCGGCTTTCATGGCGTTCTGTACCAATAACATACAAGCCTCCGGTAGTAGTTACCTCACGATAATCTTCCCGCCATTTTTTATACTCTTCTTTATATACTCTGAGGTATTCTTCTTCCGTGGCATTGGTTCCCGCACGTTTACGTGCGCGGTATTCAGGGTTTCCGCCGAGTTTAATATCGGTTCCTCGCCCTGCCATATTCGTAGCAATGGTTATGGATCCCTTAGCTCCGGCCTCAGAGATTATGAGTGCTTCCCTCGCATGATTTTTTGCGTTGAGAACTTCGTGGCGCACTCCTCGTTTTGTAAGGAGCTGGGAAAGAAGTTCGGATTTTTCGATTGAAACGGTACCAACTAGAACAGGCTGGCCACGTTTAAATGCTTCGGCAATTTCATCGCACAGTGCATTCCATTTATCAGATTCATTTAAATAGACTACGTCGTCCTCGTCTAAGCGGGCTAAGGGGAGGTTCGTGGGTACTACAACAACTTCCAGCCCATAAATACTGTTAAACTCAACTGCTTCGGTATCGGCGGTACCCGTCATACCAGAAAGTTTATCGTACATGCGGAAAAAGTTCTGGAAGGTTATAGTCGCCATGGTACGGTTGCGTTGAGCAATACGGATTTTTTCCTTTGCTTCTATTGCCTGATGCAGTCCATCGCCGTAGCGGCGGCCTTCCATAATACGCCCGGTAAACTCATCTACAATTTGTACCTCACCCTCTTTGACCACATAATCAACGTCGGGCTTGTAAAGCTTGTGTGCACGAACAGACTGAGTAAAATAGTGTACGTATTCAAAGTTTTGTTCTTCAAAAATATTACCGGTAATGAGATTCTTTTTTTTAAGGAGTTCTTCTATAGTATCCATTCCCTGATCGGTAAAGGAAACTTTACGGTTTTTTTCTTCAAGAGTAAAATCACCCACGATCGTCTCGCCCTGGAGTTCGTCGGGGTATTCACCGGTTTTCGGATTTTTTTCTACTTCAGACAACTGATTAACGAGCTTATCAACTTCGAAAAAGCGTGCGGTATCGTCCTCAGCTGAACCAGAAATAATGAGCGGGGTTCTCGCTTCGTCTACAAGGATAGAGTCAATTTCGTCTACAATTGCGTATGAAAACTCACGTTGCGACCACTCTTCTCGCGACCATTTCATGTTGTCGCGCAGATAGTCGAACCCAAGTTCGTTGTTAGTTGCATAGGTAATATCGCAGTTATAAGCAATGCGCCGTGCAGTATTATCCATGTTGGAAACAATAGAACCAACGGTAATACCTAGGCTGGTATATACCGGGCGCATCCAGTCCGCGTCACGTTTGGCAAGATAATCGTTTACCGTAACTATGTGAACACCACGCCCTGTAATACTATTTAGATATGCCGCTGCAACGCTCATGAGGGTTTTACCCTCACCAGTTTTCATTTCAACAATTCTTCCAGTATGGAGTACTACTGAACCGAGCATTTGCACATCGTATGGGCGTTCGCCAAGAATACGGCGAGCCGCTTCACGAGCGAGGGCAAAGGCATCGGGAAGTAAAGAATCCAGCGTTTCTCCCTGAGAAAAACGTTCTTTGAATTCAACCGTCTTTTGCGGAAAGCTTTCTGTTGGAAGGGACAGAGCCCACGATTCTCGGGCATTAACCTGATGAAGTATAGGAAGAAGCTTTTTTATATCCCGTTCATGCTGTGACCCAAAAAGCAGACGGATAATTTTATCAGTAATCATTTCTACATATTACTAAAAGTCTGCACAGTTGACAAGCAAAGAAATCAATTCTAACCTATTCACTGGAGGGAACCATGAAACCGGTTAGTATAGTTGCAACATGTGTACTCTTTTTTTTACCGGTAACCGCGTTGTTTTTTGGCTGTTCACCTGAAACGCGGGGGGTACTTCAAAGAGAAAAGCTCTTTTCTCTGTCCTACGGGCGGTTTGAAGATGAAATAGACTTGTTTAATCTTGATTCTGGTTCCGCGGGTCCGGATACGCAGATATTTATGCGTGATGGCATGGTATATATAGCTAATTCTGGCGCAAAAAAAATTGTGCAGTTTACCTCGTTTGGTGATCTTCTTTCTGTTTACTATAATACTGAAACAAATCCAGTGCCTGCCTTTGCCGGTCGCGAAAAACAATCGGAAAAGGTTACTGCTACTACCCGCAAGGCGGTGGCATATCCCTTTAATCATCCCGTTTTCTTATCAGTTGATACACGAAAGCGGCTCTTTGTTGCCGATCAGCTACCTCGAGAGCGATTTGAGTATGATAGCGAAGAACAAGTTATTCTACGCGACGTAGTTCTTCGATTTAGTCCGGATGGTCAGTATTTAGATTTTTTAGGCCAAGAAGGGCCAGGCGGTACTCCATTTCCTCCCATAACGGCCGTATATACTACTGCTAAAAATGAGTTAGCAGTTCTCTCTAAAACACCCGCCGGCTGCACCGTGTATTGGTTTGATAAAGACGGATCGTTAATATACCGTATCCCTGTCGCTTTTACTGCTTTGCCTTCTCCATATACCCGAGAAATAAAATCATTTTCCTCGCTTGACCGGATTGTTATAGATTATATCCATCCACGGGTTTATATGAAAATAGATTACTACACCCCGATTATTGATCAGGCTACCGGAGCAGACGCGGGCATTGCGTATGATGCAAGCTGTATATATCCTTTTGATCTTGAAACTGAATCATACGGCGAACGCTATGATATTCCCGTTTTCGAAGGAGTAGATAAAGATACTCAGGGGTCATTTACCTATAAAAAACCATATGATTTTGTGGGCGTTACTTCCAGTGGTTGGTTCTTTTTTATTACACCAATTGACGAAGGATATCTTTTAGAGGTGATGGACAGCAAAACGAGTCGCGTTCATCAGCGAACTATCTATGTGGAGCAAGATGAATTAGCATATAACGCCCTCATGCTTTCTAGCGACGGTATTCTTTCCGCTTTATTGGCGACGAATCACAGTGCTTCGGTGGTGTGGTGGCGTACTGATGCTCTAATTGGGGAAATTCGCCGATGAAAGAAACCCATAATCCAGAAAATCCCGATCTTATATTTCATTATAACCGTGAACGTCGCCTAGAAAAAGCACCTGAATCGGTACGTAAAGCCTATGAACAAAAAACGCCAAAAGCCCCGGGCATTTTCCGGGGGTTAACGTCCACTCCCGGTTTGCGGAGTGTATTTTTTGTTATTATTCTTCTTTTTGCAATAATTATTGGCTTAACCTTATTCGGCTCACCAGAAGGCTACGTAGATGTTGGTAGTGTTCCTATTAAACTCAAGGCGTTTTTGTTTGATGAACAGGTATATTTTACACTTACTTGTAATGAAGTAGATCTATACGACAAAGACCCCGTTGCTGTTTTAGCCTTAGTTCATGCCGTAAATGAAGCTGGCGTTGTTCTTGATGAACGGGAAGTCGCCGGGGTTTATGCGGGAAAGAAACTGGTGCTTAGAGGTTTATTTCAAGATCATGGCATTGAACGGGTAGAAGCTCAGGTAAGTGTAGCGAATTCAAGTGCTAAAACCTCTGTTTCAGTTGACCGGAACTAAAGTTTTTACTATGCTTTTAAGTACTAGGAGAGAAAAATGTTACAGTTTTATTTTCTTTCGATTCTTCTCAATGCTCTAAGCGGTTTAGTCCTTTTGTTCGCCGATCCGGCAGACAAGGAAGAGCTATTAGAGAAGAAAATTCCCGCAATTGCAATGGATGAGACCTTTCGCCTTATTTTGGGAATTCTCACTGCCATTGTTGGTTTTTTCAAGCTACTTACCGTAGTTCGTGGAGATGTGCCAATCGTAGGCGATTTGGTGCCCGCGCTTGCCGGTATGGCGGCAGGTTTTATGCTCCTGTATGAATTTTACAAAACTCGTTCAACTATAGATGACGAGCAGTTGCCACTTCTTGTAAAGAGATTTCTTGGGGCAAGGCGTTATGTTGGAATCTTAGGGCTTGTTTCGGCAGCTGCGCATTTTCTTTTCCCTACGATTCTTTTTCTGTAGTCTAATGAAGAAATCCATTGCAGGTATTGTTTATGAAAACGGTAAATTCCTCATTGGTCGTCGTCTAAACTCAGGAGAAATGGCTGGTAGATGGGAGTTTCCCGGAGGTAAGGTTGATTCGGGAGAATCCATTGAACAAACAATTATTCGTGAATTTAACGAAGAAATGGGAGTTTCTGTCGTTCCCGGTAAGCTTATTTCTTCTGTAGTTTTTAAGAATAAAAACGGACCGGTTACCCTTTATGCCTATCGTGTTTTTTTTCCTTCGGATTATACGATTACCCTTACAGAACATACAAAAGTTGAATGGGCTACTTTGAAGGAAATTGAAGCACTTAATTTTGTTGATTCAGACCGTTTGCTTTTCCCCGCAATTAAGATTTGGTGTAATAATGATCCGAACTGTTAGTATTTTTACACTTCTTTTACTGGTAGTATCATGTACTCCAAAAGAAAACATTGCCGATCTACAACTTCCTTTTTCTGCTGTTATCTCACGAGAACTTCGTGTTGCCCTTGTTATTGATCCGTATATAGCTCTCCGAGATCAACCCGGTGATACTGGTATAACCATTGCTCATGCGCGTCGTGGCGATGTTTTTATTGTTTCGGGAAAACAATTTCTTGATACAGTAAGTGGGCGATCATTATGGTTCAATCTTGGAAATGGTTGGGTTGTTGATTCGTCTGTTCAGCTCTATTCATCCGAGGCCCGTGCACGGGCTGCAGGAACCGAGTAATACCTTACGCCTTACTTATCAGATTTCTTCCCAAGTTGCCCACAGGCCCCACCTATCGAACGCCCACGATGGGTTCGAAGTGTTACATTAAGGCCGCGCGATTCAAGCATTTTAACAAAGGCTGCCGTTTCCGCAGAAGAAGGCGTGGTAAAGGGAATTTCGGGTACGGCATTCCAGGGTATTAAATTAATGTGTACAGAAAGCCCTTGCGAAAATGCCGCCAATTCTTCCGCATCTTTTTCACCTGTATTAACCCCACCCATAAGCGCGGCTTCAAGGGTAACCCGTTTTCCTGTTTTTTCTGAAAAATATAAAATAGCTTCTTTTAATTTTTTTAGTGGGTGGGAGTGGGTAACCGGCATGAGTTCACTGCGAAGTTTTTCGTTTGCCGTGGTAAGCGAAACCGCAAGCCTAATATCCGGACCATCATCTGCTAGGGAACGAATTCCATCGCTCAATCCGCACGTTGAAATAGTAATCCTACGTTTTGAAAGCCCGCGTCCTTCTGGATGAGTTAATATAGCCACAGTTTTTCTGATTGCTTCGAGGTTAAGCATCGGTTCTCCCATACCCATGAATACGATAGAGTCTAGCTTGCCAGCTTGCCTTTCAAGGTGAAAAAACTGTTCAACAATTTCTCCTGCCAAGAGATTTCTAGTATAGCCAAGATGCCCTGTTTGGCAAAAAGCACAATCCATAGGGCATCCTACTTGGCATGAAACGCAGGCTGTTTTTCGTCCGGCGTGGTCAATTAAAAGTACTGTCTCCACTGCAGCTCCATCTGCACAGGATATTTGAAGTTTAATAGTTCCGTCTGGATCACGGAGTGTTTGCGTTATTTTAGTGGAATAGAGTGTTTCGTTTTGTGCCCAATATTCTCGCATTTCTGGAGAGATATTAGTCATTTGTTCGAAGTTTGCATGGCCAGCAGCAATCCAGCGAAATAGCTGTTTTGCCCGGAAAGGCTTATCAAGCGAAAGATGAGAAAAAAGCTCTTCGGGCAACATACCCGTAAGAGCTTTTTCATTAATATTCTGCGGTTTCATAGAGATTTTCAGGCGCGCAAGCGGTCAAGCATATCTGAAACCATTTGATTACGGATTCCAGTTTTTTGAAAGTCTTGTAACACACTAATCGCCTTTTGTTTTTCCCCAAGGTTCATATAGCATTCTGCCAGTTCAACATACAATCGTGCATTTTTTGCATCAGATTGAATAAGTCGTACGAGACTCACCGCGGCTTCTTCGAAGCGACCTTGAATTTTGCTGATCATAGCAAGACCTAATACGGCATACACATCAAATTCAATATCGAGCGCTTTTTGATAATACGTTATAGCCTGTTCATAGTCGCCCATGTTCCGGTATGCATCTCCTGCACGAGTGAGGATAACCTTATTGTTCGGATCGTTTTCCAAAATACGGTTCCAGTATCCCACAGAAAGGTGTTGTTGATTCATGCCGCGGTAACAATCTGCTAGACCAAATAAGGCGTAAAAGTTGTTGTTATCCATAGTGAGTGCACGTTCAAAGTAAACAATACCATCTTCAAAGGTTTTAAGTTTGCGATGGCAATTACCTATTGAGGTTAAAACACGGATATCCACCGATTGTTCATGCATTTCAAGCATTTTTTGCCAGTAGTACAATGCATCTCGGTATTCCTTAAAGTCATAATGAAGATGACCTAGCCCTATGAGGGCATAGGGGTTGTTTTCTTCCATATCCAAAACTCGCAAGTACAGGACCTTCGATTGTTTAAAATCTCGTATTTTACGGTATGCATCTGCAACGCGGGTGAGTACTGTTATATTTCTATCATCGTGTTGGAGGTACTGTTCCCATATTTCTATAGCCTTATTATATTGATTTAACGCCTTGTAGCAGTCGGCAAGACCGAACAATGCATAATTATTTCCAGGATGAAAGGAGAGGCAGGTTGTATAATAATCAACTGCTTCGCGATAATGGTTGCGTTTTCTGGCAGAATCACCTAGACCTACCAACGCATAGTTATTATCGCTTTCAAGATCTAAAATTTTACGGAATGAATTTTCAGCTTCATCAATATGATTTTCTTTGAGTAATAAATACCCGTTTTTTGAAAGCTCCGCTATTTCGTTGAACGTTTTTTCTTCTTCGGTAGTTCCGTCAGTTGGTTCGGGTATAGTGGGCATATCTTGTTTTAAATCTGTCATATTTTCCTCTTTTACATTCCTGTCATTATTGATCGAATTAGAATAGCCAATTCTTGTACTAAGGGATCAGACTTGCGTCTATTATGTGCAAGCCAATACATTTTTAAAGCTTCTACGGGCTTTCCTTTTTCTTTAAGAGCATCACCTACACGGGTTAAACCGTCAGAATATCCTGTTGTTTGAAAAATTCTTCTTGCGGTTTCTATATCACCTTCATTAAACCGCTCGTTGCCTTTTCGATTTAGTGCTGCTTTTTGTTCTGATGTAATGACCTGACTTGGCAAGTCTGAGCTTTTAATTAAGCTTTCATGCAAAAACCGATCAAAAGGCTCATTTTTATTTGCGTTCAAGTACATCCCTTACAATATAATAAGAAATATTTACCGGTATTTCAAGCTCATTTGTGTTCATTCTATTGTTTTATATAAAAATCTACAATAGAACGACCATATACTCGCTGGTCTTTTTTAGACATATTCCCAATTTTTTCGGGTAAAGTGAGTTCTTTAGGGCGATGTATAAGTGTTAATCCTCCAGATTTCAATAGTGGTAGTTTTCCACTCATATCAATCAAGTCTTTATGAAACTTATACGGAAAGGGAGGGTCCATATAAATTATATCAAATTCAAATTGAGAGCGTTTCATAAATAATTCTACAGATTGAATCTTACACTCAATACGATTTTCTGCAATAGAAACGTTTTTGAATATTGTTTTTACTTTGATAGGATCTTTTTCAACCAAATAAACAGGATGGGCACCACGAGACGATGCTTCAAGTGCACAAATTCCCGAACCGCTAAATAGGTCAAGAAAAGATTTTCCCGAAAGATCTCCAAGCACAGCAAAAAGAGACTCGCGCATCCTATCCATTGCGGGGCGTATTTCTCCTGCAGGACACAGTATTTTACGTCCAGTGAGGGTGCCTCCAGTTATTCTCATATAAACAATCCTTTAACGTTTTTCTTCAATGCCTATTTAGTATATCAGAAATTAAGCAGTTCACTCAATTCATTACTAGAAACAATGTCTCTGTTATCCATTGTTTTATCACTTTTATGAATTAATGAAGAAATTTCAGAGCGAAGAGAAGACTGGATATTTCTTATAGTCTGAAGCTTAGACAAAAAACCAGTAAAATGTTCGCTCATCGATGTTTTTCCCTTGAGGATGGAATCAAGAAGGCGGATAAAACGTTCTTGGCAGGCATATAAACTGTGTAAAATTGATACATAATCAGATACTTGATTGTTATCCTGTATTTGTCGGTACATTTTTTGTATTGATGCGTCAAAAAAGAGCATGTCGTCTACTGTTTTATCAAAAAAATAATCTGAACACAGATCAAGCAGAAGCCCCTCGTATACAACATCAATTGAACGACATAACTGGAACAAATTATCCTGAAAAACTATATTCTTAAGCATTGGTTCTCCTTGCTATTCTGTCATATTATTATCGGTCAAAACAGTGTCTACCTTGACCAAAGCACTCCTACCTGTTAATCTTATTTTTCTGGATAAATAATAAAATCCATAAAACTCCCGCCCGTACTACGGGCCCAGCAATGTGTCCATGAGGAGGATCCATGAGAAAGTATGAACTAATGGTTGTGTTTCCTGTAGAGGAAGACCGGTTCAAATCAAGCGCCGAGGCAGTACGAAAAGTACTTGCCGATTACGGAGTTCAGATCGAAGGTGAAGAACCCTACGGCGATCGTGATTTGTCTTACGAAATCAAAAAACAGAAAAAGGGCCGATATTTGTTGTTTAACATCAAAGCCGCCCCCGAAAAAATTGTAGAAATTGATCGCCAGTTTAAACTGATTGGTGATCTATTAAACTTTTTATTCGTTCGTGTTGAAGAATAATCAGCGCTAAGGAGTTACCCCATGGCAGATGTAAATCATGTTGTATTAATTGGCCGACTCACTAGGGACGCCGAGTTGAAATACACTTCAGGCGGTCTTGCTGTCTGTAAGTTTGCCATTGCGGTTAATCGTCGGCGAAAGAGCGGAGATCAATGGGTAGAAGAAGCAAGTTTTTTTGACATTGTTCTATTTGGCCGTTCAGGCGAGGCGATAAATCAGTACCTAGTCAAGGGAAAGCAAGTTGCCATTGAAGGTGAGTTGAATCAAAACCGCTGGGAACAAGATGGACAGAACAGAAGTAAGGTTGAAATTAACGCTTCGAATGTTCAGCTTCTTGGGGGGGGAGGGCAGCAGGGTGGATCTAATAATTCTGCTCCGGCAAGCCAAGGAAACCCCTACCAGCGGCGGCAGGAAAGCCAAGAACCGTCCCGTATGGGCGGCGAGTCTTCCGGCCCATCGGACTTTCCCGATGACATTCCATTTTAAGGAGATTTTACATGTCAGATGAAAGAATACGAGATCTAGGAAAAGATGATCAGAATTCCGGACGTGACGGAGACGATCGAAACCACGGCCGCCGTGGAAAACCTTTTTTCCGAAAAAAAGTGTGTCGTTTTTGCACCCAGAAGATGAAAATTGACTACAAAGACGCAGATTCACTTCGCAGATATACCACAGATCGCGGCAAGATTCTTCCCCGCCGCATTACCGGTACTTGCGCAAAACATCAGCGCCGTCTTGCACTCGAAATTAAACGTGCACGTTCTCTCGCTATGCTTCCATACGTGGTAAGCTAATTTTAATCATGCGGCTGTCGATCCAACTCCTGGACGCGGCAGCTGACTAACAGTAAGGAGCTCGAAGTATGAAAATTATTCTTAATGAAGACGTAAAGAATCTCGGTGAAGAGGGTGATATAAAAGATGTTGCTAAGGGATATGCCCGCAACTATCTGTTTCCCCGTAATCTCGCCGTTCCCAGCAACGATTTTACTATTGCTTATTTTGAAAGCAAGCGTGCAGAAATTGAAACGCGCAAAGATGAAAAGCGTAAAGACGCTGCTAGTCTTAAAGAACGCCTTGAACAAACCGCTATCACCATTACTATGACTTCTGGTGCAAATGGCAAGCTCTATGGTGCAGTAACTAACCAGACTATTGTTGATGAATTGGCAAAGCTTGGTTTTGATATTGAACGTAAGCGCATTGAAGTTCCCGGTCTTACACTCAAGAATGTTGGTAAATACACCATTATTATTAATCTTTATGAATCCTCGACTGCCGAAATTTCTATTGAAGTAGAAGCACGAAGTGATAAAGATTCCAAAGCAGATCGCGAAGCTGCTAAGCAAAAACCTGTTGCTGCAGCTCCTGTTGCAAAACCAGTTGAAGAAGCTGTTGTAGAAGAAGCTGAGACAGCCGATGAAGCTGTAAACGAAGAATCTTCAGAGACAAACGAGTAAAAAATATGTCAGCTGCATTAAAAGACAGGGTGCCGCCTCATAATCTTGAGGCAGAACAGGCTACACTTGGTGCTCTTTTGCTTGATGCAGAGGCTGTTGGAACCGTAATACGATTCCTTCGGCCGGACAATTTTTATTCTTTACAAAATCAAAAAATTTATAATGCAATACTGTCCCTTTTTAATAAGGGGCAGCGTTGTGATCTCATTACCATTACCGAAGAATTGCGCCAAACTGACTTACTCGCAGCAGCTGGTGGACCAACCTACATTGCATCCCTTACTGATACAGTTCCAACAAGCGCAAATGTTGAATATTATGCAAAAGTTGTTTTAGAAAATTCAGTACGGCGTTCATTATTAACTATTTCACATAAAATTATTGCAGAAGCCCTTAATGATTCTGTTGGTAGCCGAGCCGTTCTAGAAGAAGCTCAAAAACAAATATTTCAACTTACAGATACAAATCAAACAACAACATTCAAAACACCTAAAGAAATTATTCCGCGTGCGATAGAAGCAATTGAAAAGCTGTATCATACACGAGATTCTTTCACTGGTGTTCCTTCTGGGTTTATAGAACTTGATCAAATGACGAGTGGATTTCAAAAGTCAGAATTTATTGTTATTGGTGCTCGACCATCTGTAGGAAAAACAGCGCTTGCCTTGTGCATGGCTATGCATATTGCCGTAAAGGAAAAAATACCTGCGGCATTCTTTTCACTTGAAATGTCGGATATGCAGCTTATGATTAGAATGATTTCATCCGAGGCAAGAATCCCTTCTGAAAAATTGCGAACAGGCTTGCTCAAAATGAGCGATTTTCAAAGCATACAGGATGCCGCTGGTCATATTTACGATTCGCCTTTATATATTGTTGATTTACCAAACATGAAGCTTTTGGATCTTCGTGCCATGGCTCGCCAACTTAAAACTCAATATGATATTCAGATTCTTTTTATAGATTATATTTCTCTCATATCAAGCGAAAATACCTATATTCCTCGTCATGAACAAATTGCAGAAGTTTCCCGTTCTCTCAAAAGTCTTGCTCGTGAACTGAACATACCAGTAGTTGCTCTTTCTCAAGTTCGTCGCGATGCTGAAGGTAAAAAACCTAACTTGGCAGATTTACGTGAATCTGGTTCAATTGAACAAGATGCCGATGTTGTTATGTTCCTTCATCGTGAGCGGCTAAGTAGTAAGGAAGCGGGAGATCAGGGTATTGATACCGAGTTAATTGTTGCGAAGCAACGTAATGGTCCCATTGGCGATATTGAGCTTATATTTCTTCCCCGGTTTGCACAGTTTGCAAACAAAAGCCGGTAAAAATTCCAGCTATTTTTCTACCCAAAAACCATCATTAGAAATAAACGCCGTACAAATAAGAGATTTTTTGTTCCGGTTGTACCAAGTAATTGAACCATCTTGGTTTAGACTTACTAAGTATTGGTACATAAAGAATGGTTTTGACGGTAGAGTATAGTCACGTTCAAGTGAATCTTGCCGTCCGTTTCTTATTTGTAATTCAACGAGAGAAGTTTTTCCCAAAGTTATAAGAATAGTTCCCGAGTTTGAAGTTAGTGTTGCCTTCATATCTTCCTCTGCATAGCGAGCAAGCACAGTAGTCTTCGTTGTTGAAATTGATGAAGGATCAATTTCTATGGAAATAACTTCTGTTGCTGCAGAAGGTTCATTAATAATTCTGTAGGCGTGTAAAACACCACGATTTCCTTGCGCACGAGATAGAGCGTATACAAGGTCTCCTTCTACGGGAACGGGAACTGTTTCTCCGGTTCTAGTATTTACAACGAGTAGGGCATGTGGGGATATTCGTGTTGAGGATTTTGAAATTGCGAGTCGTTCTGAGTTAATAAGAACCGCATCCTGTAATCCTGCCCCATTAAAAACGAAGGGTACTTTTTCTTCTTTAATATCTAAAACAACCGCCGAGCTCGTTCCAACTACACAAGAAACAACATTACCGTATACGGAAAGAGATACTATTCCTTCTTGTGGTTTGTATACTTCCCTGCGATTTTCACCATCAAAAGTTGTATATACTAGGGATGAGTTTTTACTTGAGGACCAAAAAAGTAGACCGTCTTCTACAAGGGTGATTTTATTTGCGTTCATGCCAGAAAAAGCAAAGACAGGTGCAGCTCCGTATCCAGATGTAATAAACACCGATCC
>DUOS01000125.1 GCA_012838745.1 Treponema sp. | reverse complement strand
ATATAGTTGATAGTTCGGAGGGATTGTAGTAATGAAAGTTGGAATAATTCGATGCCAGCAAACAGAAGATATGTGCCCAGGCACCACAGACTTTGCCGTTGCCGCTAATGGTACAATGGCATTTAAAGAAACTGGGCCAGTAGAAATAGTTGGTTTTGTATCCTGTGGTGGCTGTCCAGGAAAACGCGCTATTGCACGAGCAAAAATGATGGTAGCACGAGGTGCAGAGGCAATTGTATTTGCATCGTGCATTAGTAAGGGAAATCCTATTGGCTACCCATGCCCACATTATGAAAATATGCGAGACGCAACTGCAAAAGCAGTCGGTCCAGAAATAAAGATTATGGAGTGGACGCATTAGGGGGAGCTCTGGTATTTAAAAATAAACGCCGAAATTTTTAGCTTCGGCGTTTGCATCTTTGGTTATAGATTTAGAATACTTATAACCAAAAACGTATTCCTAGATTTGCCCCAATATTCCAGTGTAGACCTAATGAAGGAAGAACCGAGATACCAACTTCAGGAACAAGCTGGAGGTAAGGCTCAATAAAGTTATTTACAAAAAAAGCATTGATACCAATGGGGATACGGAAGGCTGCGTTAAAACAAAAATCATCTCCGAAACCGATTCCTGCACCGACACCCGCACCAAAAAAGTAATTCAGTGGTCCTGCGAAGTTTTTATTAACTAACCAATAATCTGCGCTCGCACCGATAAAGGTGTTATCACTTCCAAAAGAAGCATTTACCGCAAATATATAGGGTAGTGAATCGACCTTGAATGTTACAGCGGCACCGCCGCCGCTATGATCGCCAACACCAAAACCACCTTGGACACCAATTCCAAATGCGAACAGGTTTACTGAACCGGCCAATAAAAGTATGAACACCGCAGTTACAAATTTTTTCAACAAATTCTCCTAATGGCATAAAAGCCTTATGTACTGTCATGTAAGATACTAATAATAAAAACCAAAGGCAAATTAACTTGAGATGAGGAGTTATTAAAGTGTATTAAGGTTTGAGCTGAACTCCTCTAAATAATCGCTTTACGCATCCCAAATCTCGGTATATGCCCTTGCTCTCGCCTCGGTCGATTATCCTTTACTGCCCAGGCTCTCCGTGCGCGCACAGGTGGGAATTGGTGGTGGCTGGGAGCGAGTGGTGGGGAAGGCTCGTCTCGGGTGGTTCGCCCATAAGTTCTGAAAGGTGCTTCCTTCGTCTTATCAAAGATAGTCTGCCTCAGTCCTATAATTTTGCAACTATTCCAATTTCCTTGGGTCGGTAGTAAACAGGGAGATTTTATGACAAATAAGAAAAGTGCCAAACAGTATGGCCTTGGCGAAGAGATTGGCAGTGCGGTGACTCATGGTATTGGGACCTTGCTTTCGATAGTGGGGCTTGTGCTGCTGATTCTCAAGGCGGTGGAATTTGCGCCGGAAGGGTTTAAGGCGTCTTATATCGTGGGGTTTGTAATTTACGGGGTGTCGCTGATTATTTTGTATACCTCGTCCACCTTGTATCACGCGCTCACGAATCCGCTTGCGAAAAAGGTGTTTGGGATTTTAGATCATAATTCAATTTATGTGTTAATTGCAGGGACATACACTGCCTATTGCCTTACTGCTTTGCGCGGCCCGCTTGGCTGGACTCTTTTTGGGGTCATTTGGGGTTTGGCAATATTAGGGATTACTTTTTATTCTATTTTTGGTTCTAGAATGCGCAAGCTTTCCGCAAGTACGTATATTCCGATGAGTTTAATAATTATTTTTGCGGGTAATACGGTGAAGTTAAATCTTACCGCTCTTAGTGGTAGTATCTTGAGTTGGTATCTTCTTGTAATCGGTGGTGCTTTTTATATTGTTGGTACCGGTTTTTATGCAATGAAAAAAATTAAGTGGACGCACTTTGTGTGGCATTTTTTTGTGATGGCGGGAAGTATTTTCCATTTCTTTTCAATTTATCTCATGATATAGGGCGGCTTGTGCCGGTGTAATTTGCTGGTTGCAGTGCCAGCTCTTTAACGGCATAATTTACTATACATGAAAAAGCGATTTAATAAGGTCTATATTGAAATAACAAATGCATGCAATCTCTCGTGTTCTTTTTGCGGGCATACTACTCGCGCTCCTTCCTTTATGAGCCTAACTGACTTTACCCAGGTTCTTGATCGCCTGGAAGGGCACGCTTCTATGCTTCTTTTTCACGTGATGGGGGAGCCCATGCTTCATCCCCACTTGGCGCTTTTTCTTACTCTAGCAGGCGAGCGGGGTTTTGCGGTAACACTTACTACAAACGGTACACTTTTGTTTGATCGGGTTTCCCAGCTCATGGGGAAGGCGGCTCTTGTGCGGCTTAATCTATCGGTGCAGAGCCTAGAGCAGTTTCCGGAAGCTGAGAGGGTCGGCCGCCTCGATAGCCTTATTTCGGCAGTGCGCGAGCTCGTTCCCGCTCAGCAATCCTTGCGGGAAAAGTTTCTCGTGAGTTTTCGCTTTTGGACGCGAGACGACGATGGTTTTTCCGAGCCATTGTTGGAGCGTCTT
>DUOS01000124.1 GCA_012838745.1 Treponema sp. | reverse complement strand
AACAAACCTATACCGCAATTAAAAAGGATTCGTTTTCCTTCTGCTTCAAAAGCAATAACGTCTTGGGCCTTAATAGCAGGACCAATATCCACGCAGGTCATCTTTCCTTTAGGATCTGAAACTAGAATACCGCCCTTAATATCCATCGGTGTTCTGTAAGATGTTTCAAAACCAGCACTTTTTTCAGAAAGAGCAAAAACCGCCAACAGCACGGGATCAACGGTATAGCCCATATTGTCAATATTTCCAAGCCAAATATATTTTATACCCTTTTTTTGTAGATCTCTGTATATCGGTGCGAGTATTTCAAAATTCTGCCCGTGCCCTCCAGGAATAGGAAGGCCAGAATTCTCCTTCCCATGCGCACGATCAAAAATTCGCCTCGGCAACCCTTCGGAGGAATGGGTTATAGCAGCCATCATGGGCTGAACCGCTGTGTAAATATCAACAGGAGGGCAACCAATACGTTTTGCAACTACCGTTAAAAGCGGATCGCGCTCATACTCTTCCATAGCAGAGGATATAGCCTCGTTTGTGTGTACACTCGTCATTTGAAAAGCCGGCAAAAGCACCGGAGGAACGGAACCGGTAAGGCGAAAATAGCGCTCTTTATGGGCAAGCAGCATCCTGAATTTTAACAGTAGAAAACTAAGACCAGGGCTTCCATCTTTGTTGAGATACGCCGGAGTAATTCCCTTAGGTTTACCGCGGCATAGTTCAGCCATCGTATCAAAACGCTCTTGAAATACTGAAAAAAGATCTTCTGAAAGAGCACTATTCTTTTTTACGTCTGCATAGCTCGAAGCGGCTCCCCCGCTAAAAAAACCATACGCTGTTTTAGGATATAAATAAACACCAATTTTCTCCAAGGCAGCCTTGTTAAAGGTTATAGTTTCGCCGGATTTTACACCGAGAGACTCGGGAGTAATGGGCAAACCCAACTCAGAAAAACGCTTCTGTGCTTGAGAAAGGGGCATAGACCAAACTGATAAGGAGGGTACATCAATAATGGATGGATGGGGCATCTCTGGAATAGAAAAAGGACCAGCAGGCTTTTCCTCCCCGAATTTTAGAGAATTTAAGTCATGTAAAAAGTGAAGAACAGTATCTATTTCTACCCCGTCGCGCTTAAAACGCGCTATTAGTTCGGGATTTATAGCATCAGAAGTCAAAGAGTTCCTCCCAAATTAAAATATTTAATAAAATAAAAGAACCATGCCCTACTGATAATAATTTTAGTCTATTGGATAAATAAGTCAACTTTTAAGCCACAGAGGAAAATCCTTAGTATATACCCTGTGGAGGAATTCACTATGGATATTCTAAGTTTTGCACATTACGGGTACGAAGGACAAATTATCAAAGTAGAAGCCGACTTACGCCGCGGGATTCCTACAATCGACATTGTTGGCCTCCCAGATGGAGCGGTCAGAGAAGCCCGGGAGAGAATGCGAGCAGCAGTACGGAATTCCGGCTTTGAATTCCCGCGCGAACGAATTCTAATCAATTTAAGCCCAGCAGATCTCAAAAAAGAAGGGAGCTCATTTGATCTTTCTATTGCCCTTGCGGTATTAGGCACAGCTAACGGAATGCTCCAAAGGGAAGAATCTATTCGGGTAATGGTACTCGGGGAATTAGAACTATCTGGAGCTGTGCGACCAGTAAAAGGGGTCCTTGCTGCCGTATCACGGGGGCTTTCTTCCGGCATACACAATTACATAGTACCTCAAGAAAATAGCCAAGAAGCAGAAATACGATCTGAAGCACGAGTATTTGGGGTTAGCAACTTAAACGACGCGTATTTTTGCCTAGCGGCATTATTTAATGATGAAACCTGCGATACACCCCGCAATTCTAGTGATACATCCCAAGGTTTCTGCGATACACCCCGCAATTCTAGTGATACATCCCAAGGTTTCTGCGATACACCCCGCAATTTCACCAACCCCCGAAAATACCGCATTGTATGGAGCCAGGGAGAAGGAAATTTTAGCGACGTTCACGGCCAGCAAAATCTTGTGCGAGCCTTGCAAATTGCGGCAGCAGGTGGGCATCATCTTGTGGCTTATGGCCCACCGGGAAGCGGAAAGACCCTCGCGATCAAACGATTTTCCAGCCTCTTACCCGAACTCGATGAGGAAACCGCAGTAACCGTAACACGAATCCATAGCCTCGCAGGTTTTCCCGGACGCCTCGGCAACGTCTCAGAATCATTTTGCGGTATTTCCCGCCTACTCACCGAACCACCCTTTCGCGAACCCCACCCAAACGCAAGCCTAGAAGGCATTACTGGCGGAGGGCGGCTCCTGCGCCCAGGAGAGATTTCCCTCGCACACGGAGGAATCCTCTTTTTAGATGAAGCTGCCCAGTTTAAAGCAAGCGCCCTCCAAGCCCTGCGCACCCCGCTGGAAACAGGAACGGTAACGGTAAGCCGAGCCGGCAGAACAGCACAATTTCCTGCACGGTTTCAGCTTCTCATGGCAATGAACCCCTGCCCTTGCGGAAACTATGCCGCAAAAAACCGAATATGCACCTGCGCCCCCGATACCGTGGAAAAATATTGGAAAAAACTCACCGCCCCCCTCCTCGATCGCATCGATATACGAGTGCATGTGGAAAACCCAGAAGCTGAGGATCTTGCAAAAAAAGAATGGACAACTACAGAAGAACTTCGCAAAGCGGTGGAATGGGCTCGCCTCATACAATGGGAAAGAAACCGAAAAGAAAAAAAAGAATACACAGGGATGGAATGGTTAAATGGAAATCTAAAACCAGAAGATATTGAACAGCTTTGCCCACTCTCCTCAGAAGCCCAAGAAGAGTTTTACCAAAGCATGAAAACTGCATCCCTTTCGGGGCGAGGAGGACACGGAATAATTAAAGTTGCGAGAACAATTGCGGATATGGAGAAATCCAAAAATATACTGCCGAAACATCTTACCGAAGCCGCCTCATACCGCAGATGGAATGGGTCAGTTCCCGATTTTTTGTAGAAATACTAAGAAAGAGCCGGCAAAAGTTCGTCAAAATAAAACCGATCGTCAATATCTCGTCCGTCTACTGTTTTGCCTAACTTCCTATCAGGCCGAGCTGCCCCATGAAAATCACTGCCACCAGTAACAAACATACCAAGATCTCGAGCTAAAGCTTCGAGGCGCTCACACGAACGCTTTTTAGTACCAGGATGCCACGCCTCAAGGCCACGCACCCCCTTATCCCGAAAAGAGGCAAGTATTTCAGTAATTCGCCCCCAGGAAACATATAAAGAAAGAGGATGGGCCAACACCGGAATCCCCCCTGATTCAGTAATAATCGCAATGCCTTCTTCTAAGGAAATACTTTCGCGATCAACATAATACGGCCTACCTGTAGCTAAATATTTATCAAAAGCCTGCTGCACATTCTTAACAACCCCAGATTCCGCCAAAAAACGGGCTAAATGAGGCCGGCCAACCGTGCCCCCGTCTGCAATAGCTTCTACACGCTCCAAATCAATATCAATGCCACCCGCACGCATAGACTCAACAATTTGCAAGTTTCTTTCACGACGTTTTGCGTTAATATCTAAAAGGATAGGACCTAAGTCTGACGGAGTACGCCCCACGCCGTACCCTAAAAGGTGGCATTCACCAGGATGCCAAGAGATATCGAGTTCTATACCGGGAACAAAAATTATTCCCTCAGATTTTGCTGCTGTTCGAGCTTCTTCGATTCCGGAAACAGAATCATGATCAGTTAAAGCTAAAACAGTTATGCCAGATTTGCCAGCATGGAGCACAAGTTCTTCGGGAGTCATTGAGCCATCTGAAGCCCGCGAATGTGTATGTAAATCTATCATAAGGAAGGATAGGGTACCAAAAAAATAGACGAATAGCTAGCAAATGTGCTATACTTTGTTTTATAATGTATTTGAGGATTAAGAATGCCCAAAGCCGTTCACTATAAAACGAATTCTGTCGTCTATTTTGCTGGCGATGTGGATGACAAAGTTTTTCTCTTACAAAAAGGGCGCATGGCCCTAACGTCTACTGATATAGAAACCGGAAAACAGGTGACGGAATATATTCGCGAAGGTGAGTTTTTTGGCGTTAAGTCGGCATTAGGCCATTTTCCCCGCGAAGAAAGTGCCATGATTATTGCCGATTCAATCGTCCTTGCGTTTTCCTCCTTGGAATTTGAATCATTCGTACAAACAAATACCCGCATCATTATGAAGATGCTCAAAGTTTTTTCAAACCAACTTAGGCATATTCATCGCCAAATAGAATCCCTACTCGAAAGCAAAGAACAAACAAATCCAGATGACGGGCTCTATTCAGTTGCTAAGTGTTTTTATAACTCACAACAATATACCGCCTCAGCAGAAGTTGCCGTTCGCTATTTACAGCTATATCCAGCAGGAAAGCATGTAGATGAAGCAAAACAGTTTGTACAAAACAAACTTACCGCCGGCCGATCCTTTGGTGATCATAAGGGCCAGAGCAGTTCCTCAAGCGCAACTCCACGAAAAATGGAAGGACCAATAGATAACGACCCTACCCTAGCCATTACTCTCGCAAAAGGATTAGCTGAACAGGGCAAGTGGGGCGAAGCATACAAGCAGTATCATTCAATAATTGAAATGGGAGAAACACCTCAAGTTGCTGATGCATATGTGGGAGCAGGCCAATGCCTTTTCGAACAAGAGGAATATGTACGCTGTGTACAACTATTAACCACTTTTATAAGTCAGTATCCAAAATCACTACAAATGGCCGAAGTGCTCGCATATATGGGGCAGAGTTATCAAAAAATGGATCAAATAGAAAAGGCGCGAGCGTTTTTTAACAAGGCGCTTGTAATGGCCGTTCCGACCTTTGCGCCAAAAGTTCGTGAACTTATTAAAGCTTGCGAGGTTAATACATGAGTGACGTTTTCGCCGCTTTTTCGCGGTTTGCAAAAATATTTCCCAAGGGATCTGTAATTTTTTCTGAGTTCGAACCCGGCGATTGTTTTTACCTTATTCAAACAGGGCGCGTACAGCTTATCAAGATTGTAAACGGATTTGAAAAAAACCTCGACATACTCCAGCCCTCAGAAATTTTTGGCGAAATGGCAATACTAGAAAACTCACCCCGCTCAGCAACAGCTATAGCCTATGACGAAGTTAAAGCCCTGGAATTTAACAAGGCAAACTTCGAAGTCCTCATGATGGGAAATCCAGCCATTGCCATGAAATTGTTAAAAACATTTGTAAAACGTATTTACGCACAAAAACGCCGGTTTATGATACTCACCGTACCGGATACAATGGCACGAGTAGGCGACGTCTTTCTCATGCTCGACGAAACTCAACCTAACATAGATAAATCAACCGATATGCGAAGCTTTTCAATTTCTATGGACGAAGTAGCACGATGGGCCGGCATCCCGGTTGAAACAGTTGAAGACGAAATGCACCGCTACATTGACCAAGGCAAAATGGAAATGTTTGACGATCACATAGTAGTTAAAAACATTACCGAACTCACCCGCTACGTCAACGCACGCCGCAGCAAAAACTCTCTCTAAGGCATTAATAGACAAAGTATCTTGACGGTTCACAAGCTCACCGGTATACTTTTTCTCGTTACCATAAACCCGCCAACTTAGCTCACCTGGTAGAGCAGCACACTCGTAACGTGCAGGTAATCGGTTCAAGTCCGATAGTTGGCTAAAATAAAACAACCGGTCCTCGTGGCTGGTTGTTTTTTTTATGGGACAATCTATTGGACTTGATCGTGAGAAGCCGCCGACCGAATGGGAGGATTAGGTGCCAGGGATTGGAAATGGTAACCTGTTTTCCTCAGGGCAAGGAAAGATGTTTTCCCCATCCGCAAATAAAAGATCTTGAAGGTCCCAATTCGCTGTCGACATTTTTTATCCAATTT
>DUOS01000123.1 GCA_012838745.1 Treponema sp. | reverse complement strand
TGCACAAACACCTATATTCTTTACAGGGCTCGACTTTTCTTGGCAATCGGGATTTTCCCATTCACAAGGAGCACCTTGGCCAACTAGGGATCGAGTAACTGCCAATCGTCTACAACCGGCGGGCCCTCAAGTTGCATCTCCAGGGGTATATAAAGAAAAAGGCAAAAAGGGAAAATTAGTACTGACGAACCCCTCACTTTCTGGGTATGCCCAACTATGCGCGAATACTTTTTCTCAAGTTGCACACTGTTACGACATCGGCCAACAGGGGCTTCAAACCGGTTGCCCCAGCATTACACACGAAGATGCGGAAAAGATCCTAAGCCACTGCCCTAGAGGCACTACAAATGAAAAAGAACTCCCAACCCAATGCACCAGCGAAGCGATTAGCTCTTTTTTACAGGAAGAACACGAGAAACTTATTACTTTGCGAAATTCTCTTACTGGTACACGAACAGTGAGTGTCGAAAGTCTTTTAAAAATGATTAAAGAACATGATTATTTATTTTCACACTTTGCGGACAGAGATATAGTAAACCGCCTTGATCAAAGTTTTTTAAATCGACTTAGAGTTGAGACGCAAGTATTTATAAAAACAATAGAGCATCAGAGCGGATTAAGTATCTTTTGATTTGAGCACAGAAAGAAATGCAGATTGAGGAAGTTCTACATCACCGACCATCTTAAGCCGTTTCTTTCCTTCTTTCTGTTTTTCTAGCAGCTTACGCTTTCTCGAAATATCTCCACCATAACATTTTGCAAGTACGTCTTTTCTTAAAGCATTAACGGTTTCTCGCGCAATTACTTGGCTTCCAATCGCACCCTGTATGGCAATTTTAAACTGTTGGCGTGTAATTTCTTCTTTGAGCTGTGCGCAAACATGGCGGGCTTTATCATAGGCATTTGAACGAAAACATAGTTGAGATAAAGCATCAACCGATTTTCCATTTATAAGTATGTCTATTTTTACAAGATCAGTTGGCCTAAAACCAAGCACGTCGTAATCAAATGAGGCATAGCCCTTACTCACGCTTTTCATGCGGTCATAAAAATCAAACAAAACCTCGGCGAGCGGCATTTCATAAACCATCTCAACTCGTTTTTGATCGAGATATTGCATCGAAGTTTGTATCCCTCGTTTTTCAACACACAAAGACATAATGTTTCCAAGGTACTCTGCAGGTGTTATAATTGAAGCACGAATATAGGGCTCTTCCGCACCTTGAATACTTCCTTCGTCTGGATAGTTTGCTGGATTATCACAGGTTACCACTTCTCCAGAATGGAGAGTTATACGATACTCAACAGAGGGCGCAGTAAAAATAACGGATTGATCAAACTCACGTTCAAGGCGCTCCTGAACAACTTCAAGATGTAGTAATCCAAGAAAACCACAGCGAAATCCATGGCCAAGAGCAATGGAAGAATCCTTTTCCCAAGTAAGACTCGCATCATTGAGTTTGAGTTTTTCTATTGACGTACGAAGCTCTTCGTATTCATTACTATCAACGGGATAAATTGAAGAAAAAACAACAGGCTTTACTTCACGGAATCCCGGGAGAGGCTTTTCGCAAGGCCTTTCAATTTCAGTAACAGTATCACCAACTCGAACATCTTCAATTGTTTTAATACCGGCAATAATATACCCAACTTCCCCGGCGGCAAGTTGGTTTGAAGGCAGGAGTTTAAGAATAAATATTCCTGTTTCTTCTACCTTGTATTCACTGTCAGAATACATAAACCGAATGGTTTGCCCGCTTTTAATGGTTCCAGAAAAAACGCGGATATGTATTATTACACCACGATAAGGATCATAATGACAATCAAATATAAGCGCCTGTAGAGGATCGTCTACGGAGCC
>DUOS01000122.1 GCA_012838745.1 Treponema sp. | reverse complement strand
GCATATGAGATAGTTTCCCTATTAACAAACTTTTTCGTGATAGATGAAAATAAAATCATTTACTCGAAGAATCCCGGGAACTCATTTCACGAACTCGTCGCTGAATATCTTCCATAATTTTACGGTTTGCTGCTATAACGTCTGCTTGTAAGCCTACGATGATTGTCTGGAATCCGAGCATCATAAGCACGGCAGCAAGAATAAGAGACTGAATATGCCCAGTCCCGCCTCCGGGTATGGCAAATAAATATATTAAAAACCTGATACCCAATGCAAACCCGGCAAGAAAAAGTAGGGTACCAATCCCACAAAAAAACTGTAGCGGGCGATACATCATAAATGATCTAATTATTGTAACTGAAGATTTCTTGACATACCCAAACATACTTCCAAAAAGTCTACTTTCTCTTAGCTCAGGATTAGTACGTATAGGAACTGAGGTAATAGCCATACGATTTCGTCCTGCTTGGATAATTGTTTCAAGAGTGTAGGTGTATTCATTGACTACATTTATCTGGAGGGCCGCTTCCCGAGAATATGCACGAAATCCGCTTGGGGCATCTGGGATATCTGTTCCGCTTGCATGACGCACAACAGAGCTTCCCAACCGCTGCAGTAGTTTTTTCAATGGTGAAAAATGAGCAGTTTGTAAGATGGGCCGCTCGCCAATTACTATGTCTGCTTTATCAGCCAGTATTGGAAATACAAGTTTTTCGATATCTTCGCCACAATACTGATTGTCTGCATCAGTGTTAACAATAATATCAGCACCTAAATCGAGACAGGCATTTAGTCCGGCCATAAAACCTCGGGCAAGTCCGCGGTTTTTTTTAAAAGAAACTATGTGATGTACGCCATTTTCACGAGCAACCGCTACGGTGCGATCAGAACTTCCATCATCTATAACCAGCAACTCAATTTCATCGATGCCGGGTATTGTGCGGGGAAGATCGTCAAGGGTTGTTTTTAGCGTTTCTTCTTCGTTAAAGCACGGAATTTGAATAATAAGTTTCATATACAATCAATTCTCCCTAAATTCTGCAGGAAATGCTTCACTTTCAAGAAGTTGAAGTGATTTTGCTGAAATTTTTCTGACTTTGAACGGCTTACGGATAAAGGCCAACACGGTAGCATCTGATGCGGGAATGCGACCTTCAAGTGAAACAATCGCGTCGTAATTATTTTCTAAGAGTGATACAATTTTTGGAGCGGAATTACCATGGTAATTTGAAATGTCAATATAATACCATGACGCGGTTTGTAGTGCATCGCGCCCGGAACCAGAGTCTACTGCAACAAGTGGGGTTCCTTCTATCCATTCGTGGTTAATTTTTGATCGGTATTCTTTGTTTAACGAAAAAGGATGCTGGGAAGAAAAAGGGGATACAATATATTGTTGTATTTTTTTTGGAATTATTGGGAGAGAGAACAACACGCTGAAGGCAACAGTACCTAGGCACAAAACAATTATAGACTGTGTACTGGTAATAGTAATAAATCCAAACCGTTTAAGAATAACGTCTACATAATGAAAAATCACGAGAAAAACCATTGGAAGAACAGCAAAAAAATAACGGTTAATAAATGGTTCTGCCATTTTAAGAGGATGTAACCCTCCAATTGTAAAGGTGATAAAGAAAAAGAATGATATGGCCGGGACTATCAAAAGAATTAAACTTTTGTCACGTTTTTTAATCAGTGTCCATAAAGTGAGACAGGCAAATAGGATAAATGGTATTTGCCAATATGCTTGCAAATACGGAGAACGGTAACGGTTAAATACTTCAAAAAAAGATGAAAGTGATTCCATTCCAGCAAGATGATTTGCTTGTATAATTTGAAGATGCCCCATAGGGTATCCAGCGAAAACCCCATACAGTACGGTCTCTAAAACAAAGCCTACCAACGGCAACGCACCAAAAATTAGGCTATGGCGATACTTATGCTGGGGATTCATAATAAAGATTAATAGAAACATTCCAGGCATAAAAAAAAGATTAGTAATTTTAGCTTCATATGCTAAAAATAACATGAGTGAGGAAAAAACAAGGTTTTTTATTTGCCATTTTTTTTGACCTTCGATACAATACCTTGAAAAAAACCAGACCATGGCTAAAATATAGGTTAGACTAAATATTTCCGGCCGAACCTGGGAGGCAGCTCTAATTTGATAGGGGAAGAAAATAAGGGCAAGTGTTGCAAGAACCGCAGTACGTCGATTAAAGAGATTCAAACCAAGAAAAAACATAAGAACTGTTTGTATCAATGCATTTAAAATAGGCATAACATAATATGCATTCGGCCCAATTCCGGTAATCAATTGTTGGGCAGTAACTGGCAAAATAACCCCCCACCGGATGGTACGATGGTTAATATATTGATAGTCAATAGAAGAACCTTGGCTAATTGCTTTTGCGGAATACCAGTAATCACGTTCGTCAATTCCAGTATGTATCATCATAACTGTCCATAATCTAAATACGAGTGTTACGAGAAGAAGCGAACCTAAGAGAAGTCGGTCACGTTTAAATACTAAAGATTTTTTCACTTGAGTACACTCCATGAAGATTTTTCAGATAATGGCCCGCTCACAGAATAAGTACGGAAGGGTACAGTCTCACGTGAAAGACTGGCCTCCCAGTCGCCTGCTACGGAACTATAAACTCTTTTTTTTCGATCTGTAATCGGAAACTTAGGGAACGTATCATTAGGATAAAAAGCTTTGTTACTGTGAAGAAGAGCACGAATATCTGCAGAACTCACGGTAGCATAATCTGTAACAAGTGGTCCTCGAACATTCAACCCCTTGACCATAAGCAATGATTGAGCCCTAGATAAATCATAATCGCCAAAATAATTATTTGGTATTGAACCTTTTGGAATATCACTATCAAAAAAAGGATTACCATGATCAGAAACTATAACAATTATCGTGTTGTCATATACATTATTTTTCTTCATCCAGTTAAAAAAATTAATTAAAAGATCAGTTTCTTTTTTTGCTGAATACAAAGCAGCTTCAGGATTTGCAAAGGAAGGTTTGTTTGGCTCCGGAAAATTACCATCTATTGGATTTCCATCCTTTCCTATGCCAAAAGGGGTATGAGGTAGCTCATTATGAAAATATAAGAAAAGTCCCATGCCTTCAGTAGTTTCAGCAAAGGTTGGCAATAAATCTAAATATGCCATGTCTTTAATTGCCTTATTTCTCATTTGAATAAACATAGCCGATTTTCTAAAGATTATCCACGAAGAATCATCATAGATAACAGATTTTAGATGCCAAGGTGCAGAGTTAAACAAAGATAGCATAATTGGAAGAAAAGCCTTGGCTGAATCTTGCCTAGAAGAATCTATACCATTGAGCGATTTCCAGTAATTTACATATGAATAAATATTTTCCATCGTTGCCCCAGAACAATGTTCGGGACCAAAATACATTGGATTTGCCACTGTAATTCTATATTCTTTTTCTTTAGCTGCGGCAAAAAAAGATTGAGCTGCAATTTGTAATTCTTCAGATCCAGTTAAATCATTTCCTGAAAGAATATGAGGAAGAAACAAATCACCGCCAAACATCGAAGGCAATGAGGTCGCAGTATTATATGATACAGAAAGAGTATCTGGATACCAAACAAAGCCATCTAAGGTATTTAAATACTCGGAATCATGCTCCACAAGTTTTTTCACATAGTTACCATTGTACATGTCTGCAATCACAAAAAAAACATTCGTATTTGTACGCGAAAAGCGATGATTACTTTGAGCAGTTGCAGGAAGTTCTGAAGAAGTTTCCTCAAAGCTCCCACTTTTTTCTGTACTAGTATTGATTATAGCAAGACCAAGACTGAGAGAAAGAACGATTAGACACAAAGAGGAGACTACAGATACTGCTTTTGAATACCGGTCAAGAATAAAATTAGCAGCTATAAAAAGCATAACAATTATGAATGGATCAAAAATAAACTTTATAAAACTTATTTGACTAATCACATTTTCAAATTGAAAAGTAAAAGAATCAAGCATTCCTGTTTTTAGTTTTAAAACCGATGACCATAAAATTGCACTCATAAATACAGTCAAAATTATTTCTGTCATTTTTCTTTTTTTTGATATAGAGGATAAAACAAATAGAAATATAAAGAGAGAAAAAATTGCTAGTGAAAGCAAACTAATACGTATAAAAAATGCAGATAAGGGAATTCCAATTTCCTGCGGTGCAGAAAGATAATAGTGCAATGGTTGATAAAAAAAGACATAGAAAACTACTACAACAGCCAATAAAAATGATGTAATATTAGATTTATCATTCCCAACAATTACAACTTCAGTTTTTAATCTCGGCTTTGTTATAAATGAAAACAATATATATGCAATTAAAGAATGAACAAAAACAATAAAAAGCTTCAAATTTACATTTGAAATATACGGATTATATTTTCGAGATGTAAAAAAGATATAGTAAAGGGGTAAAAGACATGTCCAAAAAATAAGTGTTTTTGCAAAGAGTTTTTTTTCTTTGTAAATAAAAAGAATCCAGAAGCTAGAAATCGCTGAAGCAAAAAAACTAATCAACATGCAAAAGGTAAATGTTGATTTGAAATATACAATCCAATAAACAGAAAGCGAAGAAAAAAGAAGAAAGAAAAATAGAGGAATGCTGTCTGGATATGTGTGAATCATTTTTTTTATTACGCTGTCCGATTTTTTTGAAGAAAGAATAGCTACGGGAATTGATTGAAG
>DUOS01000003.1 GCA_012838745.1 Treponema sp. | reverse complement strand
CGTCTGTTCACGTTCATCGTGGCCGCCTCCGTAGCCCGCACCGCGGGTACGTCCTACTGCATCGAGTTCGTCAATAAAAATAATGCATGGTGCATTTTTGCGCCCTTGTTCAAACAAATCTCGAACCCGGCTCGCACCCACACCAACAAACATTTCAACAAAATCACTACCAGAAATATTAAAAAACGCCACATCGGCTTCTCCAGCCACTGCACGCGCCAACATAGTCTTACCAGTTCCTGGCATTCCAACCAGCAAAACACCCTTGGGAATACGAGCACCCATTTTTACGAATTTCTCAGGGTTCTTTAAAAACTCTACAACTTCTTGGAGTTCGTTTTTTGCTTCTATTTGGCCTGCAACATCAGCAAAAGAAATTTTCTTGAGTCCTTCATAGCGCCGAGCCTGGCTTTTACCAAATTGAAAGGCTTTGCTCCCTTGCCCTTGAGATTGGCGTATCATAAAAATCAAAAATACAAGAAGCAACACGGTGGGAGCAAATTGAATAAAATAAATCCAAAATGAAACTGGAGCTTCACCACCAGTTATCCGAACGCGGTGTTCTGCGAGCAGGATCATAAGATCCGGATCATTGTAGGGAATAATAGTGTAAAATAATCCATCGGTATTTTGTATATTACGTAATACACCACGGATTTTATGCTGATCGAGAATTTTTACTGAATCTACCTGTCCCTGACTAACTCGTGCAAGAAATTCGGTATACGACATTTCTGTACCATGCTTGGGATTACTAGAATTCAGAAGTATTAATATAAAAAGAAGTACCGCACCAATAAAAAAGAAAAAACCGAGTTTTCCTTGTTTAGCATGCGGAGCATTTGGTTTTTTATTCGATTCATTTTCTGCCATATTATTCCTACCGGCGAACGTACCAGTGGGGGTATCCTAACGGAGTACCATATACCGCACAAATTCTGCCAGCGCATTCAATAATGGGCAAAACAGCACGATCACGTTCCCGCACAGACCAGTCGTTCAATAATTTTTTAAGCGTTTTTTTTCGACCTGCGGCTGTTTGAATTGTATCACCACCTAATCGTGACCGCACAATCAGCGGAAACGCAAAGGGGCCTAAGTGGCCATCCAAAAAAACAGCTTCACCGTTCACGGTAACGCTAAGAGATCCGAACGGTAATTCATACACACCGCAAGATACTATATATACAAGATAGCCGGTATTACTGTTCTGCACAATATCGGTCTCAAAAAAAAGGTTTGATCCACTTCTGCTAAACACCAAACCTGCTCCGGATACTAGAACACCGTTTTTTTCATGATTAACAGGACTAATCATCTGATCAAGAAGGGCATGAGGAATTCTATCTGATATCTTAAGATCTAGGAGCCCACGTTGTAAAAACCGCAAGCGAAGTGCTGGATGCAATGAAAAATACTCAGAGGCTTCACATTTAAGACTGCCGGTATTATAGCCATTGTTTGATTGCCATAAAGGAAGCGGAAACGACTCAATAAAAGATTCATCCGTCGAGGCCTTTAATGCTCCGGCAAGAAATCCAGTTTTCCATCCTGGATACGCTGAATCAAGAGCAGGAACGATTTGAGACCGGATTCGATTACGCAAATAACGCTCTTCTTGGTTTGTATGATCTTCGCGCCACGAATAACCGTGATCAAGGAGCCATCGCTCAAGATCTATGCGTTCAACATCTAAGAGTGGGCGCAGCAACTGCCCTCGCTGGGCTGCTATGCCGCGCATTCCGGCCGTTCCAGCCCCTTGAATACTGCGCATGAGTAGCGTTTCAAGTTGATCATTTTTAGTGTGCCCCGTACAAACCCAGGGTATTCCCTCTTTCTCCGCAACTAAAAATATTTCCTTATAGCGTAAAACTCGAGCAGCATCTTCTTCTCCTTTCCTGCGTTCTTTAGCGAGAGAAAGAACCGCGCCTGGTTTAAGATCTATGCGAAAACATGGAATTGGGGGATTAAAAGAAGCGCACAATTCCTGAACAAATTGGGCATCTCCAGCACTTTCTACCTCGCTACGCATACGATGATTCACCGTAGCAGCCGATACAGTAACACCGTAATCACGAGCAACTTGATATAAGGCCGCCAACATAAATACAGAATCAGCTCCGCCTGAAACAGCAGCAAGCATAGAACCAGAAGAACAAGATAGGGATTTTGCAGATAATCCAAAAAAATCGCTAAAAAAAGAGCGAACTTGTTTTACTGGATCTACTGGAGTTTTCATATATTAAGTATATCAAATAAAAAAAGGGACCGTAAGGTCCCTTTTTCGTTGTACTTCGCAAAAATGCGAAGACTATGTTTATTCCGCGTCAGGAGCGTCAGAATCTTCTTCAGTAGCTGATTCTTCGCCTTCTTCGGTGGTTTCTTCTTCCTCTTCTTCTTCAATCTTAATGAATTTCAAGGTTGCAACAGAAAGTAGCGGATCAGTGAGAACCTTTACCCCTTCGCCAATTATGAGATCCTTTACGTGTATTGAAGTGTGCATTTCCATTCCGCTAACATCAACAGTAATGCGAGGAGGTAAGTCTTTAGGAAGACATTCAACTTCAATATCTTCGATACCTGCCTCAAGAACACCACCGGTACGAACACCCTCGGGAGTTCCGTCGAGTCTAATCGAAATCTTAGTACGAATAAGTGTTCCGGCTTCTACTTCGTAGAAGTCAACGTGGATTACTTTATCAATAATAATATTGTACTGCGCATCTTTTATAAAAGAGACCGCTTCACGTTTCCCATCAATCTTTATATTAATGAGAGTACTTTCTGTAACGCTTGAGAATAGTTTGGCAAATTCCTTGTCATCTAAATCGAGCAACTCCGATTTACCGGTATTGTCATACATAACTGCCGGAATTCGTCCCTCTTTTCTCAATCGTTTTGTAGCTGATTTACCAGTCAAAGTCCTAGTACTCGCTTCAATTGTCTTTTTTTCCATTAAAAACTCCTTGTTGCTAAGCCCCGCCCCCAGGGACACTCCCCGTGGTCTGAACTAAGTCTTTTTATGTCCAAGACCGACGCCATGCGTCGGTCTTTACGGACGTGAAATATTCTAGCTGGGACGGCAGGATTCGAACCTGCGGAATGACGGGATCAAAACCCGTTGGCTTACCACTTGCCGACGTCCCAAGGATTACAAGTTACACCGCAATCCGGAACGTCCTCGTAAAGCACGTAGGAACCTAGGGGTTCACTACGGTTTCGGTTGGTTTTACCGGATCAACGGTTATTGATTCTTCAACGTTTCCGGCTACATAATCGGCCAGAATTTTTTCTTGCAGTTTTGTACGAAAATCAGGACAAATAGGATGGGCTACATCCTTGTATTCACCAGTACGAATCTTTCGACTCGGCATAGCGATAAACATCCCCGTTTTCCCTTCAATGATCTTAACGTTGTGGATCACGAAGCAACTGTCAAAGGTTACAGTGACATAAGCCTTGAGCTTGCCTTCTGTTGTTACCTTTCTGATACGGATATCAGTAATCTCCATACTTTTTCTCCTTTGCAGTAGAAGCACCAGGCAAATCTATACCCGTGATATAATTGTACTACCGCATTGGTGAGTGCGCAAGCAAAAGAATTTTTCTGCACATAGCCCAACGTATGGAAAGTCGGGAAAATGCTAGCTCAGCCTCCTGTTTATCTCCAAAAAGTCCAAAAACACTAGAACCAGAACCACTCATCTCAGCAAACAGTGCCCCTTCTTGAAGCAATGCTTCTCGAGCAGTTCGTATTAGCGGATACCGTGCCTCAATTGGCGCGGTAAAGCTATTAGCAAATTGTGCCCATCCTGCAAGCGGCCCTGCATAAACAGCCGCAAGCGATTCTACACTAGGCCAAGCATCAACATCATCAGGATGCTCAGTTTGCCATATATCTACCAGCGAGTATGCCTCAGCGGTAGAACAATGAACTTCCGGCCATATAATCACGCCGTATAGATCGTTACGACTCTGAATCGCCGTAAGCAGTTCGCCACGACCCTGCACAAGGGCAGCCGGGCTACCTAGAAAAAACGGCACATCACTGCCTATGCGACACGCAAGCGCATGCAAAACAGCATCCGATAACCCAGCATCAAAAAGCCGATTCAAGGCTACAAGGGTAGTTGCGGCGTCCGAAGAACCTCCACCCAAACCAGCCCCTGAAGGAATCTGCTTGTCTAAAAAAAGATGCAACCCAGTTTGTATACCGGTATGCTCTCGAAATAAGTTTATCGCATGCG
>DUOS01000121.1 GCA_012838745.1 Treponema sp. | reverse complement strand
GTAATTATGTAAGTCAGTCCTCTAAAAAGACTCAAACCTGCTAGAGTTACGATAAAGGCCGGTATTTTTAAGTACGCAATCCAGAATCCCTGAAACACTCCGATTAGCAAACCAATGATTATACTAAGGACAACCGTGAGGAACATTCCTATTCCTAGGTTGTAGAGCATTGCACTTAACGCACCAACAAAAGCAAGAACAGATCCTACCGAAAGGTCAATATTCCCTAGAATTATAATTAAGAGCATTCCCACTGCCAGAATCAGTATGTAGCTGTTCTGAATAAGAATATTTGAAATATTCCTAGAGTTTAGGTTTACTCCATTCGTAAAAAACGCAAACACAATCATGATAAGCGCAAGCATCATGATCATTGAATACTGACGGAGATTCGAGCTTAAAAATGATCCAACGGATTTTGATTCATGGTTGATGTTTTTCATACGGTCATCTCCTCTACCTGGCTTATCAACGCCATATTCATTATTGCTTCTTGAGTTGCTTCTTCGCGTGTAAGCATTCCTTTTATCTCTCCCTCATTCATAACATAAATACGATCTGCCATACCGATGGCCTCAGGCAGTTCAGAAGTAATTATAATCACACTCTTTCCCTGCTCTACTAGATTATTAAGAATTGAGTAAATTTCAAACTTTGCTCCCACATCAATACCGCGGGTTGGCTCATCGACTATAAATATTTCTGGATCAGCAGCAAGACACCTGCTAAGAACAACTTTTTGTTGATTTCCACCAGAAAGGTTTTTAGCCAATTGATGGATTGACGGAGTTTTTATTCTCAACGACTCTCTGTATTTTTCTGCAGTTTCAATTTCCTCTCGTGCATTTACTACACCAAAGGAAGAAATCTTATTAAGGCTTGAGCTTGAAATATTTGTTTTTATATCCTGAATTAAAATGAGCCCAAGGCTCTTGCGATCTTCCGAAACATAACCAATTCCAGCATTAAGAGCTTTTCGCGGAGTAGAAGTATCAGAGACGTCTCCATATAAGCGAAGGATTCCGTCACTATTTGAACCATAACTTCTTCCGAACAAACTCATCATGAGTTCTGTACGCCCGGCGCCCATTGGCCCGCAAAATGCAAGTATTTCACCCCTATTCAAATGAAATGAAGCGTTCTTAACCACACGCATTGAATGATAATCGGGGTGGTATACATTCCAATTTTCTACTTCGAAAATCTTATCGCCAATTTCCCCTTTATGCTTTTCAATAGTAATACCAAGTTCACGCCCAACCATGTCTTTAACTATCATAGGTTGCGTGAGCTTATCTTTTTTTACATCATAGCTAGAAATAGTTTTACCATCGCGAAGAATGGTAACCGTATCTGCAATTTTTAATACTTCTTTTAACTTATGAGAAATCATGATGCAGGTAATCCCCTGCTTTTTAAGGTCAAGTATAAGATCTAGAAGCTTATCACTTTCTTCATCGTTCAACGATGATGTTGGCTCATCAAGAATGAGCACTTCTGCATGCTTGGAAAGCGCGCGTGCTATTTCAACAAGTTGTTGTTTACCAACGCCTAGTTTACTTACTATAGTTTTTGGGTCTTCCTTTAGGCCAACCCTATCTAGATATTTTTGAGATTCAATATAATACTTATCCCAATTAATAATTCCACAGCACGTTTTCATGTGTCCAAGGAACATATTTTCAAAGATTGATAAATATGGACTAAGCGCCAATTCTTGATGAATAATGGCGAGCCCTTCTTTTTCGCTATCTTTCACACTTGAATAATTTGTTTTCTTTCCCTTGTAGATTACGGTACCTTGATAGCTTTCATTGGGGTGAACACCGCTTACTACGCTCATGAGTGTTGACTTACCAGCACCGTTTTCACCACAAAGACAATGGATTTCACCTTTTTTTACTTTTAGGTTAACGTCATCCAGAGCCCGGACACCGGGAAAGTCTTTTGTCAACTTCTGTATTTCAAGAATATATTCACTCACTATCTTTTCCTGTTTTAGCTCTTATAAAAAACTGGGTCGGCCGGAATGGCCAACCCAGTATCCTGTTAAATCAATTTATTTGATTTCAGATTCTTTGTAGTAACCGCTATCGATCATAACAGCTTTATAGTTAGCTTTGGTTACGATAACCGGCTCGAGAAGATAGGCTTTCACCTTCTTCTTTCCAGTATCATAGGACTCGGTGTCTAAGCGTGCGCCGGCAATTTTTGGTGCGTTGCCTTTAAGAAGGGCATCAGCAAGTTCGATTGTAGCAGCAGCAAGATTACGAGTATCCTTGAAAACGGTCATGTTCTGCTTTCCGTCGCGGATATAAGCGATAGAAGCGGCTTCACCGTCTTGACCAGTAACAACAGGGAGTTTGCCTGCAGGGTACTTAGCATCGGTTGCAAGAGCTTCAATGATAGCACGAGCAAGAGTATCGTTCGGAGCGAGAACTGCATCAAGAACAACATTCTTGGCATCGTTGTTAAGAAGGTTTTCCATGCGGGTTTTCGCAATGTCTGCACGCCAGTTTTCAGTAGTGATCTTGGTGAACGCAGCATCGCCTGAACGCAATGGAGCAGGACCAACAATAACAAGACTTCCAGCCTCTACATATGGGCGAAGAACGTCGATTGCACCGTCAAAGAACACTTTGGCGTTGTTGTCTGTAGGTGAACCAGCAAAAAGAGCTATCTTTTTGGGTTTTGCTTTTGTGGCAGCAGAAAGGTTAAGAGCGGTTTCAATTGCCTTACCCTGGAACTGTCCTACCTTGTAGTTATCGAAAGTAATATAGTAGTCATAGTCTTTCGATCCAGTAATCAAGCGGTCATACGCAATAACGATAACACCATCACGTGCGGCTTCTTGAACGACGGATACTACACCTTCGTTAACAGAACCGATAACGAGCAGTTTTGCTCCCTTCGTGATAAAGTCTTGGATTTGCTGATTCTGCTTTCCCTGATCTGCATCAGCGAATGCAACTTCTGCGGAATAGCCTTTTGCTAAGGCATCTTCGAGAAGTGCAGAACCATCTTTTTGCCAGCGTTCAACGTGGGTTTCGGGCATTGCAAGGCCAACCATGGCTTTGCCGCTCGTATCAGCCGCACCACCCGCAAAAACGAGACCGGTTGCAACAACAAGAACCATTGCTACAGCAAGAAATTTTTTCATACTCACTTTCCTCCTCTGGAAACGTATTGAACTTAATTATACGATACCTTTGGGAAAACGCAAATCGTAAATTTTTATGATTACATAGCAATATTTGATACAAGGGGATAAAAAGACGGACGGAGGGGGAATATCTTTACATCATTTTTTTACTGGTGTGGGACTGTTTCTATAAACATCCTCTGCAGAGTGAAATCCATCTCTAATCACTGACGAATCTAGATTATTTCGAAACACAGACTTCGGCTCTTCCATGAAAAAGGGAATCATCGATCCAGATCGATTGTCTACATACAAATCTGGAATTGGTTCTTCTCCATTAGCAATAATTACAGCTAATTCAGCGGCTCGAGCAGCTAGGCGAGCTATTGGTTTATACACGGTCATGAGCTGCGTTCCTTCTGCAATCTTCTGGCATGAGCCAATATCGGCATCTTGACCAACAACAGCAACTTTGCCTG
>DUOS01000120.1 GCA_012838745.1 Treponema sp. | reverse complement strand
CTTATAACTAAATAACTCTAAGCCTGTTTTTGAATAAGGAGTTGGTCTTGTATGTTGAATTCTAGGATTTAATGCTCAAAAGTTTTTTTACGTTTTAGTATTATGTAAAAGAACTATATTTTTAATGTTTCGTATAAGGGATAAAGAAATGAAAAATTTTTATTTTCTATGCTTTGTGGCTTTTTTAATTGTAGCATGTGGTAAAGAGTCTAGTAGTACTTCTCCAGAGGTTGAGAATGATTACTCTTCTAATAGTGAGATCGCATTGTCTTCTAGCGATGTTACAACAAGTTCGGAAAGCAAAGGTCAAGATGATCAAAAGGGCTCATCATCTAGCAACGAAAATGTAGCTGTTAGTTCTTCTAGTATTTCTGAAATAGGGCTTTCAAGCAGTATTGCTGAACCAAATTCGTCTAGTACAATGGTATTGGCAGAAGGTCAGGTGGACCCTTCTACTGTTGTGAAAGGCTCTTTTGTCGACGTTCGCGACAATAAAACATACAAAACTGTAAAAATTGGTAATCAAACTTGGATGGCTGAGAATCTGAACTTTGCATTAGACAGTTCTTACTGTTATAATGATTCTATAGAGTATTGCGATAAGTATGGTCGCCTGTATTCATTGGATCAAGCCAAAATAGCTTGCCCTGAAGGCTGGCGTTTACCAGATTCCACAGACTTTCATAATCTTATTATTGCGGCTGGTGGAAAAGATAATAGTGCAATCTCCTTAAAATCAAGAACAGAGGATTGGGATACCCTTTGTGAGTATGATGATTATGATCAATTAGTTTGCAGAGAAGATTATGGACCAGGCAACGATTTATACGGTTTTAATGCCTTGCCTGCTGGATATTGGGATCCTTGGTATCAAGAATACCGTTTTCATAAGATGACAGCCTATTTTTGGTCACTTACTATAGGAGATATTGGATTACCAATAACTCTTTTTATACAATATTATAATGACGTCGGAATTAGGGACATTTTTGATTATATTGGATTAAGTGTTCGTTGTATAAAATAATTTTATTTTCATTGCTTTTAATCCGTTGTTTTTTTTTCAAACAACGGATTTTTGTATTTCTTCAAAATGCCCCGTCCGTTGTCCATTTTGAAAAATTACTTACCTTAGGCATTGTTTTGAATGCCTTTTTTGTTTGGAAAAGCTGTTTTTCATTGGCTAAATTCGGTAAAGTAACGGTGCCCCGTCCGTTGTCCTTTTTGGAAAATATCTCCTCGCAGCATCATCTTTGGTGCTGATATTCCTTAAAAAGTTGGCTTTTCATTTGCTAAATTCGGTAAAGTAACGGACAGTGTACAGCATTCCCATTGAAGTGAGCTTACTTTATTTGTAATCTAGTGCGTATCCTTTTAATAATCCATTCCAAAGACTTACCTTCTTTACTTGTCTTGGATGCTTTCTATAGGGATTAATCTCTTTCCATTGTTCATCTGGTGTGAGTCCGTTCAGGTGTCTGTGAGGCCTTATTGCATTGTACCAAAACTGAAATTCATCTAGTGCAAACGGAATCTTTTTTGCATTAAAAATCACTTTGTCCGAATATTTCTTGAAGGTTCCAAAAAATCTTTCGATACGCCCATTTTGCCATGGAGAATGGATTTGTGTTTGTTGATGTCTAATTCCGAGCATCCAAAGACCTAATCGAAATAGTTTTGATGTGAATACGCTTTCATTGTCTGTGCGAATCGCCTTGGGTTTTCCGTACGATTCGATTGCTGTAATCAATGCTTTTAAGAGTGTTATGGATGCCTTGTCCGAAATGCTTTTCAGCGAAATACATTT
>DUOS01000119.1 GCA_012838745.1 Treponema sp. | reverse complement strand
TCTTTTATGCTGCAAAGAATTTCAAAGAATACACAGTGCAGCTGCGCAACTCTCGCAATATCTATCTTGAGGTATATGTTGGCAATGTTCAGCCAAACGAAAAGAAAGATAAAGGTATAGATGATCTACTATCTAATACGCTCAAAAAAGAACCAGAGAAGCTAAAAGAAGATATCGACACGCTTATCAACGAACGATCCCTCACAGGCAAGTATATCCAACTTCATAAAATAACCACATGGAGCGATGGCAAGTTACTTGAGCTGTGGAGCCTTCATAATAGCACCGAATTTGCACTACGTCACAAAGCAATACTCAAAGAACTTCCCGAATTTAGAATAGGTAAACACCGCTGGAGGTTTACCGAAACTGGCGAAATTGAATCGGCACAACCAATCGAAACAGACGAACAGTTTTGGGAAGAGATAGAGAAGTTTGACCGCGAGGGCAATGCTCGCACAGAATATAAATTTAGATACGAACGTTGTTTCAGATTCCTACAAAACAGGGGTTTCAGTAGGTATCAAAAGCCTGATGGCGAATATGACTACATACACACCGAGCACCCATTTGTGCGCACAGTGTATAAAACTGAAGATATTCGCGATTTCGTGAAAGATTTTACACGTGAGATAGCAAATGAAGAGGTACTTGAGATGTTGCACCGTGGTGGTCCTCAATTTTTGGGACCAGAGAAGCTCTCTAACTTAAGAAAAGTAGAACCACAGTTTGAACACTCGCAACGAGATAGACAATTGTTCTATTTCAGTGATAGCTACTGGGAGGTTAAGCGAGACAGCATTGTAGCCAAAGGCTATGACAGCATCACCCACCAGATATGGGAAGATCAGCGAAATGACACTCCCGTTACCCGGACAGAACCCCTTATCAATGTAACAAGGAGTGATGATGGACACTTCACTTACACCCTTAGCAAATCGGGCAAAGAAGCACATTTCCTACAGTTTCTAATTAACACATCCAATTACACCTGGCGTAAAGAGAAAAGCAAGAAGCTCATTGATGCGGACGAGTTGCAAGAAAACACCGATCACCTTATTGCCAAGCTTTGCGCTATTGGCTATATGATGATGTCTGCCAAAGACAGAAGCGTGAGCCGTGCAGTAGTTGCCATGGATGGCAAGCAATCAGAAGTAGGGCTAAGTAACGGTCGCTCGGGTAAATCTATCCTTGGCGAAATGTTTAAACAAGTACTCCCTACTATATCTGTGAATGGCAAGTACAAAGAGATAGACTCAGACAACTTCCTATGGGACGAGCTGGACGTAAAAACAAAAGTGGTCTTCATCGATGACGTTCGCACCAACTTCCCTGTTGAGTTCCTCTTTACCAACATCACGGGTGACTGGTCTGTCAACTACAAAGGCAATCGCCGTGCTACATTTCCCTTCCACCAATCGCCCAAAATATACATCACCACTAATCATGCACTCAATGGCGATGGCAGTTCGTATAACGACAGATTGTGGAAGATAGCATTCTCTGATTACTACAATGACACCCACAAACCCATTGACGATTTCGGCACCCTCTTCTTTGATGATTGGGATTTTGAACAATGGAACTTATTGTGGAATCTCCTTGCCGAGTGTGTGCAACTCTACCTCCAATTTGGCGTGGTGCAAGCCCCTAGTGACAGAATCGAGAACCGACAACTGCGCCAATTTATGGGCGAAGAGTTTATTGGATGGGCAGAAGAATATTTCTCTAACGATCTACATGTAGACACCCGACTTCCACGCAAAGAAGTGTACGACGCATTCCTTGAATACGCACCCGAGCAACGCCGATGGACATCAGCCACTATTTTTAAGAAAAAGGTAATTAAGTTTTGCGAATGGAAAGGTTTCCTTTTCAATCCCCAAAAGTACGATCCTGTTACAGGGCAATGCATGTTCTTTGATGC
>DUOS01000224.1 GCA_012838745.1 Treponema sp. | reverse complement strand
TCTATTATACATATATAAACAGTATGGAAAATTTTATTTCTGCTCTAATACCGGTCCTCGCCTGCTTGGCTGTAACCACTGTGTGCGCAACTTCGTGCACACGAATTTCTCGTGAGGAGACGGAGAGGGCGTATGTTAGAGCTGTGGAGGAGTATGCTTCAGGTAGAAATATTTTTAAGAGAAGAACGTATGGTTCTTTTAGTGAGTATAGGGTGTAGATAAAAATGTATGTAGTACTTTTCGGATGTTTTGCCGTAATAATTAGCTACATAGACCTGAAAACCTACCGAATACCAGATGGTATTTTACTCATATATTTTTTACTTAAAACTTGTTTGGATATCCGAATCGGTAATGCTTTTATGCAATTCGATCAGTTTGCGGCTGGATTACTCGCATTCTTGTTGTTTTACACGGTCTTTCGAAGCACAAAAGGGCTTGGTTTCGGTGATGTTAAATATGCAACGATTATTGGGTATACCGTTGGAATTCGTTTGTTCTTTGTAGGAACGTTTATTGCTTCAATCTTGGGTATGATTGTTTTTTTCGTTGGATTTCGATTGCTTGATTGGGACATGAAAAGAAAACTGCCCTTTGCCCCATTTTTGTCTGCAGGTGCATTGTTCACTTTTGTCATTAAGTAGGAAAGAATGAAAAAAAGGTCTGTAATCGCAATCATATTGATCCTTAGCGCTCCATCGTTGTTATCAGCACAGCGAATAAAAAAGATGGATTTTCGTAACCAGAAGATTGCCGATATCTTGATGGTTCTTGCTGATATGGGCCAGCAATCAATAATTGTAGACGATACTATTATCGGTACGGCTACATTTCATTTCACTGATTCAGATTTCGAAGATTCCTTGTTTAACTTTACTGATGCCTGCAAATTATTTTGCACAAAGAAAGACTCTACATATTACGTCTCACGGATAAAAATCGTATTCAATGGAGAAAAGGAGATGGCTGATATTTATGCAGAAGATGTTGAAATCGATAAAATAGTGAAAGACCTTTCACGAAATTTTGGCAGAACAATACTATATGATGCTTTGCCGCGTGAAATAATTTCTCTTAATGAGAAGGATTCAACTCTTCAGAATGCACTTACGGTATTGTTAAAAAAGTTTCCCGATTATCTGGTGGAGCAAGAGAATAAAAGTTTCTATCTTAAGAAGAACACCGAGAGCTCATCAAGCTATACAACTCGTATTGGTTCATCGGCGATAAAGAAGAATGGTGAACTTTATTCAATGAATGTTCCCCGTGGTTCCTTTACCTCGATTCTTACGCTCCTTTTTAAAACAGCTCTGCGAGAGTTTTCACTATTGCAGAGAGTTGACGCAAATCTAGAAAATCTATATTTTTCGGATAAAACTTTTGATCAATTGCTACGATTGCTTCTTGAACAGGCTAACTGCGATTTTGTCGTAGAAAAATCCGTTTACTATATCTTTCAAATTGAGAGAAAAGATGTTTTGAAAAAGTATAAGGACACAATCGTAATTCAGCTGCGAAACATTTCTGTAACTGATGTGTCCGCGTTAATGCCAACGGATTACAGTAGTTCATCGTTTATGCGTTTTGACAAGAATACTAATACCGTATATCTGACTGGGAGTACGGAAGAAATACAGCCCATTGTAGGTTTTTTAGAACTGATTGATGTACCAACAGAAAACAAGGTTTATAAGAGATTTGAAATCCAGTATCTCCCCGCTAAGGATTTTCTCGGGTTGCTGCCAAAAGAGTTATCAGAGGCGAATCCTCAGATTATTCCAAATTCTAATTCTCTTGTCGTTAGTGTTTCAGAGAATGTTGCAAAAAAATATGATGAATATATTGGTTTGCTCGATCGAAGACCCGAGGGTGATTCCGTACGACTTAAATATCTTCGAACAGATGATCTTCTAAAAAATCTTCCGCCATATATCAGTAAGGAAGAAATTATTCCGACTTCAGATTGTTCCATATTTTTCTTTACGGGTACAAAAGAAAAACTTGAGAAACTGCGTTCAAACCTTTACATCATTGATCAGCCAAAGCCACAGATTCGGTATCAACTGTTGATAATGCAGTATCAGAAAACTGATGGTATTACGTGGGGTGATAATAAATACGATATAAATGAATCATCTGATTCTCCAAGCAAAAGCATATCAGGAAACTTCGCAAACTTGCTTAACATTCAGTTTGATGTTATCTCGGAATTTGGCTATAAGCTTGCAGCGGAATTAAATCTAAAGATTACCGAAGATAAGGCAAAAGTTCTTGCAGATACAACACTCAATGGCATTTCAGGGCAAGATATAAAATTCGAGAACACCGATGTATATCGATACAGGGATTATACGATAAATACTGAAACGCAGGAAAAAACTGGTGTTACTCGAGAGATAACTTCCGGCATTCTTCTAAAGATAAACGGATGGGTTTCCGGAGATGGCATGATAACAATGGATGTTAATGCAGAAATTTCAAAGCAGGGGGACTCAGACCAATCCGGTGATTCTATGAAAAATCCTCCAGCGTCCTCCGAAAGAATGGTTACCACACAAGTCCGTACAAAATCAGGGACACCTATAATAATCGGGGGTTTATTGCAAGTTGAAAAAAGCGAGAATGCGAATAAAATACCGATCCTAGGTTCAATACCGATTATCGGTAGAATTTTTACAAATGTTTCAATTTCAAACGTGACTACAGAGATGATTATTTATATTGTCCCCTATGTTCATATCGCTGAAAAAAAATTAGTCGATATATTTACAAAAAACGGAGAATATTTTCGTAAATACATACTACGCGAGGCTATGTAATGGTAGCTAACTATTTTTCCTTACGTAATTTCTCTTTCCTGCCGGAGTACGGGGCGCAATATACTCGTGAGTTTATTAGCAGTAGAGGCGTTATAAAAATACAAGAAACAGATACAGAGATAAATATTGGATTAGTAGAAGGTTATGACAGTAATTTGGTGCAATACCTTGAAGGGTTCCACATACCCAAAAAGGCTTTTTTTCATGTGATAACCAAAGCCGACTTCGCAGAATATATTGGCGGTACAACTGAAGTAAGCATGCATGGTGAATCGAAAATTTCCGAATGCGGAATTATAGATATCGAGACCGTAAACCAGGATGCTCCTGTCGTTAATATAATTAACTCAATGTGTATTGAGGCAATAAGGCTTGGTGCTTCCGATATACACATAGAATCTATGCGTGAAAATGTTCTCATCAGATATCGTATTGATGGCTTGTTGCGAGTTGTAAAAAAACTGGACAAGGAAATATTTTCCACGATTTCAAATCGCATTAAAATAATGGCTGATCTCAACAGTATGGAAAAGCGTTTGCCCCAGGATGGTCGATTAACTTTGAAAATCTCAGGCACTACCATCGATATTCGTGTGTCCACTATTCCAATATCAAATGGTGAGTCTATAGTCTTGCGACTTTTCAATAAGTCTTCAGAAACTATGACTGTCGATACCCTTGGTTTTAGTCAATGTGATTTTAATATGATATGTGATTCTATAAAAAGACCGAATGGATTGATTCTTTTGACAGGTCCGACAGGAAGCGGAAAAACAACGACTCTACATGCTTTATTACAGACATTACCACATGAAGACTTGAAAATAATAACAATTGAAGATCCTGTTGAACATGTGATATCGGGCGTAAACCAGATACAGATTAATACAGAAATAAATCTTGGATTTGATACGATGCTTAGGCGTGTTTTGCGTCAGGATCCGAACGTTATCATGGTCGGTGAAATACGTGATACAGATACTGCCGAAATTGCACTTCGGTCCGCGTTGACAGGGCACTTGATTCTTTCGACCTTGCATACCAATGACAGCATCTCTGTTATTACCCGGCTTTCAAATATGGGTATTGAGCCGTACTTGATTGCTGCTGTTCTTAAATATTCTGTTGCACAACGTTTAGTGAGAAAAGTTTGTCCGTCCTGTACAGAAAAGGTGTCGATGCCAAAAAAAATTCGGGACTTGTGTGATCGATACGGCATTATTGGCAAGACCATGAATGAATCGAAAGGTTGTCCGGCTTGCAATTATACAGGGTTTAGGGGTCGAACAGTTGTTGCTGAAGTTTTTGAAGTTACGCAATCAATCGAACATATGATTTCGAGTGGTGAGAAAACCGGCGATATTCTTAAGCATGCAATAAAAGCGGGAATGAAAACAATGGCATATGATGCATTGATTAAATTATCTCAGGGGGTCACTACGTATCCCGAGATTCAACGGGAGGTATTATTATAATGCCTCTCTATGAATGCATCGTTACAAATGCTATCGGTAAAAAGAAAAAAATATTCCGTGAAGCTTTCAGCGATCGTGAACTGATCGCCTCAATCGAACCACAGTTGTCCCTGGTTTCATATAGGCAGATACAATCGGAAGCCCAGATTATAAAAAGAAAATATTATAATAAAGAATCCATTATACTGTTCACGGACATGATATCAAATCTGCTGAAATCTGGCCTTACTATTAAAGATTCTATTGCGATATGTGGTTCTATATCAGCAGATAAACAGGTGGGCTTTCTTTGCGCAGATATTTTGTTTGGGCTGGAAAAGGGATATCCCTTTCATAAAGTAGTCGGATTATTGCCCTCGGCATTTTCTCAATTATACTATTCACTTATACGACTTGGGGAAAAGATCGGCGATGTATCCGGAGTTTTCCAACGAATGTCGAATTACCTACATACAGAAAGAAAGATCAAGAAAAAACTTATGAATGCAATGATTTATCCTTCAATGGTATTGATATTTGCAGTACTGGGCTGTATAGGAATTGTGCTTTATGTACTCCCGCACATGATGGAGATTGTATCGGCATTCAAGGTGAATAACGACGAAACAGCGGTATTGTCGATGAATGCTTTCATTTCCAATATCCGGTTTTCGTTATCATTATTTGTTTTGATGATAATTTCCATTTGCCTCTTAACAATCACTCGTAAAAGGAATCGTGGAATTCTCTTGTTTACCGATAGACTCCTTCTTAAGATTCCACGTATTGGAGGGGTTCTTAAGGCCTATCAGACACTGGAATTTTCATTTGCAATGGAAATGTTGATCGGGGCAGGAATCCCCATGGTATCCGCATTACATGAGGCTGCGACTGTTGTTAAAAATCAGGCATACGCCGACGCGCTATTGCAGGTTCATACGAAAATTCAGGCCGGTGACAGGCTTTCAGATTCAGTAGTAATTCACGATGAATTTCCTTCTTACCTTTCAACATGGATATCGATTGGCGAGCGAACTGGTAAGGTGGAGAATGTCTTTACTCAAATTCGTGAGTACTATCAACAAGATGTCGAGCAGGCTTCCGAAATGATAATGACCATGATTGAGCCGGTAATTACACTTCTTGTTGGCGTGGTTGTTCTTGTTCTGATAATTCAGTTTGTGTTACCTATTTTTTCACTATATGGGAAGGTCTTATGAAAAACGAAAATTCGAACACAGTGAATTCAGAAGAGGGGTGGACGTTTATGGAAACCCTCATTGTTATTGCGATCGTCTTGATCTTAACATCCTCTGTTGGATTCATGGCGATACAGTATCTGGACAAGGCAAGGATCGCAACAGCTAGAAGCCAAATAGATTCATTCTGTGTGGCATTGGAATCATACTATATTGACAATGGGCGATATCCGAGCGAAGAGCAGGGGTTATCAGCGCTCTGGTCTAAACCAGGCATTGAACCGGTAAGCAATAACTGGAGTGGTCCATATATGTATAAAGAGATACCGAAAGATCCTTGGGGTAATGAGTATATTTATACGGTTCCTAGTCAAAGCGGGCTGCCTTTTGAATTGGCATCTCTTGGGGCTGATGCAAAGCAGGGAGGAGAAGGGAACGATGCAGACATTTTGTCATGGAAAGACTGACGAAGGTAGTATTTTACTTCGAAGTATTATTACCCTATTTATTTTTCTCATTTGCTTTTCGGCAATTTATTTCGGGTTTGCAGTAGTTGCACATAATGGTGGTGATTTTTTGCGTGATGCATGTAAGGAAATACAGGAAAGAAATGCAAATGTACAAGACGAATTGCGATAAAAGGTACGATATGAATTCGGATCATGGCTATACACTTATGGAGACTCTCATTGTAATCGCGATCGTGGTGCTCATGGGTGGTGCTAGTGCAAATTTTATTAATGTATCAATGAATGCAAACAAAAAGGCATTTAGTAATTATTCCGTAGCTATTCGCCTTTTATCCATCGATCATTTTATACGGAGAACATGTGATGAAGTTCATATTCCTTATTGGGATATAGCCGATACATATATCCCTTCCATAATGGAAGGAGTTAGAAATTCAAAGTATAAAAATGATATACAAAGTATTAAATCGCTATTGGATACCAAATCCACTATACGCGGTTTACGGGTTGTTTATTCAGTAAACGGTGTAGAGGCGATGACCGATGCTGTGTTTGCATCGCTGCCGGTTATGGAGTCCCCATGAACCGTTATAAACGAAAGCAGGGATCCATCGAACCGGGTAGCTTGCTGATAATACTTTTCATCTCGGTTTTATTAAGCGGATTGTCTGTTTATGCTTTTTCAAGCTTTGATTACTATACAAAAAATGTTATTGAAAATCAAAGGATGAAAGAAATAAAACATTTATTGTACTTAGTAATATCTGACATGCAAATCATGGTTAATGATGAGATAGATTATCCAGACGATCCTTCTATTCTTTTTTTGAGAAGCAAGTATGATAAAAACGAGTTGATCCTGAAAGATGTGTCCAGTGGATATCATATCGATTTTATGCCAGATGACCTTTTAGCGAGCTCGAGTATTAGCGAATACTTATTTTTAGGTGAATCTGCTATTTCATACATAAAGCATCGTGACGAGAATGGTTTTTCCATGACTAATGCAGCTTTAGAACAATTTATTAAAAGACCGGTATTAGCATCATGTACTGTTTTGGGATGGTTGAATATAAACGAACAGAAATCGTTTGCTTTTAAGGAAATTTCGGCTACGTTCAATTCAACGGATACCGATGTGTTATTCCCTGTTGTTAATACTATGCCAATGACGAATGTTAATATGATAGAACCCGAGATACTAACGCCACTGTTATATAGCGGGTTTTTTGGAATAGAAAAGGTTAGCGCTGCAAATGAGAGGATGATAGCCAGATTTGGTTTTGGGCCGGTTGACGATACCGATATTAGTGCTGTTTTGAAGGTACCAGAATCAAGCAGGCTTTTTACTTATTTAGGTGGAAAAACTTCCTTCTGGGAATTATTTTTTACAATTCACGATGTTACAGTAAACGCTTTAATTGGGGGAATTCCGGATAAAAATAACAAGTCGCGAATGGTTAAAGAATATCGTTTAGTAGATTGGAGCATGAGCGATGGGAAATAGACTTGAAAATGTTACGCTAACTGACAGGAGAGTTTATTCCATTTTTATTCTTTCAATAAAGGGCTTGAAAGGAAGCAAGCTGGAAAAAGCCATTAGTTTTAAACTGGTAACTATATTCCCAGGCAACATTGAAAATTATGCATTTGACTACAAGCGGAATGGAAACGAGAAAGATTCCTATATTGTTTTTGTCATATCAAAAGTACTATCTCAAAACGCGCAATATCTTTCAACATTGGTGATCAAAAATAATCTTCGGATACGTCAAGGATCTGTATGCTTCATCGATCATGATTGGTTCGAGGTTTGTACTTTTTCAAACTGGGTATTAAAAAGTACCTATGTTAAAAATATGGATTCAGCTTCTTTTACCGAGGAACTTTCTAGTCTTTCAGGCGATGGTTGTGAGCATATATACATTATTCGTTCAAAACGGGATACCCGTTTCTCGGAAGCGTATTCTTCGGTTGATCAAGCTACTATCATTTTTAGAGAGGACCTATTTGTATCAATCGACAATGATGCCATTTTTATTCGTAAATCCTCTGAATATTTACGGAAACGAAAACTCTATGTAGTTCTGCTTTTTTTGATTTTTATTGGATGTCTTTCGGTTACGGTACGGTATCACGAGGTAGTTCGGCAACGGGACTTTCAGAATCGGCAGTCTGAGATACGAAGTGGACAGCAGAGAAAAGAACAAGCAGAGCTTGTTGCAACGAAAACCAGACTGCATGATGAGTTTACGGCTTTGTTAAAAACGAGGGCCGTTTATCCCTTTGATGTAATGCAGCTAGTCGCTACCACTCTTGATAGTAAAACTCAAATACTTTCGGCTACATTTATGAATGGATTTTTTCAGATAGAGGCAGTTGCCCAAGACGCCTTACAGGTACTGCAGTGTTTCGAAAAAAACCACATGATATCAAATAGTATTATGCGAAGTGTAAGCATGGTGAAGGGTGTTGAACTTTTTTCTTTGTCTGGATCTGTCGAGCCGAGTGTTAGTAAGCACGTTGAAAATAATGATGTTAACAAAGAAATTGAAAAACTGAAAATCCTTATCAAAGAAGAAAACAAAGCAAATGAATTTTCATTCTTTGAGAGTAGGTCAGATTATGCGGCAACGATTAGGAGACTATTACAAGAAAATCAATGTGTTGTAAACCGTTATAATTTTATTCAGACTGGTAATGGCGAAGAAATCGAATATTCAGTAATCGCCACGAATGATAGTATCGCTAAATTTTTAACTTTTGCTAATCGTGAGCCTACCCGATTCAAGTTCACACAAATTCAAATTAGAAATTTGACTCCGACATATGCGCTTGATGTAACGCTTCGAATACAAACTCCCGTGTTTGCTAGTCCTATTGAAAGTTTTGCTGCTAGTAAACGAATTGATTTTACGTTGTCGAGAATATTTGAAATAAAAAAAAATTACTATGCATTATCCGAAAGAAAACAAGCCTCGCACCTTATGGAAAACAACAAAGAAAATCTATCAGGAAAGCCTCGATTAAGTTTGACCTATATCGGAGCAATTACAGGCGAGATGGGTAATCAATACATATACACAAAGTTGCACAGTGGAGATATTTTAGCCTTCCTGCTTGGCGGGCAGGGAACGATGTCGTGTAAACAGATTACTGATAATACCTATGAGGCGAGGATAGAATCAGAGTTATATGAAATTAAGAGGGGAGAATAATGCGAGTAAAGTTTATTATTTTTTTGATTTTGCCAGTCTTCATTGGCAGCCTTTTTGCTGCTTCTTGTAGCTCGGTTAAATCCAGGCCGATTCATGATATGGATGGCATCATGTATGGTATGATTTATGATTTCGATAATATCGCAGTAACCAATGTACAAGTCTTTGTCAATGAAAAAAAAATAGGTGAATCTGATATTCAGGGGCGTTTTATCCTTTCTTCCAATAAAGGTGGTGATTATGGAATTACGTTGAAAAAGGCAGGATATGAGGACGTACATCAAACATTCAGTTTTGATCCCATGAACGTTTTATACTTTAAGATGATAAATACTGCCCAATTGCTTACACTCGCCGAGACAGCTCTTGATATAAATTCCTTTAATGAAGCATTCTCATTCCTCGATCGCGCGGCTGTAATTGGAAATAATCGCTGCGATATTCTTTTCCTGCAGACTATAGTTTTATACCAAAAAGGTGAGTATGAATCTGCGGCCACAAAGTTATTAGAGATCGAAGCACAAGGGTATACAGATGAATCTGTTAACGCTCTCAAAAATCGAATAAACAAAGAGATTGAAAAGTGAAAATATATAAGTTCAAGCAATTTATGGTCAGGCATAGTGCCGTACTAAAAGCAATTACCATGTTGGTAGCTAATTGTATTATTACTGTACTGCTGATTTTGACTATCTTCCGATGGCAAACGCAACGGATAGTGAGTGAATCGAAAGAGAAAATTCTCCTTGAAATTAATGAATCAACAAGACAACTGGATACAGCAATCACGACGACCGAAATCACTTTGTCAAAAGAAATCAATAACGGCTTTATGAGAATAACTCGTGGCATCGAGAAAATTGATGTAGTTTACAGCGACTTGCTTAAGGAAGAAAAAAAGAAGAGGGTGGATGTTCTGCTTTCAGATAAAACCGTATCACAAAGAATCGAAGATGCACGTTCATATATCAAAAAAGGAAAGTATACCGAAGCTCATGATTTGTTGCGTTCTGTTGTTGACGAACAGCCGGAAAACCAAGAAGCTAAGTTCCTGTTTGTGTATTGTTTGTTTAACAAAAATAGAATGAATATTGAAAATTATTCCGGCATTTTAGCTGAGCTTTCATTTCTTGAAAAAAACGGTTTTCACAATCAGGAAATTGATGAAATGAAACAGTATATCACGACTGAACTAAACGCACTATCGAACACGAGGGAAATAGAATGAGACGTCTATTATTCATTATTATTATTTCTTCAATTTCTACCTATGTTGTTGCCGAGAGAATAGTAGTCGCTCCCGTGCATATCATTAACGAGCAAGAGAGTACGACCAAGAAAAAAAACAATTCACATAATGATATTACTATTGCCCTAAAACAACTTGATGGAGCAAATATTCTTGGATTTGAATCGGTTGGTTTATTAGATATAAATCCTCCCGCATCGTTTCTTGACGCAATACGCCTTGGTAATGAACTTGGAACTGATTACCTTTTATACGGGTACATAAAGACTACTGACTACTCATGGGCGATCGAGTTAAAGCTTCTTGATGTCAATGATTCTCGGGTAAAGCACATCTTTTATGCATCTGATGACAAGACAAAATATGACAGGATGATATCTGATGTTGCGGAAAAGATTGTACTGTATATTATGGATAAATTTCATGTTTCTATAGAAGGAATTTCGAAAGACAGCCGTGAAATGCTGTTCAATATTCCTTTTAGTATTGGATATTGGACTTATACTTCTGGGATCTGGAATTCTACTATTACAGGAACTGGTTCCGCCACAATAGGTTTAGAGTTCATTCCCGTCGACCGGCTTTTTTTGTTTCATGGAGATGTATGGTTTCTATCATTTGGACTAATGCTTAATTTCCGCTACGGGATGGGTGATCCTTCACATTATGAGGCTAGTATACATAGCGTTACTGTGGAACTTCCGGTAGCTCTTTACCGTCAGTGGAATCCGAGATCGACACTTTTTTTTGGAATCGTACCTATGTATACCATGGATTTTATGACGTATGCTCCAAGAAATTCGGGAAGCGAAAGTTTTTTCGAGAGTGCTATGGGAATAAAGCTTCGTCCCGGTATTCGGTTCAGGGCATTTCAAAAAATGGATATGACTTTTACGGTTGATTTCGGATTGCGATTCTATGATCCACTGCAACCTTCCATAGAGCCTTCGTTGGGTATCGTATATAACCTGTCAAAAAAAAAGTGGCGAGAGTAAAACATGAAAAGACGAATACTGTTTAAAAAATCGATTTTAGCACTCATGGTTATTTTGTTCCAGGTTTGTTGTTCATCGGGAATAATGGATGAACTGGAACGACCGAACGAAGATCCTGCCTTTGAGAAACCCATAGTAAGATCTTTTGAAGTTGAGAATACCATTTTAGTATCCTGGAGTGATGATGAATGTGCGGATGAATACATTCTTGAGCGTTCATTCGATATGGCCGTTCCGACATATTCGGTAGTGTATCGGGGAAAGAAAATATTTTATCAGGACGCAGGGCTTATAGATGCTGATTGTTATTTGTACAGATTGATAAAAATCAGGGGTGATACAGTGTATCCACCTTCATTACCGGTATACGGGGTAAGCTCATCCCTCATAAAGGATGAGTTTGAGGATAACAATACAAAGGAGAAAGCGACACTTTTGCTTTCAGATAGAATTTCGAACATGTACTATTTTATATCGCATGATGGACAGCAAGTTTATGATGTGGACTGGTATTACGTTGAGCTTGGGCCAAAGAGAAAAGCGCAAATTACAATTAACGAACAAATTGCGCCTGCTGGCAATGCAACTCATTATAAGGTTACGTCAAACGGAACCACTAATAACGTAACAAATAGTACCGTGTTTGAAGTAAATAATACAGAAGATGTCACAAGACGAATTTCTTTTGCAATAGAGCCGCACAAAGCCGTTTTTTTAGGGTCCGTTGAGCAAACAGGTGGGGGTATTGTTTCCTACACCATTAAACTGATTAGTGTTATCAAGTATGAATAAGGAGTGAATCTATGATACGGGCACTTGCAGTACTATTTTTTTGTTTGTTCTTTTTCTCGTCATGTGGTTCTTCTGGTGGTGGAGGAGGGCCGCAATATGATCCAACAGATCCCATCCAACAGGTAGATGAACTGTTTACATACGACGAGGGCACAAAGACCACAAAAATAACTACAAGCAATGGAGCATATTGGTCCTCGTATGGATATACACTCTGGAGTCTAAACAAAAAATTTCAACACGAGGATTTTAAAGAAAGGATTGTTTTTCTTAGCAAGATTTCTGGTGATAATATCGCCGGGTATGGAATCGTGGTCTGTCATGCGTATCGCGAAGATTACGGGTATACCATGGTAACGGTCATGATCAATACCCAGGGCCGTTATACGGTTGGTAAGGTAATAGGCGCAAATTATGAATCAGTTATTGGATGGAAAAATTGTAACCACTTAAGAAAAGGAAAAGGTGTAGAGAATAAGCTTGTTTTGAATTATGACAAAGAAGAAAAAAAATACACATTATTCATAAATGATCTCGAGATAGAATCTTTTACTATCAATGATCCGGCACATGAAAGTGGCAGGAGTGGGTACATAGTAGTTGTTTCACCGCAAGATGATTTTCCGTCTGTTCCGGTCAGCGTAAGTTTTAAGGAATATTAAAGTATTGTTATGGGGGATAAAAAATGAAATCAGTAACGAAGCAGATGATAGCGATGTATATCGCAAGTGTTTATCTTGCGCTGTTGATTCCATCAACGCTTTCCGCTGAATCGGCGCAAAGCACAGTACCACATTACAATACACCTTTTATTCAGCATGATACCCCGGTTGTCGCCCTGCAGAGTGATAGCGTCGGCGCGGTCATTACTGCCGAAGAAGGGGGAACGATCATTGCGCAAGGGGCTGAAATAGATATTCCCCCCGGCGCGCTTGAAAAAAACACTGAAATACGGATAACCAGATTACCGGCTACCGAGGCGACTGGTGACGAACTGATGAATGTTACCTCCGGCGGTGGCGGGTGGAGATTCGAGCCAGCGGGTACACAATTTTTAAAGCCGGTCACGATACGGATAGGGTATGATGCTTCGATAAACGAAAACCCCGATGCGCTCGAAAATATGTATACATATTTTTATGATACTACGGCAGAGCGGTGGGAGCGTCTTGAACGCAAGGGGATCGACAAAGAAACCTTGAAGCTCAGGAGCTCTACAACTCATTTTACCGACATGATTAATGCCACGCTTACCTTGCCGGAGGGGCCGTCTCCACTATCCTTCAATATCAATTCAATAAAGAATCTTGAAGCCGCCGATCCATCGACCGGTGTTGCAAAACTGGAAGGCCTTGAGGGAGACTCGTTTGGCGGTGGGAACTTCAGGATCAATTTCCAGCTTCCCTCCGGTCGGGCTGGAATGGCTCCGCAGGTCGCGTTGACCTATTCATCCGCCGGGTCAGGGCTCTGCGGCCGCGGTTTTGACATTCAGACCGGTGGAAGTATCAGTACCGACACCCGATGGGGCTTACCCGATTATGGGAACTACATAAAAAATACCTATGTCAAGGATGGCGTTGTACTGGTCGGGCACGAAAGTAATACCACGGACACCGGTATGCGCAAATATTACCGAACGAAAGATACGGGATATGAAGAAATCCTCTGGATAGTCAGTGGCGGCGAGAATTACTGGCGGGTTACCGACAAGAACGGAGTCGTCAGAACGTATGGTGGGAACGATGATTCCTGGACCGGAATAAATGCACAGTCAAAATATACCTGGTACCTGACCGAAGAGCGCGATGTGCACGGGAACACCATTACGTACGAGTATGTCAAATACGATGATTATGTGTATATCGATACGATTTCGTACACCGGGTATAAAAATGCTATCGGGCCATACAAGGTCAAGTTTACTTATACTGACAGAGAAGATGCACGTCTGGACGGACGGGGCAAGTTCATTTCCAAACAGGGGAAACTGATAACGAACGTATGGATCGGGTATGAGGATGGAAGTGAATCGCAAGAGATACGCAGTTATTTTTTTGAACAGAAATTTAGCGAACTGGGGTTCACACAACTCATGGCGTTTGGTCAACGAATAGGAGAACAGGTTTTCTATCGGTATACGTTTGACTACTATATGCCTAAACGGGATGAGGCGACCGAACACTACGAAATATTTGATGATGTGGAAGAATGGAAACTTGATCGCGGGTTGCAGGTTACCGAAAGCGTAAATGCGGGAATTAATGGTTCCGCCTCTGCTGGTGGCGGTTTTGGTTTTGAGCAGGTTGATCTACGAGGGTCGATCGGCGGTTCAATGTCGTCAAGTGGCGGTGAATCGCAGGTACGGCAAACTCTCGTTGATATGGACGGCAATGGTCGGCCTGACAGTGTCACAAAGACGAGCAAAGGCGTCAATGTACGGTACCAAAACGAACTGGGATTTATCGATGGTGACATGGAACCTGTTACGCTTGAAGATTCGCCTGAAATTAATCTTGAGAAACAAAAAGGACGAACAGAAGGTTGGAATGTATATGGAGGAATTGGACTTAGTTTGCCGATAAATCCTCCATCAGGTTTAAGCTATGCAACGACCTATCAAGATTCCTGGAGTGATCTTCATACATCGTTCATGGATGTTGACGGCGACGGGCTGCAGGATTTTATCATATCAGGGGAATCTTATTATCTGAAGAATATCGACGGTTCTTTTAAAAAACGGTCTTTTTATACTGATGGAGGAGATTACCAGGATACAACAGTTCAAATAACTCCGGAAAAGAAAACCCGGTATGATATTGCCTTCTACCAACAAACGCCGTTCCGGGCATGGAAAGCGCCAAAAAGCGGCACCCTTGAACTAACCCATACGGTAAGCACCGGGAATGGCAGTAGTGATGGAGTGAAGGCTAGAACTTACTATGCCGACAACACCGAGCCCAGTCAGGTTCTTTCAATTCCGGCACAACCCGCGGATGATCCCGCAACAAAAGAGTATACAGTTGATGAGAATAAGTCTCTCTATTTTGTGCCTGATGGAGGTATGGATACCAATGGCGATTGCCTAGACTGGAATACCAAGATACAGTACAAAACAATACAGTATTTTTCCGGTTTTACGAACGTAAATGAGTATCACCCTCCTCATCAGATTCAAAAGAATACCTATAATAGCCTTCCGGACGTTTTAAAATTGATCTATAAAACACACATGATTTTTACGTATGTAAGGATACAATGGGAGCAGTCCAATGATCTGACGCCGTTGCAAAAAACCATGATTGCAGAACAACTAATAGAGAGGGGCTATTTTGTTCCCTCTGTGGTGAGTTCAGAAAATTTCAGGAAACTTGCCGCCAAGCTGAATAATATTGGTGACATTGAGTTACAGAATGCATATAAAAAACTTTTTTATTCCTATTATGTGTTTGATCAGGTATCCGATACCTATTATCACACAAGACGCACTTACGATGTTTCTGTTCAAAGCAACTATGTGATACTTGGCTATGATGAGACAGGTGAGCTAAATAAAACAGTTTATCCCAGAGACTGTATCTTGGATTTGATGTCGAGACTGGATAAGGACACACGGCGCGACATTGGCCTTTATACCTGGATAGACGGAAGTCGGGGCGCTTCGTGGAATAACGAGGAGAAGTTTTTCGAACGGTTCGGTAACCCGGAGTCGGTCTCCACGCGTGTTCCGAAAGCTCCCGGATATCGGGAGATCGGCGGAAATTCGCTGTATATCGATGAAGTTGAAGATCGTAAGTGGAAAATAAATCTGAACGCGGCTTCACCTAAATTGATATCAGTTGATAGCGATGGCACCGAGTTGAAAATTGATGACGTTACCGTAGAGGTACCCCCGATAAAAGACAGTTCATTGATCGTGAAAGTTTCCACTACCGATCCGGATACGTTTTCGAAGTTCTATGACCAGATCTATCACTTTACGAATTACCAGCGGATAACGGATAAAATCAGTCCCGAAGAGATGGAAATAATCCGCTCGGAACGAGTGCCGTATTCTCCGGATGGCAACGAATGGAAAATACTGACAGCTGTTGAATTGGCTAAAATTCAACAGTCGTTAAGCGAAGAAGAGTATACCGCATTCTACGCGTTCTATGAAACCGATCCCGAAGATCCCGACTTGCTTAACTTACGGGAACTAACGGAAGCACAAACTGCCGAATTCGCAGGCTTGCTTGAAGTATATGCCCTGTACGCGTTGCTGCGTGATTTCTTGCCGTATTACGAACTTAACGGCGACTGGTATACGCTGAAAAATGGATGGAATCCTGATATTGGCGATGATTATCTTGACAAGCTTGACCCTGAAGACGATAAAGACGAAAAAGAAGGGTATGCGGCGCTGATCGAGTATACGAAGGAATACAATCTGGGGTATTGGCGAATACTGAACCGTTCGGTGCGGTATTATGCCAATGCAGAATATACTGTTATCGATAACAAGATATCGCTGTATGATCTTGATTATAATACTGCCAAATATACCCGGGTGTCCGTGGAGATACCGACATGGGACAGTAATACGGACTATTCAACCGAAGACCTTGCTTTGAATGTCGCTTCGTATACAACAAAGACTCCAAAATACGAGGATAATGGCAAGACCCCTGATTTTAATGCCTCATTTACCGACTATGTAGACGTTGACGTAAACGTTGAAACGAGCGATGTCCTCTATGGAGGTGTGAAACGCTGGCTGTACGGAATCTGGCACGGTACGCAAAACCCCGGATACGCATTTAGCGAAGATGTGCTCTATTCAAACAAAACAAGGTATCAGGACTTGGACGGGGATGGTGCAGAAAAGAAGGCGCGCGAAGATGCGGATGCAGAAATAATCTTTGATAAGGGAGGAGGTTTTGATGGCAAAATAGCCACTCCCTATTCACTTCCGAATACACCCGGTCTTGCGTATGATATTGACGGAACCAATACGGCTAAAACTTGTGAAGATTTTAAGGAAGAGAATAGTCAGGAGCATGTAGCGGGTGATTATCTAATTGGTACGGTAACAGAATTAACGAGCGAGAATCTTGTGATTGACGATAATGAAACAAAACTGATAAAGACAGTTAAAACATACTGTTCGTTGATCCATCATGACACGATCAACATAAACAGAGTGGGCGGAAGTTCGTATTATACCATACCGGGCATTATGAGCGCCGATTGTGGCGGTCACACGAAAAATCCGGGGAGATGGGCTTTTAAGATGGTTCCGCTCAGGAAGAGTTCCGGCAAGGCCACCGATACCGTTATGGGCTTGAGTGGTAGTATATCATTTGGTGATGATTTTGCAAGTTTTGGTGGAAGCATAGATGGTAAGAAAGGCCACAACAAAGGCTACTCTTCCATGTATCAAAGCGTTCAGGATATCAACGGCGATGGTATCGTTGATATTGTTTCGAGTTCAGAATCGGGCATAAACGTTTTTGCAGGCACGAGATCCACTCTGCCAGGTGTTGGTGTTGTGTTTTCGGACTTTTATACGATGTCTGGCGGTGGGGCCTTATCGTACAATGAAAATGAGTCGGAAGTTATCGGTGCCAGCCTGAACTCATCGGGTTCGATGACACTTGAATTTGGGCCAACTGGAAAACCAAGTAGAATAGTTACAAACAGCGGCTCGAAGAGCCTTACTTCTGCGGAATCCTCCAGCACTCAAACGCGCGGGTTGCTTGACATGACCGGAGACGGACTTCCTGATTATGTAAGTACTAGTGGTCTTTTCGTCAATATTGGAAGCCGTTTTGAGCCATTCGTGGAGACTACAATAGAAAATGCCCTCGATGGCGGGATTTCAACGAATGAAATGAAAAATTTTGGTTTGTCCGCAAGTATTGGCAAGGGAAGCTCTTCTACGTTAAGTCAGTCGAGTTCTACAAATACAGCATCTGTATCACTGGCAGGAGGAATTAGCTATTCTGCTTCAATCAACCAGACAAACGATATGTTCATGGATATCAACGGCGACGGCTTGCCGGACAAGATTAGTAAAAAAGAAGGGGATTCCCATCTTTCCGCCTATATAAATTATGGCTCGTCGTTTTCCAAAACGCCGATACGCGTAGAGGTAAAAAACTGGGAACTTGATTGTAATGACATAATCCCGTTTGTTACAAACACGGACGGAAATATTGCCAGCGCAGCCATAACGGCACTTCCGATTGTTGGCGATGTGGTTGATAATTCGGGTGTGCTGAACGGTATTAATGACGGTCATATACCAAACCCGTTTGGGGTGAATATCAATAACTATATTGACGTTCTTAGTTACAATTCTAGCGTATCAATCGGGATCACCGGAAGCGTCAATGTGAAAGGAGATATCAAGATCCCGCTTCCGTGGCCCGCCAACTTTCTCTTTGTGCATATTTCGGCGAGTGGCGGCGGCGGTGTTAACGGGAACGTTTCCCTGTCGGGTGTTTCGGTCATGATGACAGACATAGATGGAGATGGGCTCGTTGATCATGTGCTTCGCGTGCCGGGAACGGAAAAACTGTATGTAAAGCGGAACATCACGCAGAATATGGGACTTTTGAAGACGATCACCCTTCCCCAGGGTGGTAACTATGAACTGGAATGGAAGCGGGTTGGCAACACAACCGACATGCCCCAGAGCAGGACCTGCCTTGCGAAGGTGATGCTCAGCGATTCACCCGATACGAAAAATAAGGTTCCCGAATCAGTTACGAGCTACGTCACTACGTTTGATTATAGCGACGGCAAGTATGACCGGGCAACGAAGGATTTCTGGGGATTTAAATTTGTAGAAACGAGAGATGCGTACGGTTCAAAAAAGGTAACCAGGTATGCCAATGATGCCTATTATTCCAAGGGAATGGCAACGTTGATTACCATGCGTGCTCTTGATGACACAAAACTCAGTGAACAAGAAAACACACTTGATGCGGCGCCCTTTGCGCGAGTTCTTGAGGAATCGCGAACGCAGTTCGAGTCAAATGGAAATTCGATAACGAATACGATGAAGTATATCTATAATGACGATACCGAATACGGAAATATCACGTTTGTTCGCGATTGCGGCGGTACGAAGGATGATGAATCCGACGACGTAACGGCGCACATTACCTATTGGAATAAAGAGCCAAAAGGCTTACACAATCATCCACTTTCGATAACGGTTTCTACCAACAAGGGGCTTATGCGGTCAAGAACGGCGACCTATGATGTTAACGGAATGATGAAAACCCTGTCTCAAAAGACGGGAACGGGAGATCCACTATTCACCCTCCTTGAGTGGGATGAGTACGGAAACCTTGCCGCCATTGAAGGAATTAATAGAGACCGTACTAAGTATACGTACGACTCAAAGTATAACCAGTATGTAACAGGGATCGAAAGAAGCGCACCCGGTATTAACGCCTATAAGAGTGCGATTGAATGGGATATGACGAGGGCTGTTAAAGAGGCCGAGATTGACGAAAACGGGAACCGCATGTGCTATTCATACGATGATTTCCTGCGCTTGCAGACGGTGGTAAGTCCGTATGACGATGAAAACGGAACGCCCGCGGTTGAGTATTCGTACGTTACACCGGTGGGAGTATCTGGCTGGTACGCGGTAACAAACAACAAGATTATTACCGACAGCAATGATACAGGAATAATGCAGACGGTGATAGATATTGACGGGCTTGGCCGCAAGTTGCGGATGGCTAAGCGCGGTGAGCGGCGTGATGATAATGGAACGAGGCACGTGGGATGGAACGTATCCGGTGCTGTACAATATGACGAAAAAGGACGAACCGTAGCCGAGGGGCAGAACGTATTTGTAAACGGATCGGTGGCTGATTTACTTGATACCAGGATAACCGGATTGGTTAACCCGACCGAGAAAAAGTATGACTTTCAGGATCGTGTTACGCGTGTATTCATGAACGACAGCGACACGGGAGCGCTCGTATACGAGCAGCGTACAAAGTACGGCATCACCGGCTTGACCGCCTGGACCGAGAGCCGGGATCCCAAGGGTAATATCACCGTTCAGGAGCGCGATCCGCGCGGGAATATAACGGCAGTTATCAGGATGGATTCATCTGGGAAGGAACTTACCCGGGCGACCTATGAGTATAACGCGCTGGGTGAAATGGTGACGGCTCGAGATAGTGCAAATAATGAAATAACCGTTGAATATGATCTACTCGGCCGTAAAACGGCGATCGAGAGTATTGATAGCGGCCGCAAAGAAACTTGGTACGACAAGGCGGGAAACGTCTTTCGGGAAACGGATAACGTATTGCGCGCTAGGGGTCAGTTCATTCAGTACGAATACGATAAGATGAACCGGCTTACTAAAATCGATTATCCCGTAAGTGATGACACAGTGTATGTGTTTGGCTCTGCTGGTGCCGAGAATAACGGCGCGGGAAAAATCGTCCGGATGCAGGATGAATCAGGCTCAATTGAATACCAATACGGAAAGCTCGGAGAAATCGTTAGAGAAGAACGTGTGATCAAGCGTCTTACGCCACTGGCAGACGATGTGACCGCGGTGATGGAGTATACAAGCGACTATTTAGGCCGCATGCAATCCATTACATTTCCCGATGGTGAAGTTGTAACATACGGGTACGATGAAGGCGGACAAATCCAAAGTGTACACGGTTTTAGGATCAATTATGATTTTGAGTATGTTAACGACATTGCGTATGACGAGTTCGGGCAGCGTAAATACATCGAATACGGAAATGGAACGAAAACTACGTATAAATACGACCCGAAGCGGCGGTGGTTACGCAACATACAGACGCTCTTTGAATCATCGGTGTACCAAGACATCGATTATGAGTTTGATGTTGTGGGAAACATTTCGTCGTATACCAATTCAACCAACCGGTTCGAGACAAAACAGGAGTATTCCTACGATTCCCTGTATCAATTAACCGGTGCAACCGGAAAAACCGAGAATAAACAGTATGGAATCGTTTCCTATATTTCGAACTACAAGCAGAATTTTACCTTTTCAAATGACGGGCTCTGTAATATGGAAGAGAAGTCAAGTTCCTCTACCGTAACGCCCCAGTCTACGATAGGGCAAAATTTGAACTACACGATGGGTTATTCATATTATGACGGATACGCCCACCGCCTCGAGAAGGCGGGTACGCGATTTTACCGGTATGACGGGAATGGCAACGTCTTAACGGAACGGGAAGGCGGGCATGCCCCCACAATGGGAAACAACTCCGTGCTGAATAGAGATGGCGATGTTTATAGTACTGATTACGGGTTTGCGCTCGGTACGGAGGCTGGTGATAACGGGGCGAACAATACGCTCTATCAGCGCGATTACCAGTGGAATGAGCGGAACCTGCTCGTGAAAACCTCTGACAAAACCTATACCGTAACGTATGTGTACGGATCCGACGGGCAGCGGTCGAACAAGTCCACCACCAGTGGTGAGACGCTTTATTTTAACAAGATGTGGCAAACCACCAACACCTATAGAACGGTTAACTTGCGCCAGAGCAAGCACATCTATGTGGGAGACAGCCGGCTGGTGA
>DUOS01000002.1 GCA_012838745.1 Treponema sp. | reverse complement strand
GTTTTTTAGTTTCGACCCAATCAAACTCGAGTAATTCATCAAGAGCTCGATGCGTAACGTCCCAAGCATATAGCGCTTGGAACGCAATAATTCTTCCCTTTCTGCGTCCTGCCATTATGTTACCAGGAAAGAATAGAATCTAACTCTGCGTCCGAGCGGAGTATTTGGAAGTTTTCGGGTTTGCGAAGATCGTTTATAAGCTGTGTAAGCGCAACATTCACTGCGTCATTAGTAGCCTGTGACTGCATATTATTCTTAATATATTCATACAAGGTCACTGTTGTACCGGGTTTCACTACATCGCTAATTTCAAGAATTTTAGCAGAAAACTTTTCCTGTACAAGAAAGCACTGAAAATCGTTTGCAGTCTCTGTAACATCTGATACTTCATTTTCTTTCATCGCGAATATCTTAAGCAAGGCATCCATGGAGATTCCTAATTGCTTTGATGCGGCTGCATTTTTATTTACAAACATTTCTCCTGCTTGAATATCAGCATCAGCTTTTTGTGAACGAATTCTTATTTCACCTGCAGATTGAGGTTTATCTTTAAGCTGCTTTTGATAGTCACGGAGTTTGGACTCTGCTGCAGACGGATTATCTTTTTTAGGAACAATAACTAAAAATATTTTAACCATATCAGGCTGAACAAAGCTCTGCTTGTTCAATTCATAGTATGACCGGATATCAGAATCTGTTGCGTTAGCGGCATTCTTTATTTCGTCCTGCTTCTTTGCAACAACATAGCGTTGGGCAATAAGTTGGCTTTTAAGAAAGCTTTTGTAATCAACAAGACTCATTCCATTTTGGGCGCGCATATAGTCGTCAAGAGAAAGCCCTGTTTGTTGTTTAATAAGCTGAGCGAATTCAGTCTCAGTAATATTTCTACCAACCTGTTGTGATATCATTTGAATGAAGTTCTGATTAACTTCGGAATCGGGAATGCGCATACCTTCTTTCTCAGCTGCCTGTACTACCAACCGTTCGTTTATTAAGGTATCAAGAACCTTTTTTCTTTCCTCAAGTGTCATAACGCGGCCCAGTTCTTTTTGATACGCATCAACACGGGTTTTGAGCTGCTTAAGAGTAATGGGCTCACTTTTTTGAATTTTTACAGTCGCTATCGGCTGCAAATCTGTCTGTGCAAAGAGAGCGCCAAATACCACAAGATTCATTGCAATGAAAAATCCTAAACGCTTCATTTCATACCTTCTTTGTTCCATCACGGAGTATTAACTAAACAAACAGTAGTTACCCTGCAGAGGTTACGGTTTTACTTATTTTCTAAAATCGCACGAATACGACGAACCCCTGCTGAGGATGACTGTTCTTTTTTTATCTTGAATAAACCCATGTTGCCAGTGCGTTCTACATGAGGCCCACCGCAAACTTCTTTAGAAAAAGAGCCGATGGAATACACTTTAACCTTTTGTTCGTATTTATCTGCGAACAATGCTACTGCACCCGCTTTTTTCGCTTCGTCCAACGGCATGATTTCTATAGTAACTGAAATATCTGCCGCAATTTGTTGATTAACAATTTGCTCTACCTCACCAATTTCTTCTTTTGTCATCGGTTGAGGATGGGTAAAGTCAAATCTCATACGTTCTGAAGTTATATTTGAACCCTTTTGAGAAATATGGTCTCCTAAAACTATAGAAAGAGCTTTTTGAAGCAAGTGGGTAGCTGTATGATAGGCTGTCGTTTTCTCAGAGTGGTCAGCAAGACCACCTTTGAAAACCTGATCACCACCAGCACGAGATAATTCTTGGTGCTTTTTAAAGGCCTCATCAAATTCTTCACGGTTAACTGATAAGGCATTTTCTCTTGCTAGTTCTTCGGTAAGTTCTATAGGAAAACCATAAGTATCATATAATTTAAACGCTAAGCGCCCAGACATAATTTTTTGAGGATTTTTTAATAAGTTTGGTAGCATCTTTTCAAATTCAAGTTCGCCTTTTTTTAGGGTTTCAAGAAATTTTCGTTCTTCTGCTTGAATTTCGTTAAGAATAAACTCTTTGTTTTCTAATAGTTCTGGATACACAGAAACAAACTGATCTATGACAATCTTTGCAGGTTCTGAAAGAAATACACCGTCGATACCAAGCTTGCGCCCGTGCCGTACAGCTCGACGTATTAATCTTCTAAGAACATATCCAGCTCCTACGTTTGAAGGCGGAATACCCCGTTCATCACCAAGAATAAAAGTAGCAGCACGGGAATGATCACAAACAATGCGTAAAGAAGTATCTATCGATTCATCTTCGCCAAACTTCTTTCCTGATAATTTTTCGATACTTGCAATAAGGGGAAGAAATATCTCTGTTTCATACACTGACTTTTTTCCCTGAAGCATGGCAACGGTTCGTTCCAAGCCCATACCGGTATCTACACAGGTTCTCTCTAGCTTAACGAAAGTACCGTCTTTTTGCTTATTGTACTGCATGAACACATCATTCCAAATTTCTATGTACTTTCCACAGTGACAACCAGGCCGACAATCGGTCGAACAAGCATTTTTTCCCGTATCAATGAACATTTCAGTATCAGGCCCACAAGGCCCGGTTTCACCGGCTGGACCCCACCAGTTATCAGATCGAGGTAGGAAATGAATTCGTTCTTTCGGTATTCCAAGGCTTTCCCAAAGCTGTGCAGATTCATCATCTCGAGGAATACCTTCCTCACCTGCAAAAACAGTAACCGACAATAAATCCGGGGAAATTCCTAGATAATCAGTTCCCGTTAAGAATTCATAACTGAATTTGATTGCATCTTCTTTAAAATAATCACCCAAAGACCAATTACCCAACATTTCGAAAAAGGTAAGATGGCTAGAATCTCCTACGACATCAATATCACCAGTACGGATACATTTTTGGCTGTTTGTTAATCGAGTACCAGATGGATGCTCTTCACCAATAATATAGGGAACAAGAGGATGCATTCCAGCTGTGGTGAAAAGAACAGTTGGATCATTTTCTGGAAGTAAGGACTTTCCAAAAATATTAACATGTCCCTTACTTTCAAAAAAAGAAATATACTTTCGACGAAGTTCTTCTGATGTCATTATTGTACCATTTTAGAGAATGATAGTAGATTTGTCAACGCAACAAGAAAAGTCTTGCTGGATTTACCAATAAATAAACCGGTTCTTTCGAACCGGTTTAATGTAGTTACTTTTTCTTAGCTACAGTCTTTTTTGTTGC
>DUOS01000118.1 GCA_012838745.1 Treponema sp. | reverse complement strand
GCGTTCTCACCTTATACACCTTCGACGACTTAGCCGAAGACACGTCGATCACCAACGTTGTTACACAATCATTAAAACTTATTGCTCAGTTTCCATCCATGATAGTATATGCGTATCATTCTTTTTCCTTTGCCCATAATAATCAAAGCATTACAATAAAAGCACCTAAGCCAGAATATTCTATTGCCCAAAATATTTTACACATGTTACGCACAGAAGATTCATTTACAGAACAAGAAGCAAAAATCCTAGACCTCGCATTAGTTCTTCATGCTGAACATGGAGGCGGAAATAACTCTTCCTTTACAACACACGTGGTTACCTCTTCTGGAACGGATACCTATTCATGTGTAGCAGCGGCCTTAGCATCTCTCAAAGGACCACGCCACGGAGGAGCAAATATTAAAGCGGGAAAAATGCTCGATTATATTAAAGCCTCTGTAAAAGATTGGACTAATGAAGAAGAAGTACGAGACTATTTAAATAAAATTCTCGACAAAGAAGCCTTTGATAAATCTGGCTTGATTTATGGAATAGGACACGCAGTATATTCCGACTCAGATCCTCGCGCACTCATATTTAAATCCTATGTAAAAAAGCTTGCTAAAGAAAAAGGTAGAGAAGAAGAGTATGACCTTTTTGCATTAGTGGAGCGCCTTGCCCCACAAGTTATTTCTGAAAGAAGAAAAATGTATAAAGGCGTTAGTGCAAACATAGATTTTTATTCTGGCTTTGTGTATAAAATGCTCGATTTACCCGAGGAGCTTTTCACTCCTCTTTTTGCAGCGTCTCGCATTGTAGGATGGTCTGCACACCGGCTAGAAGAACTTGCAAATAACGGAAAAATAATTCGCCCTGCATATAAGGCAATCGAAAAGCATCACCCCTATGAAAATTTTTTAGAACGGTAAGATTAAGACTGAGCCAGAAATTCTAAGCAACGCGAACTTCTACGCGCGGAGGCCCCGCGTGTGAACGAGCCATGATTGGCGACCGCGGGGTTGGAATTGCTATGTTTTGATTAACAAATAATTATTATTTGTAAGCATCTTTTCTTGCTTCAATATCTAAAATAAAAACAATTACTGTTTCTTCAGATATTTTATAGAACAGACGATACTTTCCAATACGAAACCGATAAATTTCTTTAAATTCACCTTTCAGTTTCTTAATATTTGGACCAAAAAAAGGATTAGAACGAAGAAGCGGATAAACATAATCAACTATTTTGTCATATAAATTACTATACTTTTTAGACTTAATTTTCTTGTCAAATGTTAAGGTTTCTGCAATTTTATAATTATCCAATTATTTTATACCGACCAGCAGAAATATCAGACAAGCCTTTTTTAATATCTTTTTCATTTGTTAAGATTTCATTCATTTCTACATCATCTACGATTGCATCATTTACCGTATAATTTAAAGTTGCATACTCGATATAATTTGATATTGTACGCTTTTGACCATCTGCTGCTTTTTTAAAGATATCATAAACGTGCTCATCAATTCTTACCGTTATTGTTTTTGCCATCTTCCGCCTCTTGCTTCAAATATATTCTATATTATTCTAACCGTCAACAGCAGCACACTGTTTACTATGTTCCATAAAAGGACTATTTTGCATCTCCTGATTTTTAAACAGGTTTACCCTGCTTTTTATCAGTTAACAAAAATATCACTAGAAATCATAAAAAACCATGATAGAAGGATATAGTGAATATTCCAACCTGAAATCAAAAGACCTACGAAACAACTGGTAAGCATATCGGTAAACAACTGAAGGGGAAAACCTCAAAATAAAGATTGCCCTCACTCGAACTATTTCTAACTGTTATTGTTTTTACTATTTCTGTATATGTCCCATAAGAATATGCTCCCAGCACAAGAAACATTTAATGAATTAACATCTCCGGAAATAGGAATACTTGTAACATAATCACAGATATCTTTGAGTCCTACACTCATTCCCTTTGCTTCATTACCCAGAATTATTGCAATAGGGGTTTGTAATTTATTATTTAGCAATGAAACACTACCAGTTGAATCAGTTCCAATAATTTGAATATTTGTTTCTTTTTTTTTCTCAACTATCCAGTTTCGTAACTGATCCATTGATTCTATATTTACAATTTGAGAATGAAAAACACTTCCTAAACTTGATCGTATAACCTTTGGATCATAAAAATCAATTCCATGCCCTAATATAAAAATAGAATCGACATTAAAAGAATTAGCCGATCTAGTGATTGACCCAAAATTACCATGATCACTTGGTCTATCAAAGATTAGTACAAACGGTAATGTACTTAATTTTATATCAGCTAATTTTAGAATTTTTATTCTAGCAGTTACAACAATTTCCGCTGGCTCATCTCTATCACACAGTTTTTTATATAATGTTTTAGACATTTCAATAACTTTAGCATCTTCATAATTTGAAATAAGTTGATTGCCCCAGTCTGATAAATTCTTTAAATCCGACGTGATAATTCTAGTAATATCGATTCCGGCTGAAAAAGCTTGTTTTATAGATTCAATACCTTCGATGTATATTTCTTTATGTTTTGCCCTTTTTGATCGATTTGTTTTTAAAGATTCAATGATTTGAAATTCTGCATTTTCTGCTGATATTTTTAGATAATTCATTTACCACTCATTTTTTTCATAAACACGTTCTGCCTTGTTTTTAATTTGTTGATTGAATTTACACATTGAAAAACCCCTATGCCAGTATTTCCTGCACCCGGCCCACAAGGCCAGATTCGAGGCGTACCTTAATACCGTGAGGATGTGTAGGGGATTTTGTTAGGATATCTTGAACGATACCCTCCGTTCGTTTGCCAGTTCGCTGATCTTCCTTGAGAACTATCGAGACCGAAAGACCGCTGTGTATATCTTTTCTGTTTTGTCCATTCATGAGAGGTATCATGCTCATATTAGAACGAAAAAGCAAGGGTTACAGAGGTTTCACGCCATTAAGGAAAACCCTCATTTGCTGTTCAACAACAGAACGCACTGCTCGCCCTGTTTCAAGGATTAGCTGAGGATAATCGTTATACTGTTCGATTTTATTATCAGCCGGTTTGTGAACAAGCTCTAAAGCAGCTTGAGACATTCCAGTGAAGTAGTTAATTTTAGAGATTCCTAGTCCTATAGCTCGGCGAAAATCATCCGCACTAATACCACTTCCACCATGGAGCACCAAGGGTATTCCAGCAGCTTTACGAAGGGTAGCAAGGCGGTCAAAATCCAGTCGAGGCTCTCCCTTATATTTTCCATGAGAGTTCCCGATAGCAACCGCCAAGGCATCGCAACAGGTGCGTCGTACAAAATCTTCTGCGAGTTCAGGATCGGTAAACAGCCGTGGATCAGCCTCAGACTCTAAGCCGCCGTCACCTTCGGCTCCAACGGAACCGAGTTCAGCTTCCAGAGCAGCTCCGGACGCATGGCACATCCGTCCAATCTCAGCGCTGATCCGGATGTTGTCTTCTAGCGGCAAACCCGATCCGTCAAACATTATCGAAGTAAATCCCAGAGCAAGAGCGCGCGCTGCCGTCTCAAAGGAAAGCCCATGATCAAGGTTAAGGGCAACCGGTACCGAAGAACGAGCCGCCGCAAAACGAACAGCATGCGCACACAATTCCACATCGATAAAAGAAAAGTGTACTTCAGCAATATTGACGATAACCGGAGTCTGGAGATTCTCCGCAGCAGCTATTACCGCTCCCAAAAACTCCAGATTAACCATGTTAAACGCCCCAACGGCATACTGTTTTTTAGAGGCATCCCTCAAAAGGGGGCCCATACTAACTAGTGACATACCCTAAGTATCGACCAGCCGCAGCTCATCTGTCAATAAGAACGTGAATCACGATCGAGTCCTACAGGCAAATAAAAAAGCACCCTTTCGGGTGCTTTAAATTAGCAGGAGTAGGACTC
>DUOS01000117.1 GCA_012838745.1 Treponema sp. | reverse complement strand
TTTTGAATGAAACTTGTAATAAGTTTGTTTGGGGGTTCCTTATGTCTGAAAAATTCAAAAATATCGCAGTACTAATAGATGCAGAAAATATTTCTCATAAATTTCTTGAGGATATATCAGAAAGCACAGCACTCTACGGCGTTGTATCAGTTCGCCGTATTTATGGTGATTGGACTTCGGAAAAAATGAAAGGGTGGAAAACACATCTCCTTGAATATGCGATCCAACCGATCCAACAGTTTAGCAACACCGTTGGAAAAAACTCTACTGATAGTGCACTTATTATTGATGCCATGGACTTGCTGTACCTTCAGCACGTTGATTGCTTTTGTATTGTTTCAAGCGATAGCGACTTTACCCGCCTTGCAGGGCGAGTTCGCGAACAGGGAAAGTTTGTAATAGGTATAGGCGAAAAGAAAACACCTTCTTCTTTTGTAAATGCCTGCAATGAATTTATACATATAGACCCAACAAATAAGAATCGACGAAACCAAGAGCAACCAACAGAAAAACTTAATAAAACAGAAATTCTTTTAGAACGTGCAGTTGATCAACTTTCAGATACATCAGGATGGGTTATGCTTTCTCAACTCATGCAGTATATTCGACAAGTAAAACCAGATTTCGACCTACAAGAACTAGGCGTTCGAAAAACCTTAGACTATTTTACCAATCGAAATGAAAAATACCTTGTAAAAAAAGAACGAGATGACGCTCCTGGAGCAATTTTTATTTCTAAATTAAAATAAGATCCTTACTGCAAAAACGAATAGAAACCCTTATACTGTAACAATACAACACTAGGAGTTTCTATGAATAAAGATTCTGTTTTGCTTAAAATTATTGGTTCGTTCTTTTTTTCCATAATGCTAACAGCTCTAACCGGATTCTTTTTTTTAAAAACGACAACAAACTCCATGATATTACTTGTCTTTTTTTTAACACTTCTTTTTTCGGCACTTACAAGTTTTACCCTCGTTTATTTTCTTGTATACAAAAAAATTCAAGCCTTAGCAAAGTTTTCAGATTTCTCAGAATCTTCTGAAGGAGATTTAACTAAGAGAATGCCTGTTTTAGGTAACGATGAGCTTGCAACCCTTGCTAAAACGCATAATATTTTTGTCGCACGCATACATAAAATTATTTTTAAACTTAAAAATATTATTTTTCAAAGTAATATTGCAAGCAAAGAACTCGCATCCCAATCAATTCAAGCAGCAACAGCACTTGAAGAAATTAACAAAACCTCTCTAATCATGCTAGATCGCGAAAACAACTTAAATACTCTTATTGTTTCTTCCCGTGAATATCTCAGAGAAATACGAAATACAATAGCGAGAACGGTTATCCACGTTGATTCACAATCTGCGTGCGTAACCGAATCATCAGCTGCCGTAGAGCAGACCATTGCATCAATACGCAACATAGATAAAATTTCACATGCAAAAACAGAACTTGCGCTTACCCTCAACCAACTTGCCGCCCAAGGTGGAGCGGACATGCAAAAAACCCGAGAAGCAATGCAGGGGATAGCACAATCGGCATCCCTAGTCACCGATCTCATTTCCGTTATAAACGAAGTTGCAGAAAAAACTACCATGCTCGCGATGAACGCTGCCATTGAAGCAGCCCACGCAGGAGACCATGGCAAAGGATTCTCTGTTGTCGCAGATGAAATAAAGTCCCTTGCAGAAAAAACAACAGAAAGCGCTAACGAGATCAGTCTTAGCCTTTCATCAATGGTCTCTGCAATTGAATCATCTCAACGCCTTACCGTTAAAACAGATGAATCTATTAAACAACTAATTGGTGGAAGTAAAGAAGTTTCAGAAAGTTTTTCAGAAATTTCCTTAGGTCTTTCCGAAATGTCTGCAGGAACAAGCGAACTAACCACCGCCCTCGAAGAACTCGTTGGCATTACCCAAGATGTTACAGACAACTCAAAAGCAATTGATGATAAAGCGGCAGAAATCGATTCTGTTATGGGTCGTGTTATAGGAATTTCACAAGATAACACCGCTGCTATGGAGGCTTTTGCTTCACAAGTCTTAGGTGTAAAAAAAGCAACTGACGCCATATCTCAAGCAGGGTCAGAAAATGCAGAAAGCATTAGTATAGTCGATCAAGAAATAACACGATTCACCATAATAGATACCTCCAACCTGCGCTCTAGCGACGGGCAAACCTTAGTTCAATGGAATAAGAAACAACCAGAAATACCCTCTCGTCCGCTAGCTCCTGAAACTAGAGAAGAAACAGATTCACTTCATTGGTACGACTTGGAATTCGCTGGGTGGCACACAAATAAAGTAAACATTCCAGAATCACCGGCCGATGGTGCTCGTAATAAACGCGTTGTTCTCCTTGAATCTTGCGACCATCCTTATCACACCTCATACAAGGCTGGATGTCAAAAACTCGCCGACGCCTTTGGCGTTCGTCTTGAATCCTACAATGCAAATTACTCCCCTGAAACCCAATCAAAACAAGTAGATTTGGCTATTCGTTCAAAACCAGATCTTATTTTGCTCACCCCTACAAGTGTTCAAGAAAGCACCGCTTGGTTTAAAAAAATCAACAAAAAAAATATCCCAGTTATCGGCAGCAACACAACACCAAATGACGAAGGATTTCAATATATTTTAGGATGGACTGGACCAAACGACTGGGGGCAGTTTCGCCTACTTGCTAGAGAGTTTGCAGAAAAAATGAATTACACTGGTGGCTACGGTATTGTTCGCCATGCAAAAGGGAACTCTAATTATTTTTCTCGTACTTGGTCGATCATTACTGAACTAAAGAGTATTGCGCCACAAATGAAATGCCTTGTTATGGAAACCGCTATAAACGAAGACGATACACAAACCTTAGTAAGTTCATGGTTAGCAAAATATGGTAATGAACTTGCCGGTATTTGCTTCTCAGATCCAGCCGACGGCTCACGGGGATTATGCAAGGCGGTTGGTCTCGCAGAAAGAAAAGATATTGTAATTGTTTCATCAGGAAATAGTGCCGTTACACAAGAGTTAGTAAAGGCTGGGAAAGTTCATGCAATTACTTGGCAGTCAGCAGAAGCTGATGGAGCCTTGGCAATGGAAATGGCCATAGATTGGTTTA
>DUOS01000116.1 GCA_012838745.1 Treponema sp. | reverse complement strand
GATCTTGCGCTATACCAAGCAAAGAGACAGGGAAAAAATCAATCAGTTATTGAAAACAAAGGAAATAAACAATGAATGATGAATATGAAAGAATACTAAATAGAAGCAAATCAAAACACAAAGATGTAATGAGAAGTATGCGATATTTGTCGAAGCTTACTATAAAAAATTTTGATACCGTTGTTCATGGTTTTCATGAAGAGGCTTTTTCTATAATTAATTGTGAACAATGTGGGAATTGTTGTAGAAATTATGGTCCAAGATTTAGAAAAACAGATATAAAACACATATGCAAATCAAGTGGGCGTTCGATAAAAGAATTCCAGAATAAATATTTGGAGCAAGACCCAGATGGCGTTGGGTATGTTTTAAAAGAGCTTCCATGTCCTTTTTTAAATGAAGATAATACGTGTTCAGAATATGAAAATCGAACATTATCGTGTAGGGAATTTCCCCATACCTTATCTCTGAATATACAGAGAAAATTAGTTGGTTTAGCGATGGACTCTGTATATTGTCCTGCTGCCTTTTTGATTTGCGAAAAAATAATTAGTAAATATAATTAATAAATTCTTAGTTTAGTTGCAACCTGTTATGAACATACTTATACTTAAAAGAATCACTTTAGGAGGAAATAATGAGAAAAGTAACCATTAGTAATTGTCCGAAATCTATTTTTGAGGAACAAAAAGAGGTGCCTGTAGAACTTTCCTCAAGTGTTTATATTGAACGGGTAAATGAATTAATTGCACTAATGAATGAGAAATTAATCGATTTTCTCATTATCTATGGTGATCGAGAGCACTTTGCTAATATTGAATATTTTACTAAATACGATTGCAGGTTTGAAGAAGCCTTATTTATCCTTTCTAATGACGGCAAAAAATATATTGTTGTGGGAAATGAAGGTCAATCGTATAGCAAGGTTGTACCCTACGACATTGTTGTATTACGCTATAATCATTTTAGTCTTCAGGGGCAACCACGTTTAGGTATTCAAAAATTACGGGAGCTATTTTTACTTATTGGCGTCAATACTAAATCTAAAATTGGTTTAACTGGTTATAAGTATTTTGAGGGTAACGAGGTTGATGATGCAGATCATTGTTTTGATGTTCCCGAATATATTGTTAAAGAATTATACAAAGTAGTAAATAAAGACCAAGTATATAATCTAACTAAAAACTTGACAGGGTTACCTCGCGGTATTCGCATGACGGTTAGGACAACGGAAGAAATTGCGCTTATTGATTACCAGGCAACAAAAGTTGCAAATGTAATGCGTAGGTTAATAAAATCTCTTGCTGTCGGTATATCTGAAACCGAACTTTCTAAAAAGAGTATGGACGATTTTTCTCCTAATCCCATGTCGCCAATGGTAAACTTTGGAGCAGGCTCTGTTTCGATGGGATTAAAAAGTCCGCGTCCCTTTGTAACGCTATCAATGGGCGATGTTATGGGATTGTGCTATGCACAGAGAGGTTCTCTGTGTTGTAGGGTAGGGCTTGCAGCTACCGATGAAAGTTCAATTTTACCAGAGCTACGTACTACCATCGAAGATTTTTATAAAGTCTATTGGACTGCTATTGCTACATGGTATGAAACTATTAAAGTTGGTTGTACTGGTGGTGAGTTATTTAGCAAAATACATTCTCTTATTGGCGGTGCTGATTTTGGTCTTGGATTAAATCCTGGGCATTATATAGCTACAGATGAATGGGTTAATTCATCCATATATAAAGATTCAACAATAAAAATTCACAGTGGTTCTCATATACAATGTGACATGATTGTATCACGGGAAAATCCTGTTGTATCGGCTATCTGCGAAGATACAGTAATAATTGCTGATGAAAAACTTCGTCAATCTTTAAAGAAAGATTATCCAGAAGTATTTAAAAAAATATTAATAAGACAAAAGTTTATGCGCGAAGTTCTAAAAATAAATATCTCTGATGATGTTTTACCGATGAGTGAATTAAATGGTGTAATGTTGCCCTTTATGCTCAATAACAAATTGTTATTTGCTTACGAATAAATGTTATACTGAGGCTAACATTTGTTCATTTTTGTGGTATTCTAGTATTTTCTAATAGGGCTTATTGATTTACTATTTATGTTTTGGAGCCTAAATGCTTTTATTTATTTCTTTATTAATTGTACTCTCAATATTGTCTACGAAAGTAAGCACAAAGATTGGCTTACCTCTTTTAATTGGTTTTATTCTAATTGGTATTATTGTTGGTAGTGATGTCTTAAATCTTTTCTATTTTGACAATGCATTATTAACAAAACATATTGCAGATGTGCTGTTAATATTTATTATTTTCGATGGAGGTTTTCGTGTTACTCGAGAATCTTTTCAGAGTGTTGCCGGTCCATCGTTAACATTGGCCACTTTAGGTGTTATATTAACATCAGCAACACTTGGTATTTTAATACATTTTATTTTTGGATTCGACCTTGTTTATTCATTTATAATTTCATCGATAATTTCATCAACCGATGCTGCTGCAGTTTTTATGATTACCAAAGCTAATCCAATTAAAAATAAACTGGCAACAACATTGAACGTTGAGTCTGCAGCAAATGACCCCATGGCAATACTTTTAACTATTGCTTTTATCCAAATAGCTACTAATGCATTTGAATCTCCCGTGTTAGCTATTGTCGCATTGTTTTGGCAATTTCTTGGCGGTATAGGCATTGGATTTGTTGGGTATAAATTATCCCTGTTTGTTTTTAATCACATACGATCTGATAACAGAAGCAATTATAATGTTTTGATATTGGGCTGTATTCTTTTTGTTTTTGGTGTTTCTGATTTGTTAAAAGCGAACGGAATAATTGCTGTTTTCTTTATGGGATATTGGCTAGGAAATAGCAATTTTCCAGCAAAGCGTAATGTAAGCAGCTTTCTTGAAAGTATAGCAACAATTTTTAATATTTCTCTTTTTATCATGTTAGGCTTATTAGCCTTTCCTACCCGGTTTATTTATATTTGGAAAGAAGCATTAATAATTGTTGGTATAATGATGTTTGTTGCACGCCCTATAGCCGTCTTAATATCCACTCTTCCTTTTTCTTATACCATGAAAGAAAAAATACTTTTAATGTGGGGTGGGGTAAAGGGAGCCGTTCCTATTGTGCTTGCAACCTATCCTGCAGCAAGCGGTATTGATAGTGATGGATTTATTTTTGATACCATCTTTTTTGCAGTATTTTTGTCGTGTATTATTCAAGGGACAACCCTGGGTCAATTGGCAAAACTTTTTAATTTTACAGAAAGAAGAAAACCGGATTCTCCGCATACAGTAGAACTTCATTCTATACAAAAAAGCGATGTTGATATGTATGAGTTACATGTTGAAGAAAAGTCGGCTTCTATAAATACTAGGTTATCTGAATTAAAATTTGGGAAAGAAGTAGTAATAAGTTCAATTGTTCGAGATGGTAAAATTATCATGCCAAAAGGTTATACAAAATTAAAAGAGAATGATATTCTTTATGTTTTAGCTAAATCAGCACATATAGATGAGATAGATGCAAAAATAAACAGCCGTTTATTATTAGATCCTCAATAATTTCGTAATTTATTTCCTACCAAAAGAAGTCTTAAATGATAAGTAGAAAATTATTAATAGTTCCTTTTCTTTTGCTACTTAGCTTTTCTCTTTTTGCACTTGGTTGTAAACAAACCGCTGCGAATGATCCGTATTCTCCGTTCCCGAAGACTGAAGGTATTATTACCGAGCAGGTTCGTGATGACTGGGGATGGGTTACCTATAAAGAAAAATTTGTTGTTGTTAATAATGTTTGGAACAAAGGGGCAGCAACTGGACCGTATAGGCAACGTGTTTTTTTGGAAACCCTTGATGGTAAAGAAGCATTTGGCTGGCAGTGGATTTGGCCAGATACATCAAATGCTGTTGTTTCATACCCTGAAGTTATTTATGGCGATAAGCCCTGGGATGAACCTTCCCATATTAAAACAGAATTTCCTCTGCAAGCGGGAAGTGCTGATATTACTGCAAATTTTAAAATTATCTACGATGCAGAAGGTATCTGTAATATAGCGTTTTCACTTTGGGGTATAACTGATATGTCAAATATTCGAGGATCTATAACCCACGAAATTATGATTTGGAATATTAATCAAGGAATGTACCCGGCTGGAAAAAAAACTTATGAACTAAGGGTTAACAATACTAATTTTGATGTATATGTGTTTGAAACTCACAGCGATTCTTCAGGAGAAAATCCGGATATCTGGATATATATTGCGTTTGCTCCAACAGAACCTATTATTTCTGGGCCTCTTAAAATCCATACATTTATAGATTTTCTAATAGAAAAAGGGCTTCTTTCTTCAGACAATTATCTGACTAGTGTCGAGCTTGGTACCGAAGTTGTTAGCGGTAAAGGGACTGTCGAAATAGAAAACTATTCTCTTACTATTACACCGCGCTTATAGGTTTGTCTTCACTATAAACCTTTACTTTCCAAGAGTTAGATACTATTATTATATTAGTTAACTATATGAGAAACCAATGATAAAGAAAAAAATATGCCTATTAGGTTCATTTGCCGTAGGAAAAACAAGTCTCATTAAAAAATATGTTTTGAATATATTTTCAGACACCTATTTGTCTACCGTAGGTGTAAAAATTGATAAAAAAATACTAAGGCTTTCAAATGACCTAGAAGTAACCCTTATGATATGGGACCTTGAAGGCAAGGATGATTTTCAATCGGTTGCCGACACCTATTTACGGGGGCTTTCAGGATATATAATGGTAGCAGATGGTACTCGCCCTGATACTTTAGACAGTGTTACCGGTACATGGGCTACAATGAAAAAACTTTTTCCTGGCTTACCCACTTCTCTGCTATTAAATAAATCAGACCTTAAAACTCAATGGTTATTAGATGATCAAGATTATGCAGCATTCAGTTCTGAAGGGATTCCAGTTTCTCGTACTAGTGCAAAAACGGGTAAAGGAGTAGAAGAAGCCTTTATTTATATTGCAGAAAAGATGACGGAGATCAATGATGTCCAATGAAATTTCCTCGGAAGATTTGCTTAAAAATCTTGACCCCGAAGAAAAATACCACGTTAAAAAATTACGCGACCGTTTAAAAGGTGAAACTATAAGCCCTGAGGCCGTTGGTAAAATTTTGCCAGAAGCGGTGCATCTTGGGGAAGCTCAGAACCGTAAAATTTCCAAATCAATGGTTGAAGTAACTGAGCGAGCAATTGAAAGCTCTGTACACAAAGATCCAGATACCTTATCTACGGCTCTTTTTCCTGTTATTGGAGCTGCTATACGCCGCGCTATAAATCAGTTGCTTATTGATACAATGGCAAATATGAATGTCGGTTTAGAACAGGTTTTTTCATTCCAACGTTTGCTTTGGCGCTATCAAGCCTGGAAAGAAGGTGTTTCTTTTTTAGAAATTGTACTGAGAAACACGATTCAATTTAGAGTTGAACATGTGTTTCTTATACATACACGTAGTGGCATACTTCTTTCGAGTCTTTCACGAGAAGATACTAAGACGGCAGATGACGATATGGTTGCATCAATGTTAACCGCCGTTAGAGACTATATAAAAGACTCCTTATCCTTATCAAATTCAGAACAAGTAAATGTTATTTCAGCCGGAGATTTTTCGCTTATCATTGAAGAGGGGCCGCGTGCAACTTTAGCCGTTGTTGTACGAGGGTTGTCTGATAATTCTTTGAAAACTGTTATGCGGGATGTTCTCGATTTAATTCATATTAAGTTTTTTTCTGAGCTTGAAAATTATAATGGAGATACCTCTTCTTTTCAAGATGCGCAGAAGGAGTTAAACCCCTGTTTAATTAGCAAAGATATTTCTGATGGCAAGGCTAAACCGATCTATGCTATTATTTTTGTTTCTCTTTTTTTTGTAATTGCTCTGTTTTTTGGCGTTCGCTTTGGATTGGCAAATTCCAAACGATCCGCTTTTATTGCTGGCTTAGATGCTCAGCCAGGTATGATAGTAGCTTTTGTTGACAAAGGACTATTCAAGACTACATTGAAGGTTCTTCACGATCCCCGAACTCGTTCGATTGAAGAAATTGCAACAGAATATGAAATAGATCTTAGCAAATTTATTATCAAGAGCGAAGGATTTATTTCGACTTCCTTTGAACCCCAACCTGATAGACAAGTACCTGCCGAATTACTTGCTTTGGCGAAAAAGTTGTCTACTTATTTACTACTTTTTGAACAAGATTCAGGTGAACTTCGGGTAAATCAAGAGGAAACAGTTCGAGAAGCGGGGGATCTGGTTTCGGTAATTATTGACAAGGCTCAAGCAGCAGGGTTTACTGCCTCTATTGAAATAACAGGACATTCGGCTGGGAAGGTTGAGGATGAAGCAAGTATTTCTGTAAGTGAAGAGCGGGCTCAAAAAGCTATGGCTCTCTTTTCCTCTGTTAATGCTCCTCTCGTAAAATACACTCGTATACGCGGAGCGGGTATTAGTGATCCTGTAGTTGCAAATGAAATTACCGAAGAAGATAAAATTAAAAATCGGAGTGTTACGTTTAAAGCACTCTTTGAATAATTTTTGCAACTAATGGTTCTGCTTCCCATGTATGAAGTTCTAATGATCCTAAAAAAAGATCAAGAAGAAAACGAGTAAGCTTAAAACGTAATGAATTATCTGCAATAAATAAATATGAATACTGATAATACAGTGGATCAAATATTTTATTTTTTAACTTAAACTTTTTTTTCGAAGCCGCAAGTACCGCTACTCGTTTGCTTAAAGTATAGTGGCTCGTGTTTTTTGCAGTGAAAGCGGTCTTTGGGATTAGTGTTCCCGGATAACTAAGCTCTGCTTGCTTTGCTAACACACAATGGAGCGACTGTGAATTTGAACTCAATATAATCCCGAGATTTTTATACTGTATTTGAGTTGATTTATCCATTATTAAAAGTTCTATTCGGCCTATCCCATCACCAGCCATAGATTGATAACAGACTAAAAGACCTTGAATATTCGGTATGCTTTCAGGTCGATGATATCCAAATAGTGGGAATCCTAAGTTTTTTCGTATAAAAGATAGGCCTAGGGTTTTAGGAACAATGTTTGTACGTGCCTGTTCTTTATTTCGTATATCGAGTAAAGAAAGAAGATAGTTTTCAAGTTTTGAAAACTCTCCCATTTCTTCTTTTTTACGAACTAATAATCCTTCTTTAAGCATTGTCTCATTAGCACGCACGATTGATAAGACTCGTTCAACAATATTTCTGGGAGAGGTTTTGTTGAAATTCAATAATTCTTGATAAAATGGCAGAGGACCGAGATTTAAATCTAGTAAATCCGTTCCGAATATAAGCAGGTGCGACTTTACAATAGATATAATCCTACGATCATAATCTTTTTTTCTCGCACATTTTTTCATCCTATATAAACTCTTCTTGGAGTAGTTCTGCTTCTTCAAAACTACTGGCCCTAAGGCTGATTATTGAATCTAGTACTTTCATGAATGCATCCACTACATCTGGATCAAATGCTTTACCCGCTCCTTTTTTTATAACTTCAACCGCATCGGTATCTTTCCAAGATTTTTTATAGGAACGATTTGACAGTAATGCATCGAATACATCGGCAACGGAACAGATTCGGCTCATAAGAGGAATATCTGTTCCTGATAAGCCTTCTGGATATCCGTTCCCATCCCACCGTTCATGGTGGTAGAGGGCAATATCGCGGGCGGTACTAAAGAATTCAATATCTGTTCTGTTTAAGATATTCGCTCCCAGGGTTGTATGTGTACGCATTATTTCCCATTCTTCGGTGGTAAGAGGGCCTTTTTTAAGAAGAATAGAATCAGGAATCCCAATTTTTCCCACATCATGCAAAAGGCTAGAATAATAAAGCCGTTCAAGTTCTGCGGCGGAAAGCGAAAGTTCTTTTCCAATTAGTACACAGGATCGACCGATACGATAAATATGCTCGCCAGTATCTGTATCTCTAAACTCGGCTACTCGTGCTAGCGTGGTTATTACTGAAAGACGAGATAAATGCAAATCTCTGGTACGAAACTTAACTTTTACATCAAGTTCATGATTATGATTACGAACAAGTTGCATTAGATCTTCCGCTTGTTCATTTGCATGGTGCAATTCTGTGTTTTTCTTTTCGAGTTGACGTGTAAGGATGGTGATTTCATTTTTACCCTGAACTAAAACCTGCTGGGCTTGCATTATTTCTGTAGTGTCTTCTATAACTATTAGTGCGCACGCATCAGGATATTTAATAAGTACTTCTTCATTCAATTCGAAGAATACTGAGAGATTAATATAGATATCTCCTCTAAGAATACCAGGAAGCCGTAACTCACCCTTGCCTTCACGTAGCATCGTTTGTATATCTGTTTCATACCCAATGACCTCTGGAAAAGCATCGGTAATATGTATCGGAGACTTGGGAAGTGGATTTTGAATAAGCGACCAAAAGTTAGAATTCTGAGCAACAATATTGGCTTCTTTGGTAAGAACTTCATAAAAAATATGAAATCTCTTGAGTAAACTGTCCATTAGGTTCCTTTTCTAAAGTATAAGTATAAACGATTTGCCTAAGACGTCAACAATTTGCGAGTTTTTTGTTTTTATTGGAAAGTTATTAGGTAATTCTTTATAATTGATAGTACATACATTCTTAGTTTAAAATGAGGTGATAATTATGAATATATATACTACTTCGTTCCCTGTGCTTTTACCTTCGGGAATTGAAATAGTTCCAGCAGGAGTCAAAATTGATGATTCGTTACTTGCATCTCTAAAAAATATGCCTGCTGATCGTAGAATGATTTCGCTTAAATCTAATGGAACGTTCAAGAAAGACATTAGAAATATATTTAAGAAGAATGTATATTCATCTATATTTCGCGATAAAAAAGATAGAAAAAGTATTCTTTCAATTGTAAAAAATCTTTCTGTTTCTTACGCTCAATTTGAAGTTTTAGAGTATTTTAAAGATACTGATGTTTCTACGTATGATCATCTACTTTCGGTTTTTATTCTTTCTGCATATATAAGCGCCCAACTTAGTGTGAGTAAAACTCCTTATAGTTCTTTTTATGGTTCTTTATCTCATGACATCGGAAAATGTTCTATACCAATAGAAATCTTAAATAAAACTACACCCCTTACACAACTTGAACGTAAACAACTTGAACACCATACAATTGCTGGCTATTGTTTATTACACTATTTTGGAGTGGGGAATGATAATGAATCACCAATAATTGCGCGTGATCATCATGAAAATACTAATGGAACCGGATACCCTCTTGGTAAAAAAAACATTTCATTAAATACGGAAATTGTTATTGCTTGTGATATTTATGATGCGTTATTATCTCCTCGAGCCTATAGAAATGAAGCGTTTACTAATCGAACTGCACTTGAGGAGTTAACAAAAATAGCATTTGATGGAAAAATATCCCAAGATATTGTAAAAGCTTTTGTTGCAGGTTGTAGAAATAAAAAAACAGCATGGTATGAATGTAACGTGTCTCGTGATTATCGTGGTAAGCCTCCGATCAAAAATAACTATGGAAGATTTCACGATTAAATAAAGCCATTTAATAAGAATGTAATTCAGGGTATAATTTCTTTATTAATATTTTGGAAGGGAACTCATGGACAGACAAATAGGTGAAAAACGGATTTATGTAATTGGTCATCGGAATCCGGATGCCGACTCAGTAGTTTCAGCTGCTGCCTATGCCGCTCTCAAGCAAGCTAAAGGAGTAAAGAATTGTGTACCAGCTCGGGCGGGAAAACCTACTCCTCAGACTGAATATATTTTTAATCGCTTTAAGGTTCCGCTTCCTGAATTCTTAAGCGATTTGATACCCAAGGTAGCGTACTATTTTAATCCTGTAGTCCGCACCGTCAGTACTGCTATTTCCCTCCACGAAGCTATGGAAGTTCTCGAAAAGAACTCTCTGCGAGTACTTCCTGTTGTAGATGATGACGGAAAATACCATTCTCTTTTGCACTATAGTTCCTTTGCACAAAAAGTTCTTAAGATGATCAATCCTCAGCAAAAAACTGTTATCCCTACGAGTATTGATCTTCTGTCTTCTGTGCTGCATACACAGGCCTTAACAGTCTTTAATGAGCACGAGGTGCGTAAGAGTCCAATTATCATTGCAGCGTCTGATATAGCTTCATTTCAAGAACATTTACAGGCTCATACTACCGAAAACTCTGTTGTTATTACCGGGGATCGCCAAGACATACAGCGTATGTCTATTGAAAGTGGTGTGCGTGCAATGATTATTACCAACGGAAATGTACTTGACCGAGAATTGCGTGTTCTTGCCGAAGAAAAGGGTGTATCTGTACTCATTAGCCCCTACGATACTGCTTCAACGTCACTATTGATTATCTATTCTATGCCCGTTACTTGCATGTCTAATACCGAGGTGCAACCAGTTAAAATTAGCGATACCGTTCGTCGCGTCGCTCCCTTATTATCTATTGCCCCCGGAAAAAGCCTTCCTGTAGTTACTGATGATGGGGTGCTGATTGGTGTAATTTCGGAAAGTGATCTTTATCGTGAACCTAATACTGAGGTAATCATGGTTGATCATAATGAAGCCTCCCAAGCCGTAGAAGGTTTGGAGAACTTTAAGATACTTGAAATTATTGACCATCACCGCCTTGGTACGATTTCTACCCGGTATCCAATCACCTTTATCAATAAACCGGTGGGCGCAACGAGTACTATTATTACCAATCTGTACCAAGAACAGCATATCCCAATTCAACAAAATATTGCCGCAATTCTTTTATGTGGAATTCTCGCTGATACTCTTGTTTTACAGTCGTCGACTACAACAAAAGAAGACTTCATCGCAGCAGAGTATTTATCTAATATTACGAATTTAGAGATTGACGCATTGGGTCGCGAGTTACTCACTGCTGCAAGCAGTATTACCGGTCGCAACGCCCACGATTTAATTCAACAAGATATGAAAGATTACGAAGAAGACGGTGAAACATTTACTGTTAGCCAGATTGAAGTTGAAGATCCTCACGAATTTCTTTCACGCAAGGATGAGTTTATCAGCGAATTGGAAAAAACTCGTAATAGGGGTGGCCAGTTATTTAGCACGCTCATGGTTACCGATATAACCGAACTTTCAAGTTTAATGCTCGTTGCAGCTGATCCTTCTTTTTTACAATCTATTAGTTTACCCCGACAAGAAGATTCGGTCTTTGTTTTGCGGAATGTTGTTTCTCGTAAAAAGCAACTCATGCCACTTCTTTCCGAAATTTTGGAAGCGTATCACCAAACGTAAGGTTGATAATTTAGGATATTATTTCCCAAATAAAAGCGAACAGTTTTGCCCACCGAAACCGAAAGAATTAGAAAGTGCCGCTTCAATAGCCCGTTCGCGGGCTTGGTATGGTGTATAATCCAGGTCGCATGAAGGATCGGGGGTGTCTAGATTGATTGTTGGGGAAATAATACCGTCTCTGAGAGACATAACGGTAGCTATTGCTTCGATTGCACCGGATGCCCCAAGAGTGTGGCCTATCATCGACTTGGTTGAACTAATTGAAAGCGTGGGTGCAAGTACCCCAAAGGCTTTGTGAATTGCGAGTGTTTCAACCTGATCATTTGCAAGCGTCGAGGTACCGTGGGCATTGATGTATCCGATTTTTTCAAGGGCCACCTGCCCATCAGCGGCTGCAGCCGTCATTGCATTTGCTGCCTGTGTTCCTTCTGGATCAGGAACGGCAATGCTCAGTGCGTCGCAGGTCATTCCGATTCCTAATAAGCGAGCTAAAACTTCTGCACCGCGTTTTTTTGCGTGGGACTCACTTTCAAGTACTAAAATTCCTGCGCCCTCACCAATAACAAAACCATCACGATCTTTGTCGAAAGGCCTGCTCGCCTTGGTAGGAGCATCGTTTCGTTTAGAAAGCACGCCCATGCATCCGTAGGAATCAACTACAAGGGGTGTTATGGCCGCCTCAGTGCCTCCTGCAATCACAACGTCAGCATAACCACTTTGTATCATCATTTTGGCTAGGGCGATGTTGTGAGCTCCTGTGGCGCAGGCGCTCAAGACTGCTAGATTAGGCCCGGTAATGCCCAAATTGATAGCTACAGTACAGGCTGCCATATTTGCAATAGTCTTAGGTACAGAAAAAGGATTCCCATGTTTGGGCCCCTTGGATAGAAAGGATGCAAACTGGGTTTCTAACACGTCGTAACCACCAGCTGCTGCGCCTACAAGGCAGGCAATGCGTTGTGGGTTTACGGCAGGGATATCCAAACCGGCGTGCTCAACTGCTTCGATTGCAGCGTATACAGCCATTTGTGAAAAACGTGCCATGCGGCGGTTTTGTTTATCTGATATACGGCTCTTAGGATCAAAATTGTGTACTTCACAAGCAATGCTACTGTGGTACTTAGATGCATCGAATGCTGCAATCACACCTGCGCCAGATTTTCCTTCTTTACAGTTTGACCAGAATTCTCCCACGGTGCAACCAAGGGAAGAAACAACTCCCATTCCAGTGACCACTACCGATTCTTTGTTCATATTTTGGCTCCAACGGTACCTTTTGACTTCAAAAAAAGGATAACGTCTTTAGATGAATAATCCAAACCAACTTGCTGAATTAATTCTTTAAGGGATTCTAAGTGAGTTCCCACCGTGAGCAGGGGTTCTTCTAAATACGAACTGGCATATTTCATTCCTAACCCAATATTTGCTAAGAGAGCATTACAGAGGCAGCGGGCTTCGTCTGTTCGCTCTAATTTCCCGCCTTTTTTTACATACGCTTTTTTATTTTCGGCTGAACATCGATAGCCAATAGTTCCTTCAGGAGTCTTAAATAGTTCTCGAAGATATCCCATGTTACATAGTGGGGTTCGTTTTTTATACACTTCAGATTCAGAAAGTGTACCATCCAGAACTCCCAATTTAAAAGGATACCCGGTTGGTGATGCTGAAGGATGCGTAAAGACGATAGCCGTTCCTGCACGGACTGTTTCTAGGAACTTGCGTTTGAGAGTAGGCATTAGACCTGATTCACGGCAAAAAGCAAAAAGTGTACCAACTTGGATTCCTTGTGCGCCTTGGCTAATTGTTTCGCTTAAGGATTCTTTTTTGCTAAAGGAACCCCCTAGCCAAAAAGGTACATTGAGGCCAATAATTTTTGCATAATCAACTGTATCCTTGGGTCCATACATCGGTTCGCCCTTGTTATCGAGTTGTAACACCCCTCGTGGAGGAGCGTTATGACCTCCGGCTGTATGATGTTCTACAATAAGACCGTCTACCTTACCGCTTGCGCGGGTTAACATAGTAACTGCTAAAATAAAGGAAGAAACAATAGATACAAAGAAGGGGCGTTTAAGGGTAGCTGGTGGAGATGCAATTACGGTTCTGGGATCAAATACTCCCTGTGTTATTTCATCTTTTGCAGCACCTTCGATATGAATTTGAAAAGTAGCGCCTTCTCCACGTGAATAGGCATCAATAATACCGGGAACTTCTAAGGGAATTCCCGCTCCCATGAAAATATAATCTACCCCTGCTAGCATGGCTCCATAAATTGAAGGCGCATTGGGAAGTTGGATCTTTTCTAGATAATTTATACCGACAGGATTATCGTGACCTTCTTTGGCAAGCCAGATTTCAACGAAGTTTGAGGCAACTGCGATTTCATCAAGCATTTTCGCCGTTTCCGGTTTATTGTCGAGGCGTCGAGGGGGCACATTAGAAAAATCATGTGTTTCGCTCGTACCATCGCTACGGTACCAAGTTTTTATAATACGATCAGCAACGCTTTGATCGGGGAAGGCTGCAAGAGCACGGCGCATATTCCCGTCTACATCGCCTTGTTCTAAACGCCGTACTAGAATAATATCAAGAGCTGTTCCGGAAACAACGCCGAGAGCTCCTTGTACTGAAACGGATCGGGCTAGTTTCCAGTCGGAAACACCGGCTCCCATTCCGCCTTGAATAATTGATGGATGATTCATGTAATCTCCTGTATATTGACACTATATGTCATAATGTCAATTATAATACGGTATTTTTAACATGGGGTCAATAAACAAGAAGGCAGGAACGTCAATTTCAAAAAAAGAAATAGAATAATGAGGATCTTGCAAAACTCAGGAAGTTTTGTATGATCTACCAATAATGTAGGTGAGAATTTCGGTAAATCTTTGTATTCCAAAGACTTAGCTAAATTACCTCTAATGCTTTTGTAAATAATTGAAACTAAACGGAGTTTAGTATGGATACACTGATACAGGGAGCACGGGAATTTCAAAAAAGGGATTTCCATGAGTATAAAGAACGGTTTGAGCAGATCGCAACGCAACAAAATCCGCATACTTTATTTATTACTTGTTGTGATTCACGGGTTGTACCATCTTTGATTACAAAAACAATCCCCGGCGAGCTTTTTATTGTACGGAATATTGCAAACATTGTTCCCTATTACCGCCTTACTGTTGAATATGTTTCCACGACTTCAGCTATAGAATATGCCGTACAAATTTTGAATGTTCAAAATATTATTATATGTGGGCACTCTGATTGTGGCGGATGTGGGGCGTTGTTTTATGACGATGACGTGCTTGCGAAAATCCCTAATACACAAAAATGGCTTGAACTAGCGAAGCCGGTTAAAGAACGAATAGAAAAAATAAAAATCGAGAACAGTGAAGAAAAGCAAGTTATGACAGAAAAAGAAAACGTACTCGAACAAATAGAACATTTAAAAACCTATCCATATATCAAAGACAGATGCGCAAATAGCACATTGAAAATAATGGGTTGGTATTATATGCTTAATACTGGTGAAATTCAAAATTATGACTATGCCTTAAAGAAATTTATTCAAATTGTTTAAGCACTTTTGGGAGAGTTCATGCGCCTTTGGTCCTTACATCCATCATGCCTAGATTCTATTGGGCTCGTTGCTCTTTGGCGGGAATCCTTGCTTGCTCAGAAAGTACTGCAGGGAAAAACTCGGGGATACAAAAATCATCCCCAGTTAGACCGTTTTAGAGAATACGCTAATCCCCTTGCGGCAATAGAATCGTATTTATTTTTTATATATGAAGAGTCTCTAGTTAGGGGATATTCTTTCGACAAAACTAAATTCAATCTTGTTGGTGAACCCTTACGGGTAATAATTCCGGTTACCGAGGGGCAAGTGCAGTACGAGTTTGCATTGTTACTGCAAAAGCTACAAACAAGAAATACCAAAGCCTATGGTGAGCTACGGGGGCTTTCCGGCATACCAATTATGAGTCTTTTTTATACGGTTTTAGGACAAACTTCTTCATGGGAAAAAATAAAGGATGACGTAGTAGTTCCAAAAACAGTTTTACCGGTCCTTCCTACCTAAAACAGGTACAGTACTCAATCACTCTAAAATTCTTTTATACAGTGCTAGATAATCGGCCGCCATCCGTTGTACAGAAAATCGTTCTTCTACGGTTTTTCTGCAAGCGGAGCGGTCGATTTTTTTTAAGTCTGCAACATATTCTGCTGCTTCTCCCGCATTGGTAACCAAAAAACCCGTTTTTCCATGGTCAATGAGTTCTGGCATACTGCCACGGTTACAAGCAATTACCGGTGTGCCGCAGGCCATAGATTCCACAACGGAAAGCCCAAAGGGTTCATTAAAGTTTATCGGATGGAGAAGGGCGAGAGCCTTCCCCAAGAGTTCATCGCGCTTTTCCGGGCCAACACTTCCGAGATATTCAACCGTTCCCTTTTGTATTTCCGGTTCAACATATTTTGCAAAATATTCTTTATCCTGTACTATGCCTGCCATTTTGAGGGGCATGCGGGCAGCACGAGCTATTTCAATAGCTTCCTTTGCGCCTTTGTCTGGATGGAATCGACCATAAAAAAGTAAATAGCTTTGATCCGCTTTTTCCTGGAAGGTGAATTGGCTAATATCTATTCCATGGTAAATAGTTGAGGCATAGGTAAGCGATGGTGCACGGTCGCTATCACTAATGGAAACATAGTGGCAACGGTTATTATACTTTTCAAATACAGGAAGAATTGAAGGTGACGAAAAACCATGGATGGTGGTAACCATGGGCGTTGATACAAAACCAGAATAGGTGAGTGGTAAGAAATCAAATTGGTTATGTATGAGGTCGAATTTATCAGCTTGTTCAAAACAATTGCTAATATGCAAACATTCCCATACCTTGGCATGTACGTTGGGGTTTTCCTCATAGCCTTCTTTGCATACGGCTTCAAGGGTTCCCTTGGTTATTGAATCTGCAGTAGCAAAAAGTGTTACGTCTACGCCAAGATCTACGAGAGCTTCTGTAATCAAAGAAGAAACAAGTTCCCATGGCCCGTAGTGGCGTGGTGGTGTTCGCCAGGCTATTGGGGCAAGCATGGCAATTTTCATTCTACGGCCTCCATAGCGCTGAGAAGTTTTTTAAGAGAAACAGTTGCAAAGCTTGAAGAGAAATCGGACATAGCATAGGGGATGAGGATAGTGTCTCCTGCCTGCAACATACCACAGGTATACACAACGTTTGGAACATATCCAGAACGTTCGTTTTCCTTGGGTTCAATAAGGGGTTCACGGAGCCGGCCGATAAGTTTAGATGGATCATCTTTATCCAACAAAAACGCACCAATGCAGTATTTTCGCATTGGACCAACACCATGGCTTAACACAAGCCAGCCCTCGTCAGTTTCAATTGGAGAGCCACAATTTCCTATTTGGGTAAATTCCCATGGAAAGGTAGGGCGCAATATCATTTTTGCATCAAACCAAAAGTGAATATTATCTGAATACATTAAAAAAAGGTTTTCATTATCTTGGCGGGATATCATGACATACTGGCCGTTTATTTTTCGCGGAAAGAGAGCCATTCCTTTATTTTGCGCCGCTGGTCCATTAAGAGTTAAGAACTTAAAAGAGGTAAAGTCTTTTGTTTCGATAAGTTGCGGGAGTATTGTATGCCCATCGTAGGCAGTATAGGTTCCGTAATAGGTACAAGATCCGTCATCATCAATAAACATAACAAAGCGAACATCTTCTATTCCCTTCTCCTGGCTAGAGGTAAAGGGGAATAAGACCTTTTCTGATGTTAAGTGAGTTTCATCAAATACTAGGGTGAAGTTGGAATAGGCGAGGGCAAGGATAGTCTTTATCGATTCTTCTTGTTCAATTGTTGGTGGATTCTGAGAGCTATCATCTTCTATCGCACGGGTTAGTTCGGCAAGAGTAAAGCTATCGGATAGTTTTTTCATTATTTGGATACGTATTTCGCGATTAATACGCAATTCAGTTAATTTTCGATTAAAGAGATCCTTGTCATAAATCTGACATGGTGTTTGCGTCGGTTCAGTTACGTAGCTCGTGGGTTTGCGTATTATTACTTCTCCCTCAGCAGAAATGGTTCCTTCTCGAAACACTATCGATGAAATATGGCCTTCTCCCACAGCACGTAAACTCAAAATAAATCGAGTTGATCCTTCCGGTAAATCAGATTGGTTGGGGTGTGGAACAATTGATGGGTTAAAAAGTGCGGCTGATTCAAGGGCGTATTCATGGGTAAAATAAGCACCAATGAGGAGCTTAGATTCATCAGAAAGTGGATGATCCGTAATTATCGAGGGTTCAACAATAGCAAAATGACGGAGGAGATGTTTTTTAAAATCCAAGTGGCGCCAAGAGAATTCTGAGAGAACACGGTCTATGGTTTTTCGCACTTCGGTATCGCTCATCATACAGACTCGAGAAATAATGCGACTTTGTCGGTTTTTATCACCAGTTACAAAAGGCCGAATTAAAACACGAGAAATAGACGGAGTGAGAATTTGTGGAAGACGGGTAACAACTAATTTATTCAAAAGATTATTCCTCTATAGTTTCGGTGTAATGAATCCTTCCCTGTTCGGCGTGGAACCCATGCATTGAAAGGATGGATAAAAGCCAAGCAAGGGTCGATTCTGCACCCTGATTTAAATTTGGACCGTCGGGGGTGAGGCCATCGCGGCATCCACCAGTTGTATAATCATATAGCGGTTCGTTCAAATCATTTTGACCGAGGAACCAGTTAAAGGCAGCAAGAGCGGCGGATAGGTATTTGTCGTCTTGCGTCATTTTAAATGCAAGAAGGCAGGCTTCCATCATGGCCTGTGCTTCTATAGGTTGTTGGTCAAAGCAAGGTTTTGTATTTCCTTTAGTTAACCAGCCGTTATTTCCTACAGCAGAATAGTGGTTGTTTTGAATTTGCAGCGAAATGAGCCAATCAAGGATTTTTAAACCGAGTTCTGTCATGTCTGGGCGAACTTCCCATTGACCAGAAAGGAGTAGGGCCTGGGGAAGTTTTGCGTTTGCATATGAAACGGTGCTTTCGAACCAAGGCCAGTCGTCAGTATTTTCTTTTGGAAAAGAATCAAATAAACGATCTGCTAACATTCCACGAATACGGCGAACTTCGGTATCACCCGAAAAACGGGATAAGTATGCATGTACTCCCACGAGAGCAAAGGCAATGGATCGGGGATATTGTAGTCCTTCAAGCAAGGGTATTGCCTGATGAAAAAGGCGTGTTGATAAGGATGTACATCCCTTATCATTAGAAAGAGCGGAACAAACACCCAAGCCCCAGATAGTTCTTCCTTGACTGTCTTCTGATCCGCCATCTTCCAACCAGCGGCGGTCAAAGCTCATAAAGTTTCGGAACTGGCCATTTTCCTCATTATACGCGTGCTGTATAAATGCGAGGTATCTTTTTTGAAGCTTTACCAGAGGTTTGGGATCCGCCGTTTGTAGCGCCGCCATGACTGCAACAATAAGAGCTCGTGCATTGTCGTCGATGCAATATCCGTGGGTGTATTCTGGTATTGAGTAGGTTGCGTGTTGAAGAATGCCGGTATCATCGGTCATCGTAAATAGGTGCCCCAGATTGAGATCGGGTATACTCGTCTTACTTTTTTCAAGAGGATCTGGAAAGGTCCACAAACGGGGTTGTTCAAGGCGTTCCTTTCGTATTTCGTCAAAAATATTTAGGTAATCTGCGGCTACATTTTTCCACAAGGCTCCTCGTGAAAAAGAATAAGCTTTTTTTATAATACTATTGCGAAGTTTATCATCATCTAGGAGACCAATAATTGATTCGGAGAAAGCTGCGGAATCTCCAAAGTCCACGAGAATACCGCGGTCGTTGGCAAGCATTTCTGCGGCATACCAGTAAGGTGTAGAGACTACCGGTTTTCCTGCACCCATCGCATAGGCAAGGGTACCAGAAACGGCTTGGGCTTCGTGGAGGTAGGACGTTACATATACATCGGTGGCTCCGAGGAAATCGCAGAGTTCGCTGTACTCAACAAAGCGGTTATAAAAGATTATGTTGCTATCAACACCGAGTTTTCGAGCAAGGCGCTCAAGCCCTTGGCGGTATTCTTCGCCACTATGCTCTTTTACATGGGGGTGGGTAGCGCCAACGACGATAAACACCGTGTCTGGGTGTTTATCTACAATCGCCGGAAGTGCCTTAATCATTATTTCAACTCCCTTGTTGGGAGATAGTAAACCGAAGGTAAGAATAACCTTTTTTTCTTGAACACCAAAACGCTTTTTATACACTGAAGTTTTTACAAAGGGCATATCCGGAATACCGTGGTGCACAAAGCGTATTTTGTCTTCGGATACACCGTAGACATTCATAAGTAATTCGCAAGATTTTTTAGACATAACAACAAGCCGCGATGAAAGATCTGCTATTTGTAACAAGACTTTTCGTTGCTCTCGGGTGGGGTCTTGCAACACTGTATGCAGCGTGGAAACAATAGGCATTCTAAGTTTTTTTAAAAGATTAATAATGTAACTTCCCGATTCGCCACCGAAAATACCATATTCGTGCTGAAGAGAAACAACATCGGGTGATTTAATGTTTAAATAGTCTGCGGCGAGGCGGTAATCTGGTGCATCATTTTGACCAATTTCAAATCGTACTTCTTCGGGGTAGGCATAACCTTCCGGCCGGTCGTTCATAGCAACTGCCCAAGAATCTGCAGGAGTATGCGTATTAAGTGCGTCGGTAAGATCCGATGTAAAAGTTGCAATGCCGCAACGTCGTGGAATATAGTTCCCAATCATAGCAATGGATGCTGTTTTTTCGATTATAACACCTCCGTGATGAAATCGTATGTTTTTTCTAAATTTACGAGGACAGAATTTTGAATAAAATGAGCTAAACACAGTTTTAATGGTAGGTCGAACTAGTAGATGTGTCAAGTTTTGAAGGATTTGCCATGTTTTGGCAGTAACAAACCGGAAGCAGAAGGTGTTCTGTTCCGGTTTTATGCATACAAAAAGTGCTAGTTATTGACGCGTTCTTGGTATTCGTTGGTTTCGGTATTCACCATAATGCGTTCGCCTTGTTTTATAAAAAGGGGAACACGAACTACGAGCCCGGTTTCTGTAACAATTGGTTTAGTTGCACCGGAGACTGTGTCGCCTCGCACATAGTTTTCGCTTTGTGCTACAACAAAGATCATTTTTAGGGGAATTTTAACATCAATTGCTGCTTCTTCCCAAACAACGATGTCGTATTCATCACCTTCTCTTATGTAGTGCTTTTTTTCGCCCATGGTTTCTTCGGTTACCAGGATCTGTTCGAAACTTTCAGTATCCATGAATACATAGTCATCTCCATCATGAAACTGATACTGAGATGTTCGTGTATCGACGACGGCGTCTTCTACGTTATCCTGCGTCTTAATTGTCTGGGTAAGTACTGAGCCGTCTCGAAGGTTCTTCATTTTTACTCGTGCAAATGCTGATCCCTTACCAGGATTGACAAACTCTCGCTCTACAATGAGATAGGGAGTGCCTTTTACTAGCAGAACCGTTCCTTTTGAAATATCGCCGCCTCTTATCATGCTATCTTTCTCCTGTTATATAAAACCCGCAGGTCTCTTTATCGAAAGTATACTATAGCTAAAATTCGCTCTTTTGGCTAGATGGCGTCTGTGAGGGGAAAGGGGAGGACGGTATCGATGCTAGATTTTCCCGCTAGGAGCATGATGAGCCGGTCAAGACCGAGCGCAGAGCCGGAGCAGGGAGGCATCTTGGCGCATATCGCTGAAAACCCTGTTACCGGTGGATGAGGAATCCGGGCTGTTTGTTGTTTAAGGGAATCTTCAGCTTCGATATATTGGGTAATTTCTTTTTCGTTTCGTTCTTCTGTGTAGCAATTAGCGATTTCAACACCCTTCATATATAGTTCCCAGCGTTCTTTGGTTTTCCATTCACCCGTGCGTTTATCTTTACGGGTTACCTCTTGTGTTTTTCCAGCTGCGAGGCAGGGAACGGCAGCAGGGTAATCGAGTATAGCTATCGGTTGGTCGTGGGGAAGAGCCGGTTCTACTGTATGGACGAGTATAAGCTCATACAGATCATCCCAGCTCCATTGAGAAAAGTTGTGGGCATCATTTAGTCCTAATCGCTGTGCATGACGAGCAAGATCCGCTGGCTCTGGGCAGTCTACAAGAGAAAAACCTGCATAAGAACGAAACGCTTCGTTCATAGTCATTCGTATAAACGGGGGGCGCAGCCCGAGTGGTTCGTTTTCTGGTATAAACAGGGTATCCAATAAATAGGTAACGAGGGCTTCGGTTATATCAAGGGATTTTAGATAGCCGGCATAAACGGTGTAGTATTCCAGCATGGTAAACTCGGGGCTATGAATGCGCCCAACAGATTCTGCATTACGGTAGCACTTAGAAATTTGAAAGAGGGAAATGCCGTGGTCTGCTATTATTTGTTTTAGATAGACTTCTGGTGAGGGAACTAAAAAAAGTGGGACTGACGCATCTGATCCTTCTTGCCAAGGCTTACGGTATTCGGTGCGGAAAACCTCTAGGCATGTTTCTGGGATGAGGCGAGGTGAGAGAGCCGGGGTATCAGTTTCTAAGTATCCCTTGTTAATAAAGAAAGACCGTGTCGCCTGTATGCATGACGCACGAAATTTGAGCATTTCCAAATCCATAGTAACGATTCTATCATAAGTTTGAGGTAGAGAGAAAGCGATTCAACCGCCAGTAATGGTTATCCCGATGGTAACCGAACGGGACGGCATGGGATATCCGTCTAGGCTCATCCATTGTTCGTTAAAAAGATTATTTCCATCGAAAAATACTGATACCGTTTTAGACGGATAGAGGGTAAGGCCGCCATCCAGTGTAAATACGCTGGGAAGCTCTGCAACATTCATGATAGTAACAAAGCGCTT
>DUOS01000115.1 GCA_012838745.1 Treponema sp. | reverse complement strand
GCCTTTACCGAAGAACGCTTTACCGTACTTTTTTCTTCTATTGCTAAAAAATTCACTATGGACTGGCATTTATTTGATAACAACAAAAAAGATCGCATTGCCTTACTCGTTTCTAAAACTAGCCACTGCCTATACGAACTTCTTCTCAAGCATGCAGACGGCGAACTAGACTGCGAGATTCCTGTTATTATTTCTAACCACCCTGATCTAGCCCATATAGCAACTTCATTTCACATTCCTTTTTACAAGGTAGATCCAGCAAAGGGAAAAGATGCATACGAAGCAGACATACAGAATATTCTTGAAGAATATCGCATCGACCTCGTAGTTCTTGCGCGGTATATGCAAGTTTTAGGTGCTAAGTTTTGCCAAAAATGGGAGTCTAGAATTATAAATATTCATCATGGATTCCTTCCCGCATTTAAGGGTGCACGACCCTACCACCAGGCATGGCAAAAAGGTGTTAAGATAATTGGTGCGACAGGCCACTTTGCCACGGAAGACCTCGATCAAGGACCAATAATTTATCAAGATATTATTCGCGTAGCTGATACCTGCTCTGTTAATGAGTTTATTAGAATGGGAAAAGACGTAGAAAGGCGCGTCATTGTAGAAGCTGTTCGCCGGTATATCCAGCACAGTATTTTCCTACATAAAGGACGCACCTTCGTTATAGAGTAAAATCGTCAGATTATTGTTTCTAAAACATCTACTATATCAAGATCATACAACTCTGGGTTTTTTCGAAGTTCATCTACAGCTGATTCCTTATCATATATTTCACGATAATTACGACGAGAAATAAGAGCGACATACGATTCTACGATACGGATTACACGAGCAATATACGGAATCCGCTCCGAAGATAATCCCTCAGGATACCCAGAACCATTCATGTTTTCGTGATGCATCATAACACCATCTGCAAACACAGCCATATATTTTTCTGGTACGAACGAAAGCTGGGCGAGACCTTGCTTTACATGATTTCGTATTTCAAACTTTTGTTCTTCAGTAAGATTATCCGATCCGAAAAGAGCCGCGTCAACTTCTAGGAAACCGATATCATACACATGCCCAACATTAAAAAACAACATTGACTCAAAATGACCAAGACCCATTTCCTGCGAAATTTTAAAAACCATTTCGGCCACGTTTTTTGCGTTATTTTTACGTCCGGTAATCTCGTCAACTTTCTGACCTATTTCTCTGCATTCTTTAGTAAGCGTAGCAAATTCTTTCTTATCTTCTTCTGTTTCAGGCCCGGGCGGTAAGCCAGTTGCCAAAGAAGCGTTTCCAATCATGCGAAGATCTGAACCATCACTGTATCCAGGAGGCAATCCTTGTACTCCCGAAGCAGTGGCCGGCAAGCGAGACATCTGAGAAACAACTTTGAGCGTTTCAACAAATTTCTCATGCTGTGTTTTCGCACTCTTCATATTTACAATAAGATTAATAATGACGACTACAAAAACTATAAAAAGAATAGCCCCGATAACAAACGCGACTAATAAAAACACTCGCGTTGTTTGTCCCGATGCTTCAGCAGCCTGTTTGAACCCGCTCTCAAAAGCATCTTTTTGTGTTTCTTTTAATTCAGTTCGAATCTTCTCTTGTTCTTGACGATCGCGCTCATCAGTTTCTTGGCGGGTTTTCTCTACTTCTAACTGAAGTTGCAACGTATTGTGCAGCACTGGATTATTTTGCGAATAACTACCCCTACCAGATTCTACTCCCATAACGTTTGAGGAATCAGTTCCCCATGCTATATCTTGAGCTTCCTGGGTATTAATAACCTTAATAGTTCGATTTATTCGTTCACTAGATAGAAAGGGAAACTCAATAAGCTTTTCCTTAACCTGATTGAACTCTCTCGTGTTTTTTGTATCTTTTATTTGCACGAGATATGAGTAGTAAATAGTTTCAGCAATAACTTCTACATTGTGGGGAAGACTGCTCTCTTTATAGGAATTAAGTACTATATTAATATATGAAAAAGCCTTTACGTTATTTCCAGCTGAATATTCATTATTAGCCGCATTGAGATAACGAGTAACGAGTGCATCATCAGCAAAAACTGACCCAAGACACAAAAAGAAACACAGAAGAACTGCCGCCACCCGAAAAAATGTATTATTCATAGTTGCCTACTCCAATAGCGAGCGTTAATTTAACATCGTTTCTCATTCCGCCGTCAACGAGAAACAAGGAATCCTTTACCCCCGCACGGAATAACACATCAAAGTTGTGCATTTCGGCCAGGATAAAAGTCATCATGATGTGTGCGCCCATAGCCGCCGTAATATCTGATTCAAAAAGGTGCCCAGCGTACCAGTCCGCACCAACTTGCAATAATCCGGAAGAGCCAAACCGTATGTCTCTGAACGAAAGCCCTGCAACCGGTGTATTAAAAGCCGTCTCAACCACCTTTGTACTTCCAGAATCAAATCCAAACATATAATAACCAAGGCGAAGAAAAAGATACCGGCTAATTGCATTGCTCGATAAAACAATTACGCCACCGGCATGCCAGTTTATGGCTTCGTCTCCCACAAAAGTAAGGATCAATCCCTCTCCCATTATATCGGCCCCAGCAGAAAAATCTTTACCTCTATAAATGGCGGAAGCCGAACCTGAAATACCATATTTAATACTAGATTGCACAGGATCACTCACATGAGCAACATTTGCTAACCCAACCAAAAAATCCCAGTTATAATTGCGATATTGCGTATTAATATCTTGATCGAGATAAACCTTCTTGCCGCTGGTGGGGTTAACCACTGCACGATACGTTTTTTCCACTTCCTCTCGTACTTTAGATTCCTTTACCTGTTGCTTATGAAGGGCAAGAGCCGCTCTCTCTTCTTCCTTGCGAGTATCTTTAGCTCGATTTTCGATAGCACGTTGAACCGACTGATATAAATCGACAGCGTCTACATTATCAAGATTGTTATCAATAACAGCGAGAGATACAACTTTAGCTTGATCGAGGTTATCCTGGATAACTAATTGCCGAGATCGCTTTAATACATAGTCTTCTAGCCGAGGATACCAAGGTTTATCTGAGTGATTAGAAAGAACCAAACTAAGACCTGGAGCCTGTGGTTGCAGGATAATACTATCTATTTCACGATATACAGAATCCGGAACAACGGTTTGTGCGAACACAACCATCGGAATCAGCGCTATCACCATTATTAGAAATATCTTTTTCATACAGCTCCCCACAGCACTATTGCTACCCATAGTAATTGTAATTTTACCATGATACTGGTATGCAGACAAGCAAATACCTGTAAAACCTCCATAGTATGCACTATTCTAGCCATAATTCATTGCGATAGCCTTGTTACCGTGATAAAATTACCTACAATGAAAAACACAAAAAAAACCGGAAAAACCACACGGGGAAAAACGCTTCAAAACCACCTAAAAGCTGGCCTTAAAACCCTTAGATCTCACAAGAAGATTCTGTTTATAGTAGCTGGAATCCTTGTTGCCGCCTTCGCCGCTGTAATACTTTTTTCTATTCTTACCCGCCCCAAAATCCCGGTAATCGCTTTTTACCATGTTCCAAAAAATGTAACCGAGGCTATAAGTACATGGTCGAAAAACCCTGAGTTAACCGGGACTACTCAGTTCTCGATTCTTGAACTTGATGACGCTCTCCCCCTTGGACCACAACTAAACAAACATAAAAAAGGTATTAGTCTTTTATTTGCTCCAAGTGGTCAGGCTACGGCTGCTACCGCTAATTCTGCTGCTTCGCCTCCCGAGCGTATACGCCGTCTTTTGCCAACCGCCGTAAGAAATGTGGGAACTTCCGGCCGAACGGTGTATGCACTTCCCGTTTTAATGGATCATTTTGAATTTGCGTATAACAAAGCTATTTTGTCAAAAGCCGGAGTTGATGAACCAAAAACCATTACCGAAATGATCGAAGTTGCAAACAAAGTAAAATCTCGCCGAGTGTGGCCTTTTATAGTAGCGGGATCACAGGATGACGATCTGGTCCTTCTTGTAGGAACTCTTATGCACGCGAAATACGGGCTCGAAGCATACCAAAAGCTTGTTGCAGGGATGCGAAGTAAAACACCGTTTGAAGAACTCCTTGAGTATACTGAACTTGATTCTGTTTTGGAAACATTACTAACCTGGCGACGTTCCCGCTTACTCCATCCGCAATGGCTTGAAATGACCCACGAAGACATAGAATCATTTATCAGGTTCGACAGCGCAGCAATGCTTTTTATGCGCCTTTCTACCCGCCGTGAACTCGATGAAAAAATCGCGGAAAAATATGAAGCCGCAATTTTTCCCAATGAAGTAACGGCATCTAGCTATCCACTTACTGCACCGGTGTACGTAGGTGTTCGCTTGCGCAACGAACTTTTTGGAGATGCAGCGGAAGCATTCCTAAATAATCTGGTGAGCGAAAAAGTTCAGACAGAACTATCGAAAGACACAGGCCTCGTTCCCGTTAATTCCAAGGCTCCCGTGCAAGACCGCCAGGCCTACGACGTGCGTTACTGGGCAGCATCCTCCCGCCTCCTTGTACCAGATTTAGTAACAGCCGCCATAGACGACCCAG
>DUOS01000114.1 GCA_012838745.1 Treponema sp. | reverse complement strand
TTTTTTACTCATCATCTCCCAGAGGTTCATTGGCTAAGTATAAATTAACGTGGCAATATCCGCCTGGGTGTTTACCAAGATAATCAAGGTGGTACTCTTCTGCTTTATAGAAGACTTTGAAGGGAGCTACCTCTGTTACAATTTTTTTGTACCTTTTGCTATCGGTGAGTTTTTTAAGGCGTGAATCAACAATCTTTTTTTGAGCGTTTCCATGCCAGTACAGGGCGGAACGATATTGCGTGCCAAGATCGTTGCCTTGTTTGTTTAGAGATGAGGGGTCGTGCATTCTAAAAAAATGACGCAAGAGGTCGTCGAGAGAAATCACCGTGGGATCAAAATACACGAGGACAGCTTCAGTGTGGCCGGTAGTGCCATCGCAAACTTTATTATACTCGGGGTAGGGTATGGTGCCGCCGGAATAGCCGGCAAGGACTTCGGTTACCCCGGTCAATTTTTTAAAGTAGGCGTCGGTTCCCCAAAAACAGCCCGCACCGAATACAATAAAATCCCACCCTTTTGCGGTTGCGTATGTTTCTGGGAAGAGGTACATCATTTCCTTATAGCCTTTTTCTTCCATGAGTTCGGCAGGAATAAATTTAAGTGACGCAGAATTAATGCAGTACCGTAGGCCCGTCTCTTTGGGTCCGTCATCAAAAACATGCCCGAGGTGAGAATTGGCAGATGTACTCCTAACTTCAACTCGAGGAATGCCTAAGGTTCTGTCCTTAATTTCGCGTATTTGCCGCCGTTCTAGTGGTATGGTAAAACTTGGCCAGCCCGTACCCGATTCAAATTTTTCTGTTGAACTGAATAAGGGTTCTCCAGAAACCACGTCTACATAGATACCGGGTTTTTCATTATTCCAAAATGCATTAGTAAAGGGGGCTTCCGTGCCATTTTCCTTAACCACCCGGTACTGCGCTGGAGTGAGCATCTTTTTAAGCTCTTCGTCGGTATATGATATATCACAGGTATATGTTTCGTCAATTTTTTTCATAGTATCCTCCTTGGCTTCCGTTTTGGAACAAGCCATAAAAACAAAGAGTGCTACTAGCAATGTAATAAATTTAATGTTGATCGTCATATAAAGAAAAAAAATGAAGATACGGAAAGGTTACAGGAAAGGAGGGTTAACATTGAAAAAATCCTTTTTTAGCCCTACAATAATACTGTGTTTAATAAATACTAAAAAATTGTGTTGGAGTTTACTCGTCTATGAAAAATAATAGTTCAAGGTTTTTTAAAATAATTATTTATGTAGTTTTTATACTGTTTTCAATCACGTCTTGTAAAACTGATGGTTTTTTCTCAAGGTTTTCTCTCGGCAATAAAAACTCTTCCGTTACTGAACAAGAAGAGGAGTACAAGGACTACTATTTTATTGAGCCAGGCGACTTTTTCACTCTTGATTATAGTCCCGAGAAACCTGAGGCTATACGTAAGGCAGGAAAGGTTATCGATGAATCTCCATCAGGTACCAAGGGTAAAAACTCTTCTATAATTCCTGGGGTACGAGAGCTTTCAAAATATACAATTTCTTATGGTAAGCACCGGGTAAGCTCGAGCGAAATGATTGAGGCTACTAAGCAAACCCAATCAGCTGCTCAAAAGGCAGTTCAAAAGGAAATTAAAAGCCTTCCGGCTTTTGCCGGCGGTAAAGCAAAAGCTGATTCGCCAAGCGAAGATACTGAATTTCCCGAAGAAAAAGGGCCGCTAGTTATTAAAGATTGGGGCCCACGGAAGCAGGTTCCTGGTGAGGTTTCAAACCCGCAGTTTTATGTAGAGTTTTCTCTGCCAGTAAAAGCTCTTGCTGCCTTAGAGCAACCGTCAAATACTTCTACGGTTATGACAATAACACCGCCTCTTACTGGTGTTTTCCGCTGGTATGGTACGCGTAATCTATCTTTCGAAGCTTCGCAAGAGGCCGATGCTGGTCAAATATATACAATAACCGTAAGTGATAGCGTTACATCTCTTGGCGGGAAAAAACTTGAGGGCACAAAAACTTTTAAAACAAAGGCTGCCGCTCGAAGAGTTGTTAGTTTTAATCCTGGGGAAAAAGAGGGAGTGCAGGAATCGTATTTTGAATATGACATTGGGTTGCCGAAAGAAAAGGCCCGGTTTTTTAAGATCCGTTTTAATTATCTAATGGTAGAAGAAGAAATAGAGAAAACTCTTCAAATTAATGAAGTTAATCATTCTTCGAATCTTCCGTTTACGGTTAAGGGTTCATTCTCCACTGCTTCGGATTCTACTGTAAAAAGCTCTGGTGATAAAACAAATACTTTTTATGTGACAATAAATAGTGAGCTCCATAATCAATCTACAATACAGGTCGTTTTTAATGCCAAGGGTTTAGAAGTTGGTAGTAGGGATCAAAAATTTAAGTATGATACGCTTAAGCCTTTTATTATTTCTAGTGCGAGCACGGGTAATTCCTACAAAGAACAAAAAAACACCTACGTCATAAAATTTAATCAAAGTATTGATGAAGACTCAGTGCTACAGGGTATCTCTATTGATAGCAGTTCTTTCACTGCAGATAATTATGCTGTTTCCGGCAACTGCCTGTATGTTTTTAATTTAGATGTTGATGTGGGTGAAACCTACACCATTACAGTAAACACAAAGCTAAAAAATAAAGCCGGCTATAATCTTGTAAACGGGGATTCTTTTACGGTTACCATTCCTGAATATTCGGGATATGCACGATTCCTAGATAGTGGTTCTTGCATGTTGGAAGCACAATTTCCTCATAAAATTTTATTTGAATATATGAATGCATTTCCGGGAAGTGCTTATCAAGTTCAAAAGAATTACTCTCCTCTCAATTATAATAATTGGGAGAGAAAGTGGGACCCCAAAAATCGCGGTGCAATAGAAATTGAGACAGACGATCGCAATACTCATCAATTTGTAGAAATAGATCTTGAGCCCTACCTCGACGAGGGGCGTGGTTTCGTCAGTTTTAATGCTGATATTGTTACAAAATATTATGACTATTATGGAGAATTAAATACAAACCATGTTAGGAATGCGATGGCCGTTCAAGTAACCGATCTTGGGGTTACGATGCGCTTAGGGGTTAATAAAGCGGTTCTTATGGTTAGGCGGCTTTCGGATAATACTCCCGTAGAAGATGCTTCTGTATACCTGTATCACAATAAAGATTCTGCTAGTAAAGAATCAGAAAGAGTATTAACTGATGAAAATGGTTTTGCCGTTATTCCCTTTCCTGCGTCGTATTTCAATTTTTTGTTATCATCCAATTATAGTGAATATCGGTTAGCGGTATTTGTTCAAAAAGACAAAGACCGCGCAACGTTTTATCCTAGCAGCCATAGTTCATGGGGCGATGGAGTTTCAACCGATTACCTTAGAAATGCGTACCGATCCTTTCAAAGAACCTTTATGTTTTGCGATAGAGGTGTGTATAAGCCAGGTGAAACTATTACTTTTCGTGGTATAGACCGTTGTCAGGAACTGGGTAGTTTTATTCCGTATGAAAATCATTATACGGTACAACTGATAAAAAGCTCATGGAATGATCCTACGGTATATGAGGTACAAGCGGGGCGCACAACAGAATCTGGCGGGTTTTGGGGATCTTTTATTCTTCCTGATGATCTTGAGCCCGGATCCTATAAAGTTCGGTATTCTCGTTCTGAAGCAGACGAATATGAGGATCTGTATTTTACTGTAGCGTATTTTGAACGGTTAAAATATCAAGCTTCAATAACAATACCAGAAAAAACTTATTTTTCTGGCGACACTATTACAGCAAATCTTTCTGCTTCCTATTTAGCAGGAGGAAAGCTTTCAAATGCAAAATACGCATCATCGTGGTATTCAGAGTTTTATGCTTATGAACCAAAAGATGAATCATTACGTAATTATACTTTTGGATTACACGATAATTACGAGAGCAGGGAGAATCTTAGTGAATCTACAGGAAAACTTTCACGAGATGGAACAGATGAGCTTTCCTATCAAGCATATACCCAAACTGAGGGCTCAGCATATAAGTTTCGAGTACAGGCCGAAATAAGTGATGAAAGCAATCAGAATATTGCGGCTACACAAACAGTTATAGTTCATCCTGCAGCTTTTTATATTGGAATTGCAAAACCAATGGGCGTTTCTGGGTTCGCAAAAAAAGGCGATACCCTTAAATTTCCGTATATCTTTCATTCTCCCGATGCTGCTGCAAAACCCCCGAAAAACTCGATGGTAGAAATTGAATTAAGCCGTGAGTTTTGGACGGTTAGTTATCAAAATAGTGTGAATAGTTCTGTGTATGCTCGCTATGATAAGTCTACTGAAATTGAATTTTCGAGAGAAAAAAATCTGGATCAAAAAGGGTCCTTAGAAGTTTCACCAAAAAAATCTGGATATTATACATTGCGAATATCGGCAAAAGATAATACAAAAAGAAAGACGATTACTGAGTATTCCTTTTATGTTACCGGTAGTGATTCGTATTGGTGGTCGAGCAGCGCTTCTTTGTCTCTTACCCCAGATCAGTCGCAGTACAATCCGGGAAACACGGCGCAAGTATTGTTGCAAAGCCCACTGCCTGCTGGCGACTATCTTATAACCGTTGAGCGAGAGGGAATATTTACAGAAGAAGTTCGTCATTTTGATTCTCCCTGTAATGTACTTGAAATTCCCATCGCTCGGAATTATGTTCCGGTCGTGTATGTTTCTGTTAGTTCCTATTCTGTGAGAGAAGGAAAGCCTGTCCATGAATACGGTGATACAGATATGGGAAAGCCGAAAGGCTATTATGGTGTTACCCCGCTTTTTGTTAATCCCTATGTGCGAGCTTTCTCTATTGATGTTGCTTGTGATAAGACAACATATAAACCTGGAGAAACTGCAACTATTACTCTAAGAGCAACAAAGGGCGGTAAGCCTTTGGAAAATGCAGAGATTTCGGTTATGGCGGTAGATCGTGGCGTTCTCGATCTCATCGATTATCACGTTCCTAATCCTCTCGATTATTTTTATAATATTCAAAACTTTCCCCTTCGCGTAAAGGGTGGTGATTCTCGAGCTTTGCTTATGGATCCCGTTACCTACAGTATAAAAAATCTTCAAGGTGGAGATTCGGGTGATGATTCAAAAGACGAAGATGAAAGAAAAGATTTTCGCCCCACGGCATTTTTTGAGCCCGCCTTACTAACGGGTCCGGACGGTTCTGTTACCTGTACCTTTAAAGTTCCCGATTCACTTACCACATTTAGAGTAACAGCGTTTGGTGTTAAGGAAGAACTGCTTGCGCTTCAAGAAGATGAGTTTACCGTTCAAAATCCGATTAATGTGCAATCGGTTCAACCCCGCCGTCTCCGGGTTCGAGACACTGCAGAGTGTGGTGTTCTCATAACCAATTTAGACACGGTTCCGCATACCGTAACGGTGGGTGTTCAGGTACGAGATCCAAAAAAGAATTCTAAGGATGACGAAAACGCAGGGCGAATTACCGTTGCAGGTAAAGCATTTATTGATGGGCCTTCTACACACACAATCAAAATATTAAGCGGGAACTCTTCTGTAGTTTATTTTGATGTAGGCGCAGAAAAAAAGGGTACGGTTGAGCTCGTCTATACTATCAAATCTGATGTTTTAAATGAACGACTCGTTTCACCGGTGCTAATCGAACAAACCTATGTGATGGAAACCGTTACCCTAACCGGATCTACCCCACCAATGGAATCGGGATCGGCTTCTGTTACCGAAGGTATTGTAATTCCCTCGTTCGCAAAAGATGGTGAAGGAAGCCTTTCTATAACCCTGGATCCTACACGGTTAGGCCTTCTTGCATCGTCCGTCGATTTTGTTTTTAGGTATCCCTATGGCTGTTTAGAACAGCAAACGGCTCAAGTGTTACCCCTGGTTATTTTTGAAGACTATATCGATGTGTTCGATTTTAGTTCGGAAATATCAAATGTGCATACCTGCGTAACATCATTTTTTGAATCATGGAAAAAAGATCAAGTTTCAGGTGGAGGATTTCCTTATTGGCCGGGGTATGCAAAGCAAAACTATTATGTTTCACTGCGCATTGCGCATATTTATGCTATTGCGAAAAAAAACGGATATACTGATTCAGAATTATCAATTGATATTGATAATTTAAAACGCTACCTCCGAAATAATTATTCAGCTACTACTTGTCAGTATATGTCTGCGTATGTTTGCTATGTGTATTCTCTTTTAGGAGACAGTACTTTTGACAATGTTCTCAACGACATTACTAAAAATGAAAACAACGATTTAACTATTTCTGCTTTGGCGGGTCTTGCATGGTCTCTTAAGGAAACACCGGAAGGAAAAACCAATGCGCAAAAATGTGCTGATTATATTCGTTCGTATATGCGGCCGGTAACAAGAAGCGTGGATATTACCCAGCCGGGCGAAACAGGATATAGAGGTATTTTTTATAACCAACGTTCCGAACAGATGGCACTAATCCTTCAGCTTTTTGTAGAGCTTAATCCTCAGGATGAAATGGTTGATCGCCTTTTGTATACGCTTCTTACTGAACAAAGAAGTGGTTACTGGACTAATACTGCAGTTACCTCTCGCGTTCTTGAATCTATTAATACCCTCATAAAAAAACGAAATCTTGAGGCTACTAATTTTACAGCTTCATCTGGATTAAAGAATATTGAAATTCTAAATTCATCGTTTAAAGGGTTAGGTGCAAAGCCGAGTACTACTGTAACAAAGTTTACCGAACAACCTTTTGCATCCGTAGCTCGTAATACTGTTTTACCCCTTACATTTTCTATGCAAGGAACAGGTACCTTGTTTTATACTGCAGAAATGAGGTATGCCTTGCCCGATGAAATGCAAAGCGCACGAGATGAAGGTATTGCCGTTTCTTGTGAAATAACAGATGACGAGACGGGGATGATTATAAAACCTGCTTCCGATGATGTGTTATTAATGACACTAGAAAGTGGTAAAACGTATACCTATACATTACGCATCCAATCCACAAGAGATCGTACGTATCTAGCTGTGCGTGCGCCGCTTCCTTCTGGGGCTACAGCCGTTGACGAAACGTTTGTTACAACTGGTATACAGAAAAATGACGATTCTTCTGAGTCATTTGATTACTATGATCACAATACCTGGGTAAGTAATAAAGTTATTTATGACAATGAAGTTCGATACTTTTGGGACACCTACCATAAGGGGGAAACAACCTTGAAATTCTCATTCCGTGCAGCACGAAGAGGGGTGTATCCTGTAACTCCTATTCTTGCCGAGTGTATGTATGAGCCCGAAGTATTTGGCCGTTCAGATGGGTACTTATTTATTATAAAATGACAAATAAAATACAGTGCCACCGCAAACAATTCATACTCACCTCTGTGGTAACTTTGTTGCTGGTGGCAGTGCTTTTTACTACGGTTAGTTTTATACCCTTGCCCGCGCTAAGCGCCTTTGTTAGGCAGGAATGCAGCATTCCTTTTTACGACAACGATGAAATCATTTTACAAGTTACACCAGTTGAAGACGGAGTTCGCCGTGAATTCACTCCATTAGCAAATATCCCAAAAGGCCTTATACATGCTTTTATAGAGGCGGAAGACAGCAGGTTTTATTTGCATAATGGAGTTGATTATTCTGCAGCATTGCGGGCGTTTTCTCAAAATGCAGCAGAAAAAAGACGGGTAAGCGGTGCTTCTACCATAACGATGCAGCTTGCAGGAATGGTGTATCCCTCAAAAAAACGCGGATGGTATGCAAAAATAAAAGATACTACTGTTGCTCATTTAATTGAATCTCGGTTAACAAAAGATGAGATCCTTGAATTGTATTTAAATAATGTACCCTTTGGTAATAATGTGGAGGGAGTAACTTCCGCTGGGAGATTCTTTTTTGGCTTAGAATTGCAGCAGTTAAGTCCTGGCCAAACCTCCTGCCTTTCTGTAATTCCTCGGCGCCCCGTATCGTATAATCCCATTGATAATCCTGCCACCTGCTCAGATTCTGCGCTTCGTATCTTTAATATAGTGTATGGATTAGACCTTCCTGAAGTTTCCTCACTAGAAGAAGCACAGGATTATTTGCTTTCTTCCGCACAAAGTGCAAGAAAGTTTGAATGGCCTTTTTCTATGCCACACTACATTCCCTATGTTAAAAAAACGTTAAAAGACGGGCAATGCCGTTCTTTTTTATCGATAAAAAGTGATCTGCAAAAACTTGCAGAGTTTGGATTAAAGGAAGCTCTAAGAAAGGCCGCTTCGTCTCGCATACATAATGGTGCCATTCTTGTTATAGAAAATAAAACCGCTCAGGTTTTAGCGTGGGTGGGCAATAATGACTGGTTTGATGAAGAACACGGCGGGCAAATAGACGGAGTACTTGTTCCTAATCAACCGGGAAGCAGTATGAAGCCTTTTTTATATGCTCTTTCTCTCGAACAAAAAACTCTAGATGGGATGCCTCTTTTTGTGCCGGCCCAAATCATTCCTGATATTCCAATGGAATTTGGCAGTGATACTTTGTATATTCCCTTAAATTTTAATAATAAGTTTAATGGTCCTGTCCTCTTTAGAACTACTCTCGCTTCAAGTTTAAATGTACCAGCCGTATATATTTTGTCTAAAATTGGCGTTGATAATTATATAGAATTTTTATTAACTCTTGGTTTTGAATCTTTACGATACAGCGGGAAAGAAGCCGATCTAGGGCTCGCCCTTGGCGCGGGCGAGGTGAGCCTTGCAGAACTTGTTTGTGGATTTAGCGTTTTTCCTCGTGATGGGGTCTACCTTCCTATGAGTTTTGAAAAAGATGCTGCTCAAGAAGAACCGGCGCGAAGAGTTATGGAATCTGATACAGCCCGAATTATCTGCAACATTCTTTCTGATAAAGCTGCGCGGGTAAAAGGTTTTGGTTATTCGCAAGTTTTTGAAACAAGCTATCCTTCTATATTTAAGACAGGAACAGCAAATCAGTATCAAAACATAGTGGCTCTTGGTGCTACTAAAGAATACACCGTTGGTGTTTGGATGGGTAATTTTTCGGGTGATACGGTAGTTGGGAAAACAGGAAGTTCCTTGCCCGCTACCATTGCAAAAACACTATTAAACTTTTTAAATGACGATAAACAGATTTCTTTTGAGGAGCCGGAGCATTGGAAGAAAATCCCCGTGTGTACTGTATCTGGAATGAAGGCTGGGAAAAATTGCCCTTCGTCAGTATATGAATATGTTCCTGCTGATTCTTCCTCGGCTACACTCGGTGAGTGTACTTGGCATCAACGAGGTTCCAACAATAAGATTATTACCACTTATCCTGCGGAGTTTCAGCAGTGGTTTAAAGAGGGATTTCGAAAAGGTGTGTTAGACCATTCTAGCTCACCTCTAAGAATTATTACCCCGGTTGATGGAAGTGTATTTCAGAATAATCTTTCTGATAAAAAAAGACAAAAGATTCTTGTTGAAGTTATCGGCGGTAAAGAAGACGATGCACGAGAGTTGCTTCGTGTTCTATATGATAATGCGCCTCTCAAAGAAAAGGGAAAAACAATTATAGTTGAAAGACCTTTTTCGTTTTATCTTCCCATTGAAAAAGGGCACCATACGCTCAAAGTTATGTTTGGCAATGAAGAGCATTCAATAGA
>DUOS01000113.1 GCA_012838745.1 Treponema sp. | reverse complement strand
TTGATAGTGAGATGGAGCTTTTTATCTAACCAAGTTGTATTCAAAAACCCTGTTAACGCGGAGCTATCGACAGACCCCTTCGCAAGAGCGACTCCAACTATAGATTTAGGAAGTTCTGTTGGATCGTATTGGCTAAATACCACCGATTCTACGGTGTCAAATTTATCACCATGAGCACTAATACCTAACGTTGCAGTTATTGGAGTAAATCCCTTAAGGTTCCCAATAGTCGGCTTTATAGAAACATTTGGCCCTCCTCCAGAAACGTTTAAATACATGAATATTTCATCGCCGGCTTGGTAGGGAACATCAAAGGTCTTTGTGGCACCTGAATTAACCACCACAGAACTGAAGGAAGGCATCGCAATCAGCTTTCCGGTTCCATCATAAAAAGCGATGTTGGTAAGGGTCATCGAGTCATTATGGTTATTATATATCTGGGTCTTAACCTGAAAATTTTTGGCTGTAGGAAGGAATGGAAGTATTTCCGCCATCTTAGCAATATCCGCAAATGGTTCAGCAAGCCCAGAAAGTCGAATAAAACCGTTAAAGAGGGTGGCTGGGGAACCGTATATGGAATCTAACGTACCTGATGGGGTTACCACAGCGGGTGTAATTGGCAGCATAGTTACTGGAAATGAGTTTTTTCGACCCTCTCGGATTACACAACCTTCCACAAAGCCTATACTAGATTTACTCAAAAACAAAACGTCAGGACCATTTATCTCTAGACTACCTGCAATGCCTTCTTCCTCGTAAAATTCTTCATCTTCCGAAAAAATTTGTTTAACAAACTCTTCAGAAAGGCCCGTTACCGGTGTATACAACAATATCATTGCATCATAACTTCCCGAGGGAATCTCCGTTATGGTAATTGTAGCCGAACCAGAATTCGAAACGGTGTAAGGACCGTAATATCCTTCGGTAGCAGAACCACCTTCCATTTTAATATACAAAGACCCCCCGCCTGGGAAAATAGCCCGGCCCGAGGAAGCCATAGGTTCAAATCCTGGCAAGGAGGCAAAACTTAACGATACAGTTGTTTCTCCCGATTTAGCAGGCTCCAAACCCATACCGCATGAAAGTATCAGTAGCGGTATAATAACGGCCGCAGTTAATGTCAAAAAAATAGTTTTTTTCATAATTCCCTCCAAAAAGATCCAAGATTCCACCCTAAGTATAGCATACTACGAGTCAATTTCCTGTTTTTTGCGTTTTTTAGTCGCTTTTTTTAAAAGTAAAATAAGGGAAGGGCTCGATCGCCCTGGGCCGCGTACTCAAGATACAAATAGGAAACCTCGTCAAAAGGAAGCGTAAACAAAAGAGATTCTGCCCCATTAGGAGAAATATCACAATTATACGTGTGGGTTTCCAATTTTTCACCGGCTGCAGAAAACAGCGCAACAGTACCAGCATACACAATCCCGTCGCCATCAAAGTTTGAAATCATAACATAAAGACTTTGTGCACCATTTGGCTCCAACCGTATAAACTCCCTGCGGATTGCACCAGCTGTATCCACACAGCGAGGCGGAGCACCTTCGGGGCCAATAAATTTGTTAGAGGAAAGCGGAATAAGAGATGCCCCAACCGTGGTTTTTCTTGGCCATTTAACTTTAAGGTCTTTGAACACAGCAACTGCACCACTATTATTTAAAAGTACCTCGGCTACTTCTGGAGAAGCGACCAGATCCCAAAAAGCCTCAAAAGAATCGCTGGGGAGAGGAAGCTGATCAACGGCATCCTGAGAAAGGCGTTCTGGAGAGTAATACAGCAATACCGCATCGTACGTGCCACGAGGGAGACCAAAGAGTATAAACTCTTCTCCCGGAGTTAGCGGAAAAGGCCCCTTGCGCAAAGTTTCCCCTTTGCGAGATGCGATTGCATACACGAAACCACCAGCCACGCAGCGCGATTCGGGAACAGTGTTGTCAAACCCAGCCTCATTATATTGAGAAACTTCTCCAGGGATAGAAACAAAATGAACTAGAACCTCTGTCTCTGTTCCGCAAGAAACAAAAAACAAAATAGCCATAGTGCTCAAAATGGCAAATCGTACCGATGCTAGAATTAGATTTTTCATAGTACTAGAGAATATAGCAAATATCTTGCCTCCTGTGTACACAAGCGGATAGTTTTTAGTATTATAGTACTAGTTTTGAGGGAGGAACCCATGCCAGTAAAAATTCCGGCTGCATTGCCAGCTGCTAAAATACTCACAGAAGAAAATATCTTTGTAATAGACGATACCCGTGCGCAAATGCAAGATATCCGCCCGCTAAAAATAGCAATTCTAAACCTCATGCCCACTAAGGATGTCACCGAGACTCAATTGCTCCGTCTTTTGGGGAATACTCCCCTTCAAATTGAGATCGTACTGCTTTCAATGGCCTCACACGTTTCTAAAAATACAACAAAGGAATATCTCGATGCCTTTTACCGTACATTTGAAAGCGTCAAAAATGATAAATTTGACGGTCTAATAATAACTGGTGCCCCGGTTGAAAACATCCCCTTTGAAGACGTTGATTACTGGGAAGAAATGACCCAAATTATGAATTGGAGCCAAACCCATGTGTACAGCACGCTTCATATTTGTTGGGGTTCCCAAGCCGGACTCTACCATCGATACGGTATCGATAAACACCAACTAGACGACAAGGTTTTCGGTATATTTGAACACCGTGTATTAACCCCTCAACATAAACTGGTGCGTGGTTTCGACGACATATTCCGAGCCCCTCACAGTCGCCATACAACCATCCGCAAGGAAGATATTGAAAAAATTCCTGACCTGGAAATTCTAGCAGAGTCTGACGAAGCGGGCGTATTTATTATTTCGAGTCGAGATGGCAGGTCGATCTATATTTCTGGCCATGCCGAATACGATGCCGATACCCTTGCCCGCGAATACAACCGCGATGCACAAAAGGGAAAAAACATTGAAATTCCTCAGAATTACTATCCCAATAACGACCCTAAACACTACCCTCCAGTTACTTGGCGAGCACATGCGAATCTCCTCTTCGTCAATTGGCTTAACTATTTTGTCTATCAGGAAACTCCATTCGATATCGAAGATATAAACTGACATAGCTAGCCGGCAGAGCTAGGACACAGCGCTCCCTTTTTGGTATAGTGCGGTATGAAAAAGAACGAACAGTTTTCCATTGTCTACCAAGATGAGCATATTCTAGTCTTAAATAAAGCCTCAGGACTTTTAGTCGCCGCAGATCGGTGGGATCCCGATGCGACTCGCTTGGATATTCTTGCAGCAAAAGAATTTTGTGCAGAAGGCGAACGCCTCTACGCAGTGCACCGGATAGATAAAGATACGTCTGGATTGATCATGTACGCAAAAACGGCCGCAGCGCACCGCACGCTCAGCATAGATTTTCAAGAACGCAGTGTAAAAAAACTCTACCATGTGCTTGTTCACGGGCGCCCTCTTTGGCAAGAAACGGAAATAGCAATTCCATTACGTGCAGATGGCGACCAAAAACATCGTACAGTTCGTGATCTAAAACACGGTAAACCGTCTGTTACTAAATTTACTGTTTTGGGAGAATGTGGCGCGTTTACGTGGCTGGAAGCAAATCTTATAACCGGTCGAACTCATCAAATAAGAGCACACTTGGAACTTTCTGGATTATCTATTGTGTGTGATCCACTCTATGGAGACGGGAAACCACTTTTTCTTTCACAGTTTAAGCGGTCTTGGCGAGGAGATCCCTTTACGGAAAGACCGCTTCTCGACCGCCTCGCCCTCCATGCATGGAAGATGGAACTTACTCATCCTGAAACAGGGAACCTTGAGGTCTTTACCGCGCCCTACCCGCGTGATTTTGATGCAACTCGCAATCAGCTCGCAAAGCGCTTTGGGACGGATCCCCTCAACCCCCCAGAAAAAGAATAACTATCGATCAGAACCACCGCGGGGATTACCACTGCGGAAGTTGCCACCACGATCATCGCGGTTTCCGCGCCCATCACGAGGATTAGGTCCCCGCGAGCTGCCACCGCGAAAGTTATCATCCCGCGAGCTGCCACCGCGAAAGCTGCCACCCCGGGAGCTATCATCCCGCGAGCTGCCTCCCCGCGAATCTGGCCTGCTTTCTGGCGACCTCCAACCATCAAGCGGTATTAATGTTGCGCCCGTTTTTTGGTCGCGTTCTAACTGCTTCTTGTTTGGACGAGGTAACTCAAGACAGTATCCTGAATGACATTCCTGTAAATACTCACCAGCACGACCGGATCCAGTTACAAGAACCATACCAAGGTCTGAACAGCCATAACGGCCGGTACGATAATTGGGTAAGCGTATAGGATCGGAAATAATACGAATTCTGAGTGGAGGAAACAGGTCGCTCATGCGAGAAAGCATACCAAGAGGACTTTCGCCTATTTTAGCCACACCAGCTGCGCCGCTATTAATTAATACGACAGGATTCTCCTCGGAAGGAACATCTTCGGCAACAGGTTCTTCTTTAACTATCTTTTTGCCTTCAACAAATACAAACGAGAGCGCAGCGCGCTCCTTAGTCAAGTTTGCCTGAGCAGAAAGTTTCTTCAAGGGCTCTGGGGCATCTTCAGTATCAAATACAAAGTGACACCATTTTGTATTCCGTTCACCAGGAAAGGGGCAACGTTCTGAATGTGGACAGGGCGAACTAGGTGCATACCCTTCTCGTATGAGTGCCCTGCGAATTAGGGATATAAAGTTTCCTGCACGGGGGATTCCCGGCTCAACAACTAAAATGGAGGCATCATCAAAAGCATAGCTCGCAAGATCGCGCGCCTGATTTGCTGCGAAATCCACAATCGAACCTGATTCCTCTAAAAATATTTCGTTAAACATATTCGCACTTGCTACTAATGCGGCTTTTTTACGCAGGGAAACTCCCATAGCGCCCTTAATCCGAATGATGGTCCAAGGAGCCACCCCGGTTTCCGCTGCTATGCGAAGAAAGAGTTCCTCCCCGGCAGAAAGAGCACCAGAGGAAATATCCACGCAATACCACGTAAGTTTCTTAACACGCAAATCGGGGCGAGCAATCCATAACGCAATGGGCAGGGTTAGCGGCCCAGAACCTAAATCAACTGCGGCGTCATCGTCTTTCAAGTTTAGAGGCAGAGAAGCAAACAAACGAGTTAAGCGCACGAGATTCCACCATTGATAATAGCGGATATAGGCTGACAAGGTCGCTGGATCATTCATGTATCCCCAGCGGCGTGCAGACCGGTCATCAGTTAATTCATGCGAAAGCGCGCGAATATCGTCGGGAAGAAGCTGAAGTTTTTTGCTGTCCAAAGGCAGTACATCGAGTGAAAGATCTAAAAACTTCGATAGAAGACGCTGGGAGTCTTTGTTCAGGGTTCCAAATACTGGTGCACATTCGGTTGGGGGCGAAAAGTGCCCTGAAAAACGCTCCGGCCGCGGAAAAGAATCGGGGCGGCTATCGCGAGCGGGACCGCGAGAATCAGGGCGACTATCGCGAGCGGGGCCGCGAGAATCAGGGCGGCTATCGCGAGCGGGACCGCGAGAATCAGGGCGGCTATCGCGAGCGGGGCCGCGAGAATCAGGGCGGCTATC
>DUOS01000112.1 GCA_012838745.1 Treponema sp. | reverse complement strand
TGTTACCGCCGGAAACTTCTCCTTCTTGTACGCTTCCTGATATAGTGCCACCCATAGAAAGAACGTAGACGACACTGATGTTTAACTCTTCCTTGAGGAGGTTTTTCACCATGGTTGGTTCTGCAAGACCGCGAGTTTTTTTCATAATAATGCCAGTAAGAAATTCAAGTGGCCCCATGTCTCCTTCGCGGAGCCGGGCAGCTTCTGGTTTATTATCTTCTATCGCTTTTTTTACAAGTGCTTTAAGTTCTCCGGGATCTGTAATGAGGTGCCAGTTATGTTCTTTAAGCAAGTCATCGGGGTCTTGATCTGTTTCTAGTACTGTTTGAATGAGTTGCTTAACAATACGGCTGTTTATACTTTTTTTGTGATACATAGACAGAATAGCTGCAAAGCGCCGAGGGGAAAGAGGTGATTCCTGTAAATTTTTACCAGCTTTTCGTAGTATTCCCGTTACATCGGCCATAAGCCAATGGGCTGTTTCCATTGCAGGAGCACCGGCAGCAATGGTTTGCTCAAAGAAATCTGCACGCGCTTTTTCGTCACAAATAAATTCTGCTCGGCATCGTGAAATGCCCCAAGTAGCGATAAGGCGATTTTGGCGTTCTGATGGGTGTTCAATTGCAGAAGCTAGTAACTCTGCGCGAAGGGGCGGCGGACAGATAAAATCTTTGGTTTTTTCTATTGGGTCTGTTTCTACTTTGGAGGCGGAGGCTCTGGCCTGATAAAATTCTGTTAACCCTTGGCGTTCATTCCATAATCGGCTTTCTTCAGTTACCGTTCCTCCAGAAGAGAGTATTTCTTCTTGTCGGTACAGTTCTGTATTTATTGCCTTGCGTACAAAGTTGAATGAATTAAGATTACGAAGTTTTACGTAGTAATTTGGTTTTTCGGGGTACTTTGCTAAAGAAATATATGCGTTGCACCGTATTGTGTTTTCGATCGAGGATTCTTTAACAATGCCCATATACTGTATTCTACGGCGTAGTTCTGTAAGGAAAATTTCAGCTTCTTCGCCCAATTCAAAATTTGCGTCGGTTCTAAGGCGAATATTTGCAGCTCCTGCTTGAGAGAAATCCATACGCGCTTTTCCGTTTTCGTGGGTGAGTCGGCCTGCATATTCTTCTAAGCGAATTTCATTTATGACGATACGTTTTTTTCTGCGGTGGAACTCTATGTCCATGTATCCATTTTTTCCTATAGCAACAGATCCACCGTAAAGATTATAACCTTGGGGAAGGGAAGGGCTACCGAGCGGACGTTCAAATGGGGAGGACTTTGAAAGAGTACAGTCTAGCGCATGGGATAGGGTGTACGCTTGGCGTACTGCAAGGGAATTAATTTTTGGAACTGCACTGGTCTCTCGACGACAAACGGGGCAACTTGCGCCCTTTTGACCAATCAAACAGGAGCAAAATGCTTTTTCCTTAGTCGACACGAGAAGCCTTACTTCCAAAAACACATGAGCTTGGTACATTTCCCCTCCAAAGAATCACTTTTTTGCATATCAAATATATAATTATTGTGAAAATTATGATATACTTAAAAGTTGACGCACTAGATAAAAAGGCTAAAGGAGCGATTGTGAATAAGCGAGACTTTCCCAAAGTCCATTTCTATGACCAAGATTTTGTAGATGTGTATGACCGTAGTTGGGCATGGATTCAGGACTATTGGGTTAATCCCGATAATAAAAATTTATCGCCTGAAGGATATTTTATTTATCCAGAAGGCGGAGAACCAATACTCAACCAATATGAGACGATTTTTTCATCGTTTTTCTTTGTGTATTCAAATCGAAATTATCAAGCAGATCAAAGCTTAGACTTTTTTTATAATCACCAAGAAGAAAGCGGAGCTATTCGCTGGAAATATAATTTGCTTACTGGAGAACCAGTCCTTCCTAAGGATAATCCCGAAGGAATTGGTATGCCCCTCTTTGCTTGGGCCGAATATAATCTTTTTCATAAATCTGCGAATAAAAAACGAATAAAAGAAATCATGCCTATTTTACAGCGGTACATGAGCTGGATTGAGACAACCTTTAAAAAAGAAAATGGGT
>DUOS01000111.1 GCA_012838745.1 Treponema sp. | reverse complement strand
ATTTAAGATAACAAGGAATTAATCCGCAGCATTCAAACAGGATTGGGCACGATCTCACAAAAGCTATTTGAATTATGATATAATAACGCATTACTCATGGAGACTAAATGAAAATAGAACATATTGCATTATGGGCAAAAAACATCGAAACCATGCGAGAGTTTTATACGAAGTATTTTGGAGCTACGGCAAATGCAAAGTATCGAAATGAAGCTAAAAATTTCGAATCTTATTTTTTGCATTTTGAAACTGGGGCTCGGCTCGAGTTGATGCAAAAGCCTGATATTCCTGATAGCATTAATGATCCTATGAAGCAAAACATTGGTCTTATTCATATTGCTTTTTCCACTGGAAGCAAGGAGAACGTAATTGCCTTAACCAACCAGCTCAAAAATGATGGATATGAAGTTTTAGACGGCCCCAGAACAACGGGTGATGGGTATTTTGAAAGCACGGTTTTTGATCCAGAATACAATAGAATTGAAATTACGGTATGAATCAAAATAATACTATCTATATCGGTGCAGGGTAACTAAATGCTCGATCTCATTATTATTGGCGCAGGGCCTGCAGGTCTTTTTTCTGCTCAACGAGTTGCGGCAACAGGTTTGAAGGTTCTCGTCCTTGAAAAAAACAACAAGGCGGGTAAAAAACTTTTAGTTACTGGTTCAGGTAAGTGCAATCTTACTAACGCCGCAAACCTCGAACAGTTTTTAACTGCGTATGGAAAGAAGGCCAAGTTTGTTGCGCCTTCTTTGCGTAACTTTTCTAACACAGATTTAATTGCATTTTTTGCATCCCACGCTCTTTCCTTGATAGAACTTCATGCGGGTAAAATATTCCCCCAGACTATGCGAGCTTCGGATGTTCTTAAAACAGTACTGGCGGCATGTGAGACCTCCGGGGTTTTATTTTCTTTTGATTCTTCGGTATCAAACATTACTCACCAAATAACTGACGCAGGATCTATTTTTTCGGTTCGAGCAGTTTCACAAGAATACCAGGCGAAGAACATACTTATTTCCTGTGGGGGTTCTTCCTGGCCGGTGACAGGGTCTACTGGAGACGGAAATCTTCTTGCTCAAAATTTGGGGCACTCTATTGTTGAGCCCAAACCCGCTCTTACCTCAGTACTTCCCGTAAACTATGACTGTGCTTCTTGTGCTGGTTTTGCATTATCAGGGGTAAGAATTTTTTTATGGCGAGAGGGTAAAAAAATAGGCGAGCGTAATGGGGACGTTCTTTTTACTCATCTCGGTATTTCTGGGCCGGGCATTTTAGATTTCAGTCGCCACTTTAATCCTTCAGACGAAATTTCAATTGACCTGTGCAACCTTCCTAACGCCGACTCTGAACTTCTTTCCGTGTGCGCATCTTCTCCTAAAAAAACAGTAAAAAACATTTTGTGTGGTTTAGGCTTAAGCGAAGCATTAGCCCTTGTTCTGCTCAAGCGGGCGAGTTTATCCGCTATTATACTAGCTGCCGAGCTCGATAGAAAAGGTCGTAAATCTCTTTCGTCATTATTGGAAAGTTTTCGGTTTACCATTAAGCGTCTTGGCGGTTTTGACGAAGCAATGGCAACAGCCGGTGGAATCGACACGGACGAAGTTAATGCTAAAACAATGGAGTCGCGCCTTGTGAGTGGGCTCTATTTTGCAGGAGAGGTTTTAGATGTTGACGGGGATACCGGTGGGTATAATCTTCAGTTCGCTTTTTCTTCTGGAGCTCTTGCCGCGGATCATATTATAAAGATGACAAAAGATAATTAGCCTATGCTTTGGTCAGCCATTCTGTTTTCCAAGATCCTTTCCCGTCATTACATAATGTTTCTGAAAGAAATGGAAGCATGATTTTCAGTTCATCAAAAAGCGTCCATGGTGGTTGGATTATGATCATACCGGAGCCGGCAAGGCCAAATCCGGCTGTTCCCTCTTCTGTTTCTGGGGAAGATTCCGGTTCATTAAGGAGAACTTCTGCGTTTAGAATACCGGGTATACCCGATTCTGTCAGTGCTTTTTTGAGTTGGAACACTTCTTCAATCCGGCGGCCCAAAATGGGATACCAGAGTACGAGCATTCCAGCCGGCCAACGGGTATGAACGGAAAGAAGCGTGTCCACGACTTTTTTGTAGTCATTTGCCATTTCGTAACTGGGATCAATCAGTGCAACACCTCGGCGGGGATTAGGAGGTGTAAGTGCTGTCAGGCCAGAAAATCCATCCCGATTGTGTAGGTGTATTCGAGGATCGCCAGAAAAGTTTTCGCGCAGAATTTCTATTTCGCTGGAATGTAGTTCTATCAAGGTCAGCTGGTCGTCGTTGCGGCTCAGAGCCCGTGCAATTTCCGGGGAACCGGGGTATTGGTGTTCGTCAGCAAATAAAGATCGACATATTTCCAAATACGGGTTAAAAAGCTCTGGAATTGCGGGTGTATTCAGGAGTTTTATAATTCCTGATGAAGCTTCACCAGTTTTTTTTGCCCATTCTCCATCAAGATGGTATAAGCCGGCACCTGCATGCGTTTCAATATATGAAAAGGGTTTCTCTTTTTGCACAAGATAGAGAATTATTCTTGAGAGTATGGAGTGTTTGAGAACATCGGCATGATTGCCGGCGTGAAAGGCGTGTCGGTAACTGAGCATTGGAAGAGTGTACCGCACGGAAGGAATATAGGTAAGAGGAATTTTAGAATACGCTTAGTAAAATAATTGCAAAGCGGATTAGATAGCGCGGATTGACTCGTCTAGACCGCGTATTACTTCATCCGTTTGCCGGCCGAGCTTGCGGACATTGCCCGCGCGGGAAAGTATATCCTCGAAACCACCGGTCATTCCATCAAGCTTTGAAAGTGTTCGCGACGATTTCTCTCGAACGTAATTGATTGACTCAGAGTTGGTAGCGATCATTCCGTTCATAGATTTAATAGAATTATTCATTTCGCGGGAGGCTGTTACTACGTCGGTAACGGACTTGTTTATATCTTTCGTTCCGATAGAAAGTTCTTTCATTCCTGAGATGATTTCCTCGAATGCGTTTTGAGTATTTGCTATTCCCGAATCAATTTCCTTAAAGGAACTTTCCATTTGCTTGTTTGCGATTTCGGCGGTAGTTATTTCCTGGAAGAATGCACCAAGTCCTTTGCTGATTGTCTGGCTGTTTAGGGCAGTTTCTTCTGCAAGTCGCCTAATCTCGTCGGCAACGACCGCAAATCCCTTGCCACTATCGCCGGCATGAGCTGCTTCGATAGCAGCGTTCATCGCGAGAAGGTTTGTCTGGCTAGAGATGGCACTAATTACTTCGACAACATCTTGCAGCGATTTGCTGCTCCCCGAAAGGGACTCAATGGTGCGCGCGGTGGTGTCGGCGGTCGTGATTCCGTTTGCGATACTTTCGGCGAGAGATTCCACGCTGTCCCGGTTTCGTGTGGAAACCGTGGTGATGCTCTCGATTGCTGCGGTCATCTCTTCTACTGCTGAGGAGGCTTGTTGGGTCATTGAAAGGTAGGTATCGGTAGAGCGGGTGAGCGAGACGGTGGATTCGACAATCCCGGTGTTGACTTCCGCTGTGCGATCGATATCGCCGGTAAGCGATACTACTTCTTTTCTGATTTCATCGATTCCGCTTCCAATCAATTGTGCTGCTGACTCCATCGACTCTGACTCCGCAACAAGGGATGACCCTACGTCAAGCCCATCGTGAGCGACATCCATAGCATTACGTATTCTACTAACCTTACCGGCCGATGTTTCGGCATCTTTTTGAAGACTAAAAATATACTTGTCCATGATGCCAAGCAGTGAATAGGCTATTATTCCCGTCGTGAGGATTCCCATGGTGCTGTTGATCACGCCGGTGTTGATCATTGCTCCGATGTCTCCTTCGATATTTCTAACTAGATACCAGATTCCCCAGTTTGATATAAAAAAATATGCGGTGGTTCCCACTACCTGCCATCGTTTGCCAAAAACGGCAATATAGACAATCAGGTAGGGCATGTAAAAGATGTAGGTGCTGAACGCTGTTTCGGGTGCCGCCGGTGAGTTGAGTATTCGAAGTCCGACGACGGCGAGAAGTGTGGGGAGAGCATATACCCATACCGCGAGGTGTAGCCGTCCTGTGCGGAGCATACACATGCTAAAAAACACTAGAAAAATTATGATTGAAGCTCCCATGACGCCCTTTTTGGCAAGGATGGGAGATAGGGGCATTACGGTATACAGGAAAATCAGCAGGCCGAGATTTAATAGAAGAAAAATACTGTAATAAAAAAAGATGCGCGCCTTACTTTTTTCTATAAATGATTGATTCTCAAACGAACCAGTAAAAAATCGTTCTATGTTCATGTAGTACCGCCATTGAAAAATTTGAATATAATTTAATGATAGCCCAAACTGTTAAAAATATCAAAATTCTCTTGACGATTTCTCTCCTTTCGTCAGTCCAAAATCCGTGCTATCATTACCATTATGAAAACTACATCTTTTGTTCTGCGTCAATTTTTATTTGTGTGTGCTTTTTTTCTTTTGACTTTGTTTCATTTTTCCGCAGCAAGTGCTTCGGACGCTGAGAACCCGGCAAATCAAAGCGTTAGCTTTTCGGAAATTTGGGGATACCTCTATGGTTCTGAGGGTGAATCATTTTCTGCCCCAAGCTCTGTATCCGATATAGGATACTTTGGTGCTGGGCTCGACCTTTCTGGTCGGCTAACTGGTGTACCTGCGCGTTCTTCGCTCAAAGGGTTTGAAGGCCGGGTGCATCTGGTTGTTGCTGAGGTTTCTAATCGTGCTCTTACCCATTTATGTATGGACCCAGCTCTGCCACTTCGAAATCAATTGATTTCCGATCTTGTTGCGGCTGCAAAATATTACGATGGGCTCCAGATAGATTTTGAGTTAGTTCTTCCTGAGGATGATAAGTATTTTTTCTCTTTTTTACAGGAATTGAAAAGGGGCATAGGGACTAAGCCGCTCAGCGTTGCTATTCCTGCTCGCACTCGAAAACTCAAGCGTGATGCTTATGATTACCAGAGAATAGCTAAAGTTGCCGATCGTGTGATCGTGATGGCCTACGACGAACATTGGAGCGGAAGCACTCCAGGGCCAATTGCCAGTATGGATTGGGGAAAGCGAGTAGGTACGTGGGCTCTTTCCTGCTTCGGTCCTGAGCGCTTGGTGATGGGGCTTCCTTTTTACGGGCGTGCTTGGGCCGATGTAAACCCAGCGAAAGCCTATCGGCATCCTACCTTACAATGTCTTATGGAAGAAAAAGGGGTACAGACAATAGAACGCGTCGACGGAATCCCTCGTTTTACCTATACGCAAGATGTCAATGTTACGGTGTATTACGAAGATGCCACTTCTACTTTTACCCGCTCCCGAATGTATCGTGAAGCCGGTATACCAAAAATTGCGTTTTGGAAATTGGGTCAAGAAGATCCGGCTATTTGGGATAGACTTTTCTTGGAATAAAACTTTTAGAGCTGTTTTCTCTCTGAAGTCCTTTACAAATCCTAAATAAACCGTGCTATACTCTGGCTAGTAACTATCATGCTACTCAAAAGGAGAATTGTTATGGAAAAATGGAGATGTACTGTTTGTGATTATATCTATGATCCGGCTATTGGGGATCCTGATAATGATGTAGCTCCCGGAACAAAATTTGAAGATATTCCGGATACTTGGGTATGCCCAGACTGTGGTGTACCAAAGTCAGATTTTGAAAAAATCGAATAGTTTGATCAAATAATTAGAGGATAAATAAATGAAAGCAACCGTTGATAAAGATACGTGCATCGGGTGTGGTGTGTGCGTCGATGTATGTCCTCAAATATTTTCTATGGATCAAGACGACAAAGCTGAGGCAAAGGATATAACGGTACCAGGCAATATTGAAGAGTCCTGCCAGGATGCTGCAGACCAATGCCCAGTCGAAGCCATAGAGATTATTAAATAACTAAAACCCGAGGGGAGGAAAGGATGAGTGTCTTATTAATTTGCCCCAAAAAAAGTGGGAATACCTTTACTGTATGTGAGTTTGTTTCAAAACATGCTGCCATTGATTTAAAGGTTGTGAATGAACGAGAACATTACCGAATTGATGATTACAAAACAATTATTCTTTCCTCCGGGGTTTATATGGGTAAACCACATGTGAATTTAACAAAATGGTTAGAAACTATAACAAAGAAAGAAATCGATACAAGTACTAAATTTTATATGTTTATGACGTGGTTTGGGCGCGGTAAATCAGATAAAACGGTAATGCGAAAAATCGATTCTTATTTGAGTAGAGTTGATGCAAAACTTGAAGAAAACTATTCAACGTGTTTTGGACAAGGAATGGGCCTTGTCAGAATGGGGCATCCTGATTCTACTGATTTAGAGAAAACTTTAAATTGGGTAAAGGCATTAGGAAAATAGTTTGATTAAATCGCAAACGAGGAGCTTCCTGTGAGCCTTAAAAACCTACAATGGTTGGAAGGCGAGCTGCCTAAACTTGTTGAACGCGATATTATTTCTTCGGAACAACAGTCTGCTATTACAGAGTTTTACGAGAAAGATAAAAAAGGCACAGCAAGTATTGCACT
>DUOS01000110.1 GCA_012838745.1 Treponema sp. | reverse complement strand
CCGTTTTTTATTTGGTTTCAGCGAAGAAAGATATTCTTCGAGTTTTTGAGCTGTTGTACGGCTTATTGCGTGTTCCATTTTGCATGCATCTTGTTCTGCTGTTTCAGGATCTACTCCGAGTATTTCTGTTAGAAAAAGTTTGAGCGCATTATGGCGTGCTCTTACTGCACGAGCCATACGCAATCCTTCTTCTGTAAGGCGAATATTGCCGTAGTGCTCGTGTTCTACGAGGCCCGCTTCACGCAATCCTCCAAGAGACTTGTTAACGCTTGCACGTGAAACTTCTAAGGTCCTGGCTATATCGACAGAACGAGCTTCTCCTGTTTCTTGGGAAAAGTTCAAAATTGTTTCGAGATAATCCTGTTTTGATGCACTTAATGAATCAACCATACACTATAAATATACTCGAAACAATTTGACTATACAACTCATTTCTTGTATTGTAAAAGTAATGCGAGGGTAACAAGTGAGTCTTGATGAAATGAAGCCTGGAGAAGGCGGTATTATTGCTACTGTTGGTGGAACAGGGTCTCTTCGCAGGCGTCTCCTTGATATGGGCTTAACTCCTGGTACTCTCGTTTCAGTTCGCAAGGTTGCTCCTTTTGGAGATCCGTTAGAATTGACTCTTCGGGGTTATGAACTGACCTTGCGCAATGAAGATGCGAGAAAAATAAAAATACGTAGAACGGTATCTTAATTGATACGTATAGCTCTTGCTGGCAATCAAAATTGTGGAAAGACAACGCTGTTTAACCAGTTAACGGGAAGCAATCAACATGTTGGAAACTTTCCTGGAGTTACTGTTGAAAAGAAAACAGGAATTGTACGCAGGAATCCTGATTTAACCGTTATAGATTTACCTGGCATATACTCTCTTTCTCCCTATACCTCGGAAGAGGTAGTTGCGCGAGATTTCTTGGTTCATGAACGTCCTGATGTCATTGTTAATATTGTAGATGCTTCAAATTTTGAACGGAATATGTATTTAACCTTGCAACTTTTACCCCTAGGAATACCTGTTGTACTTGCCCTTAATATGATGGATGAGGTTCGTTCAAATGGTGGAAATATAGATATTCCTATTTTAGAGCGAGATCTTGGTATTTTTGTGGTTCCTATTGTAGCGAATAAAAAAGAGGGAATTCCCGAGCTTATTGAACGGGTATATGATGCCGTCGAGGGAGTTTCTCCCAGTGGTGAGCAATGTGCGCATCGAATTGATTTTTGTTCAGGACCCGTCCACAAGGCTTTACATGCAATTTCTCACCTGATAGAAAAGTCGGCTCGAGAGGCAGATTATGAGCCGCGTTTTGCAGCAACAAAAATAATTGAAGGCGACCCGCCCCTCGAGGCAGATCTTAAACTTTCTGCTGCGGATCGAGATATTATAAAGAGAATTGTTCGGGAGATGGAGTCATCTCTTTCCACAGATCGAGAAGCCGCAATAGCTGATATGCGCTATTCATTCATTGAACGGTTAGTTCAGGATGCGGTAACGAAAAAACAAGAATCTCGGCAACAGGCACGTTCTATAAAACTGGACCATGTTCTTACTCACCGAATATTTGCCATACCAATATTTATTTGTATTATGGGTATTATTCTTTGGGTTACCTTTGGACCCGTGGGCTCATCTGTTAGTGGCTTTTTTAAAACTTGTATTGTGTTAATAACGGATTTAGCTGCACAAGGTCTTGTTGGTGCAGGAGTAAGCCCTTGGATGCGATCTCTGATAATAGATGGTGCTTTTGTGGGGATTGGGAGTGTTCTTTCTTTTTTACCCCTTATCATTATACTTTTTTTCTTTCTCTCCCTTTTAGAAGATACCGGGTATATGGCTCGGGTTGCCTTTGTTCTAGATTCCTTGCTGAGGAAAATTGGCCTTTCTGGTAAGTCTTTTGTACCTATGCTTATAGGTTTTGGATGTACTGTTCCTGCCATTATGGCAACAAGAACGCTTTCAAGTGACCGTGACAGAAAAATGACAATTTTGCTTACACCGTTTATGTCTTGTTCAGCAAAGGTACCGGTATACTTGGTTTTTTGCGGGGCTTTTTTTCCTCAGAACACTGCACTTGTAATTAGTTTGTTATATATTAGCGGAATATTCTTTGCTATTGTTGCCGGCTTGGTTTTCAATAAAACTCTGTTTAAGGGAGAATCAGTTCCCTTTGTTTTGGAACTACCGGTGTATCGCTTGCCATCTCCTAAAACCGTAATTTTTCACTTGTGGGATAAGGTAAAAGATTTTGTAAACAAAGCCTTTACAATAATTTTCCTTGGCTCCCTTGTTATTTGGTTTTTAACAAACTTAAATTGGTCGTTTCATATGGTAGAAACAGGAGCGGAGAGTATTCTTGCTTCTATCGGATCCATTATTGCCCCGGTTTTTTCGTTGAGTGGATTTGATTCATGGCAAGCGGTTGCTGCCCTTGTGAGCGGTTTTGCTGCGAAAGAAGCGGTAATAAGCACTTTGTCCGTGGTATTGCCTGCTGGTCTTGAAGCATACTTTACTCCCTTAACTGCACTGTCTTTTTTAGTTTTTACCTTGCTATATACCCCCTGTGTCGCTGCAGTTGCAGCAATTCGTAGGGAAATGGAATCTCTTTTGTGGACGATTGGCACTATTCTTTTTCAGCTGATAAGTGCTTGGCTTGCTTCTGTGCTGGTGTTTCAGGTTGGACATTTGCTCGGTTTCTGAGGTACACTATAAACATTATGACGCTTTTTTCCGTACCCCGCCTTCGTGGAGCTTTTTTTTTCCTCCTCATTTGTATTCCTGCGCTAGCAGTGGCGCACCCCCATATGCAATTTACCAGTACCGCTGAATTTGTTTGGGACGAAAAAAAACTTTCAGGTGTTTACCTTGAGTGGGTTTTTGATCCCTATTTTAGTGCCGATATTATCCGTGGCTATGATCTTAATGGCGACGGGCTGTTTAATAAGGCGGAAACGAAGGCAGTCTATGAAGGTGCTTTTACCTATCTTAAAAATTACAATTATTTTACTTTTATAAGCCAGAAAGATCGTCGAGAAATGGCGAAGACGGTTGAGCAGTTTTCTGTTTCGCAAAAAAAAGGTTTGTTACTATACCGTTTCTTTATTGATCTCTCTTCTTGGGCTCCTGGAACTATCCGTCTTGCTGTGTATGATTACACCTTTTTTTGTGATGTTCGCTATCCAGATAAAAATCCCGTTGCCCTTCTGTATGAGAAGGCGCTGGTATCCCCTTCGTGGGAAATTCGTGAGAATCAGGATAATCCAGTCTACTATGACCCTTTTGGTTCAGTAGATGATACCTCTGTGTACTATACGTGGAAGAAGGGGCTAGAAACATATTATCCCCGAGAAATTTGGATTCATTATGAATAAAAAGAGGCTATGTGTGCGCCTTATAGTGGCGTCTGTTTTTTTTGGCCTCATGGTTAGCTCTGCTTTTGGAAACCCTTTTACCGGTGGCGCACCCGATGGATCAGCTGAAGGAGAACAAAGGCTCCCTGTTCCCGCTTCTGTTCGAGTATCACAACCAGATGAAACCCTTGTGAACAGGCAAATGGAACTCCGCAACGATTTAGCATTTATGTTTCAGCAGTGGAAAGACGGAAGTAATCCAGCAGCTCTTTGGTTAATTATCGCCATCGCTTTTATATATGGGGTCTTGCATGCTCTGGGGCCAGGCCACAGAAAAACGGTTGTGTTTTCAATTTATTTAGCTAGAAAATCGTCTGTCACCGAACCGGGAATTACAGGTCTGCTTCTTGCCTTGCTCCATGGGGGATCTGCTATTTTGGTAATTTTCGTTTTAAAAGGAGTTACTGGTGCTATTTCTGCTCGTGCAGATATTCTAGCGCTATGGATGGAAGGTGTCTCTTACCTTTTTTTGATTATTATGGCATTGATTTTAGCAATTCGTGCGTTGTATGAATTATTTGCTGCCCCAAAACACAAACATCGTAGGGCTGTGGGGCTAGGAGCTGTTTTAGTTAGCGGAGTATATCCCTGCCCAGGAGCCGTTCTTATTTTAATATTATCTCTAACGCTTAACATGACTTTGATTGGTATTATTGCCGTACTTTCTATGTCTGTAGGAATGAGTATTCCAATTATTGCTGCAGGATACCTCGCTTGGTTTGGAAGAACCGGTCTTTTTTTGGGGCTTAAATCAAATGAAGCAATGCTTTATAGACTCAGCACTGGTGCGGAATTAACGGGATATTTAGTTTTGCTAGGGTTCTCTGTGTATATGGCTCAGCCTTTTTTGCTAAGTCTTATTCGCATGTACCGAGGCGTCTAAACTACCATTGTGAGGGATAAAATTCGGCTACATTGCTTGCCGTTATTATTTTCATAGGAAGATAGCGAATTGGTTCAATTTCGATTCCATTAAACCAATCTATGGCCATTTCCATTGCCAAGGCTCCATCAGCTTCTGCTGACTGCCAAGTAATTGCATGAACTTTCCCAGCCTTTACTAACTCTTGCGTAACGGCACTATTTCCTGATGAAACAATTACAATATCTTTTCTTTCTGCGAGATCAACCGCCTTGCATAATCCCCGTGAGCCGTCGGCTGGATCTGAGAAACAAATACCGGCAAGTTCATTACCATATTTTGCTAACCATGAACTTACTAAGGTTTGTGTATCGTCTTCTTTTATGGCGGTTTCCATAACAAGGCATTTCATTTGTGGCGCAATACTCTTTAGTTCAGTAATGATCGACCAAGTACGAGAAAAATAATTAGAGTTCCCTTTTG
>DUOS01000109.1 GCA_012838745.1 Treponema sp. | reverse complement strand
GGGTAAAACTCCCATTCTCCTTTGAGTGCGACAGGTTCAGAAGCAGGAAAGTCCCATGTAGAAAGGTCTAAAACCCCACGGTTGGCCGTGGGTAAGTAATTTTCTTTGTTAACACAGGATCCGAGCAGGGCGAACAATAAAAAAGCAAGAATGAGAACAGGAACCAAAGCCCCTAAAACGGAAAGTCTTTTATCTATCATTTTTAACCTTTACCTTGACAGAATGCAACAAACCAAGTGTATCATGGTTTGAAATCAATCGCCATAAGGATAATATAAAGATGACAAGTTTTTTTCCTAATTCAACGATTATTACAAACGATTTTCTCCAGTGCAATAATTACTGGATGTTTTCCATAGGGCAAGAAGGCCCCGATAAAGGGCGTCTTTTTTTTAAACCCAACACCTCAGTTTCGGGTATTCCTGGTAAATGGATGTTGTACGGGAAAACCGGGCGGCCTGTAGACACCTTTCGCCGTGATCTTGATATGCCTCTCGCCCGGATTGATATCGATAACGACATGCTCGTGGTTATAACTGAGGGCGGGTTTGTTTATCGAGTGATGGAGACCTTTGAACAGAATCCCGACAATTTTTTTTGGAAAAAAAGCTGGGGATGGCCCTTCGATAACGGCCCACAGTTGCGCATTGAGCCGTGCGTTCATAGCCTATCTTTTAGTTCTGCGAAAGAGTGGTCTACCGCTTGGACAACAGATAGGGACGGCAACCGACATCATCGGTTTATAGATCATATATACTGCCTTTCAGATAGTGATGCCCTTATACATTTTAACGATCCTTGGACTCCCAATGACTGGGCTTATGCTTTTCCTTCTCCAGAAAAAGGACGACTTCTTCCTGCCCGAGGAAAAGTTACGGGCTACACGTCTGGAATAAATGCGTCTGGCGGTGTAGTCGGTTTTATGTCCCCTAATGGAATGTGGACTATTGAGTATGACTTTGACATTGCTGGGGGAAATCCTTTTGCAAAATATATTCCTCATTCCTTGCCACACTATGAAGGGATCCCTCCTATTGTTCGCTTTAAGAAGGGCGCAAAACCCATTCGTTTGCCAAGTGAGCCTTGGCGTTGCCATGGGGTGCTTCCTGGGCCCTGTACTGCCCATCTGCAAGTTTCCCCAGAATGGGATAAAGATGGCAAGGTGGTTCCTGGTCCAGACGCGCGTATTTTTAGAATTCTCGGTCTTGACCGCTATCCTAATGCTGGTTTCCCACCGCCGGCTGGGGGTTTCTGGGAGAAAAAGCTTTTAGACAAGGAATGGAAGTTCATCGCCTGGGATGGCGTGAGCGTTGATGTACTCTTAGAAAATATTATTAACGATACTCCTGTTGAATACGGTCCTTCTCTCCTTTCGTCTTGGCGTGGAAAAGGAAGGGGAAAGGCAAATAACTTAGTAGTAAAACTTGACGAATTTGGACTTAATTCTAATTTCTTTGATCCTGCTCGCATCTCGGCGCAGGAGGGAGAAACACGCTCTGAAGGGGCTTTTTACATCAATGTTCAAATGCGTACAACCATCGCGGTACCCGGAAGTTCTAAGGCGACTTGGCGTGGGGTGTATATTGTGTATCCCGATTCAAAAGGTTCTCAATCTGAGCCCCTGCGTAAACTCTGCCACGCAAAGAAGGGCGATCGCTACGCGCGGCTTTTTCTTCGTGCAGAAAAAGACCGGATTGAACTCATTAAACCGCTCATTCCCCTCAATGCAGATATTGTAAACTGGATAAATAATTTGTTTGGAAAAAGAATTGCGGTATTGAAGCGGGTTTAAAATCTAGAGAGCTAAGGAGCAACAACGCCGGCAGCTATTATATGAGCCGCCGGCAGCCATTATATGAGCCGCCGGCGCAGAATTAGCTGAGGATGCTTTCCAATTCGTCCACAATTTTGGCAAAAGCGTTACAGGCTGTTTGCACCGGTTCGCGGCTTTCCATATCCACACCCGCAATGCGTAGTGAATCTATTGGAAAGCGTGACCCTCCCGATTTAAGAAAGGTAAAGTAGTCATTTTGTTCGGTAGTACCACCCGAAACTACGCGCTCAGCGAGCGCGAGCGATGCGGAAATGCCCGTTGCATATTTATACACGTAAAATGCATTGTAAAAATGCGGAATCCTTAAGCCTTCAAGATCACTTATTTTATCGAAAATCATTTCCGTCCCAAAATAGGTTTCCAAAAGTCCTCGATATTCCGAGCGGAGCAATTCTGTGGTTAAGGGGGTTCCCGCTTCTACAAGTGCGTGTGCACGGTGTTCGTATTCGGCAAACATAGTTTGCCGATACAGGGTCGCAAGGATATCGCTTGCCCGTGTTGAAAGTAAGTAGGCGCGCATAGTGTCGTCTGGGGCCGTTTTTATGAGGTGCCGGAACAAGAGGTCTTCGTTGAAGGTTGAGGCTACCTCGGCTTCAAAAATAGTGTAGTCATACGACATAAAGGGATTGTTTTGCGCGGAATAGTTGCTGTGCATAGAATGCCCGCCTTCGTGGGCTAGGGTAAACACATCGCGGAGTACATCGTCTTTATAATTCATAAGAATATAGGGCCAGCCTTCATATCCACCAGAAGAAAAGGCACCAGAGCGTTTTCCTTTATTTTCATAGCGATCTACCCAACCACCGAGGAGGCCTTTTTTGAGTGTATCGGTATAGTCTGTGCCAAGGGGGGCGAGGGCTTCCGAAATAAGATCGACAGCCTGCTCGTAGGTCGTTACACGTTTAACGTCAGGAACAAGAGGAACGTATACGTCATAATGACGAAGTTCTTGTACTTTGAGCACTTTTTTTCTAAGTGCATAATAGCGGTGCAAGGGATCAAGGTTTTCTCGTACGGTTGTAACGAGGTTGTCGTAAACTGTTTCGGGTACGCGGTCGGGAAACAAGGCCATGCTTCGAGCGGAATCGTATCCGCGTATGCGGGCTTCTGCCACGTCTTGGTTTACGCTTCCCGTGTACAAAGAGCTTATTGTGTGTTGGTGAGACTCAAAAGATGCGTAGAATTTTTTGTAGGCAGCTTCTCGGATATTTCTGTCGGGGTTTTCTAGAAAGCGGGACCAGGTTGTTTGGGTGAGTGGTTGAGTTCCTTCGGATGTTTCGATTGAGCCAAACTCGAGGTCTACATTAGTAAGAACAGAAAAACTATTGTGGGGTGTTTGGAGCGTTTCCGTGAGTAAGGCGAGAACTTTTTCTTCTTTTTCGGAAAGAATATGGGCCTTCATGCGGACAAGCCGTTCAAGCCAAGTATGGAAATTGCTAAAAGTAGTATTTGCTATCCAGCCTGTTAGAGTTTCTTCTGGTAAGGCTAGCATGGCTGGAACAAGCCAGCTCGTTTCCGCTTCAAAGGCACTTGCACTCATCATAAACCGACCCACACGGTCCTGTGCCTCTGATGATCCCTCGTCTACAGATTTATGTAAAAAGGCGTACTGACCCAGTTTTTCTGAAAGCTGCAGCGCTGTGCGATAGGCTTCAAGGCAATCAATTGCCTGGTTTTGTTCGGGGCTGGTGGCTAAAGAATTTCGATATGCAGAAATTGTTTTGCCCGCTTTGGAAAATTCTTCCAGAGAAAAATCCCACGATTTGTTATCTACAAAAAGTGTATCAAGGTTCCATCTGTATTCCTGCGGCACGTCTGACCGTGTTGGTATGGTTGTCTGTTTCATACCTACAAGATACAATAAATAGCAATGAGTGAGCAACTGTCAGCGTTCAGGATTAAAAAAGCCCGGCGTATATTCGATTCGTTTTCTGGTATCAACTCTTTTTCTTTTGCTCTCGTTACGGGGAACACCATAACTCTGTATGCGATGCTTTTAGGAGCGAACAGCACGGTCATTGGGTTGCTCGGTGCGTTTATGTCTCTTTCGTTTTTTTCCATACCCTTGGGTAAATATGGTTTAAAACGCTGGGGGCTAGTAAAAACATTTGCACATAACTGGACCCTTAGAAATTTTTCTCTACTGCCTTTATTGCTTATCCCGTTTTTTTACGTGCGGGGAGATTTAGATATTTCTCTTGTTCTCATGCTGCTATCAGTATTTTTGTTTAATTTTTTCCGCGGTATCGGTCTTATTTCGAACAATCCGGTAATCGGTATTCTTTCTACCGGTAAGAATCGTGGCGAATACATAGTCTGGCTTTCCCTCATTAACAACGCGACCGCATTGGTAGCAACTCTTTTTCTCGCGGTTTTACTGTGGCACGGCTCAGGTGTGGAAATATACAATATTGCTATGATTGTAGGCATTGTTACCGGCACTATTGCATCTCTCCTTTTGTACTGGCTCCCTGATTCTGGAATGAAATCTTTTGAGTCTACGGAAAAACCTCTTTCCTTGTTTTCCACGTTAAAAGTCGCTTTTGCTAACCATAACTTGCGCACTTTTTTGTTTAGTTATTTAGTGCTTGGTCTTGGAATCGGTATGGCTCGTCCTTTTATTATTGTGTTTTGTAAAGAAGTGTACGGCCAGAGTGACGGAGTTTTAACCCTGTTTACCCTATGCTCAGTATTAGGGGCTTTGCTTATGGGCCTCGTGCTCCGATTGGTAATAGATCGCTTAGGTGCAAAACCCATGTATATTATTTTTTCTGCTATTGTGCCGGTGAGCTTGTTTTTTGCCTTTGCCGCGCCGGCTATCGGTGCCCCTGTGGCGTCCCTTATTTTTTTAAGCCTTCTTTCTGCAGTGGTGAATGTGGGGTTTGCCGGCCAAGAGAGCGCGGCTCAAACCTATTTCTTTGCGACTGTTCCCCGCAACCAGCTCGTAGACATGAGTATGTTGTACTTTTTTATCCTTGGGGGAACCGGTGTAGTGGGTGCTGTGTTTGGCGGTGCCTTTCTTGATTTTTTATACGCAGTTGGGTTTTCCCCCGTTGTTGCCTATCGTATATTTTTTTTAGTGTGCATTGTGCTTACTGGTTTTGGTATTGTTATTCAACGGCGACTTCAGGATTTAGGCAGTTACCATGTACGCGATTCTCTTGCGGTGCTTTTTTCTCCACGGGACATGAGAGCTCTTACGCTTTTGAGAAAACTAGATACTACTCGGGATCCCGAGAGGGAAACCCGCCTTATCGCGGCGATTGGAACGGTGGGTTCAGCCATTTCGGTGGAAAAGCTTCTGGACCACCTTTCTTCTCCACGGTTTGTCGTGCGCTACGAAGCACTTCAGTCTGTGGCGCGATTGGAACGCCTTTCACCCCGGGTTACCGAAACCCTCCTCTTTGAGCTAGAAAATCGTGAGTTTTCTACCGCTGCCCTTGCTGCGCGGCTTTTGGGGCAGTTTCGTGTTTCTCATGCAGGTTCGCTTCTTCGCCTTGCCCTCAAAAGCCCCGATTACCGCCTTGTGGCAGAAGCTATGCTTGCCCTTGCACGCATTGGGGATGAGCGCGCGCAGTTTCTCGTGGGCCAAGTCCTCGTGTCTTCGAATAATCCTTTTATTCTTATTCATGGCGTGCGGGCTATGGAAATTTGGCACAATACTTCAGCCGTACCCATTTTGCTTGATTTGCTTCGTAACGATTATTTGCCTGCACATATTGCCGACGAAACAATTCTTACCCTTTCGGAGCTCATGGGTGTTCCTCGTCGATTTTTTTACCGGTATGAAGAGTACATCCGTGAGCGAGATAAAATGAACGTGTTTATTTACGAAGAAATTGACGAAATGTTTTCGCGTAGAAAGCGCAAAGATCACGATTTTCAAAAGATTATTTTAGATTTTTTAAACGATCAATTTGCAGATGAACCCTTTGTTCGGTGGGTGCTCGATTTTAGTCGTGGCAAAACTGGCATTTTTTCAGCTTTGCTTGTGAGCGTTGCCCTCGATGCCGACTTAAATAGGCAAGAATCCTTCCGGTTTTTTCTGTGTTTTTGGGCTGTAACCGTATTCGGTAACCCTAAGCTGATTGAAAAATAAGAGGCTATAGGCTATTCTCATGAACATGAATGTACCCAACAACTTTCGGACCGTTGCCTTGCGCAGAATTGCGCTGGTTTTAGCGGTTTTTCTTGTTGTTTCTTGTTCTCCCTATATTGGATTTGGTGTTGTAGCCTGGTCAATTCCTGATCATGGGCTGTATGCTGGAGACGTAGTTCCCGTATATATTCAGTCAAATATTGGGAAGGTATATGTTATTGGCGCCGGCCCTGAACGTGCTGAACGAATCGAAGTGCCTCTGTGGCAAATACGCCTGTATAAATCTCGATCCCGCGCAAATAAAGCTGCAGCCTTAATTGAAACATACCGCTATACCTACGCAAGTGCTCGCATAGATGGGCTCCCCATTAGAGCTAAACCGGAAAATACTGCTCGGCAAATATATCGCCTACGCCTCGATGAAACTATCCGTATTGTACATAAAGGCACTGGTGCGCCGGTTATAGCTGGAAACGCACCCCTCGAAGGTGATTGGTACCAGGTCCTCACTAATGACGGTACTTCTGGTTGGTGCTTTTCCTACAATCTTACCTTATATGACGAACGTGATGAAACGCCCATAACTGATACTGAAGACGAAGGGGCCGATAAGTTTTTGGCGCTGCTTTTTTCGAGTACTTGGTACCCTGATCATTACCGTACCATGCTCAATAAAAATAGAATTGACATAGACCGCATTCAACCTCAGTGGGGGTTTTTCCCTGGCGAAGAATCTTCGGTTGCACGAATCGCATCCGCTGCTGGCGTTAAAACGTTCCCATACACGGAAATAATTAAAACCAGCGAGCAGGCATATCGGTTTGATGGAACGACCCTTACCGCGGAGATTCGTCGAGGCAACTCCCTCGTTGTTCAGTATACTGACGATCGTGGTATGCCCGATGTTTTCTATTTTTCCACCTTGGATGTAACACCCGATGAGCTCGTAGAAATGGAGAAAGCCCGTAGGCAGGATATTTTAGACTCTATACGAACGGCAGGCCCTCGGTTTGTATCGGGAAATTATGGTGTATTGCAGTTCTTAGAAAAGAATCGCTTCCTATGGAGTGGCTATCAGCTACTTACCCCTTCGATAATTCCGGCAGGAGCTGGGGGCAGTGGGATTGCAGAACTCCGTTGTTTCCTCTCCGATGACATTGCTGATCGTTACACTGGCGTGCTTACATTTCGTTTTGAATCAACTGCATCCCGAGTCAACTTTTTATATGACCTTTCTCCATCAGGCTTAAAACTTGAACAAATTGACAACGCAAATATTAAGGATTCTTTGGTAATTACCCGGAACTTGAATCCCACAGTTATTTTTCTTACTCCGGAAGCGGCTCAGCCAGACGGGGGATTCTAATGGCTTTTGTGCAATTTTCCCAAGTGTCTCTGGCCTTTGGAGACCGTGATATTCTTAAAGAAGCTCGGCTTAATCTTGCTTCAGGAACGCGTGCGGCACTTGCAGGAGCAAATGGCTCGGGCAAAACGACACTTATGAAGATTATTTCCGGAGAAATCCCTGCGGACTCAGGCGAGCGCGCGGTAGAAAAAAATACTCGAATATCGTATTTGCCGCAGTCTGGCATTGTTCACCATGGGCGAACCCTTTGCGAAGAGGTAGAATCTGCCTTTTCCCGCGGAAGGGAACTGTATGCACAACTTGAATCTTTAGGTGACGATCTTGCGAACGAACCTCCCGATTCTTCCAAGGCAGTGCGACTCGTAGAAGAACACCACGAAGTTCAAGTTGCCCTTGAAGCTTCTGGTTGGTATCGCCGCCAAACAGCCTTGGAACAAACGCTTTTAGGCCTCGGTTTTACTAGCTCAGATTTTACCCGTTCGGTGGATGAGTTTTCTGGCGGCTGGCAAATGCGTATAGCCTTGGCAAAGGTGCTCTTAGAAGCACCAGACATACTGCTTTTAGACGAACCGACTAACTACCTCGATATAGAAGCGCGCAACTGGCTAGAATCGTGGCTTTCAGATTTTTCTGGTGGCTATTTACTGGTAAGCCATGACCGCTATTTTCTCGATGTTACTGTGCAAGAAGTTTACGAGCTATTTGGTGGCGAACTAAAGCATTATAACGGGACTTACTCCCGCTATGAACAGATACGCGAACAAGAACTTGCAGCCTTGATGCACCATTACGAAAAACAGCAGGAAGAAATTGCGAAAACAGAAGATTTTATCCGTCGGTTTCGGTCTAACGCCTCAAAAGCTGCTATTGTTCAGGGTCGAATCAAACAACTTGCAAAAGTTGAACGAATTGTAGTACCGGAAAACTTAAAAAAGATGAGTGTTACCTTTCCCCCAGCTCCACATACCGGGCGGCTGGTAATAACAGTGACCGGCCTTAATCGGAGCTACGGAGATCGACCGATTATCCGTGGTTTTGATTGTCAGGTGGAAAAAAAAGAGCGACTCGTAGTTGTTGGGCGTAACGGATCGGGTAAATCAACACTGCTTAGAGTTCTCGCTGGAGTTGATACTGATTATACGGGAATCGTAGAAAATGGTGCTGGCGTGCTTCCAGGCTATTTTTCTCAGGAAAGCGCGGAGTTGCTCACCGGAAACGAAAGCATCATCGAATTTCTCGAAAGAGAAGCCCCCACCGCACTTATTCCTCGCTTACGCGATATGCTTGCTTCGTTTTTATTCCGGGGCGATGATGTATATAAGTCAGTTTCTGTGCTTTCTGGTGGTGAAAAAAGCCGGCTAGCTCTTCTTCGGTTGCTTCTTCGCCCAATTAATCTGCTTATTTTAGATGAACCCACAAACCATCTCGATTTGCATTCAAAAGACGTATTGCTTGAAGCTTTGCGAAAGTTTACTGGCACAATAGTGTTTGTCTCGCATGATCGGGCATTTATAGAAGGGCTTGCTGATAGGGTTCTTGAGTTAACTGCAGGGGAAGCTAATGAGCCCTCACAAGTGAGAAGCTTTCCCGGTGATTATTCCTACTATTTAGATCGTTTAGCGGAAGAAGCAGCTAAAGAATCGGTAGGTCAGTCAAACCAGTCAGAAACTGGTACACCTGCTTCTGCAAAGAGCACTGATCAACTTTCTCGCGCTGAATCACGTGCACTGGAGAAACAGCGTACTACCGCTCGGCGAAAACTGGAACGAGAAGAAGAACAGGTTTTTGAGAAAATAGCAAATTCCGAAGAACAAAAAAAAGAACAAGAACATGCGTTGGCGCGACCAGAGGTTTATACTGACGGAGAAAAAAGCCGTGCTGTGCAAAAAGAAATTGAGCGGCTAGATGTAGAAATTCATGAGCATACTGCTCGCTGGGAAATAGTAACAAAAGAACTGGAGGAATATATATGAAAATACTTGTTATAGGTGGGGCCGGTTACATTGGTAGCCATGTGGTTAAGGCCTTTTTACAGGCGAAACACGAAGTTACCGTGTTCGATAATCTTTCGTCTGGGAAGTTAGGTAATCTATTCCCTGCAGCTGGGTTTATTTCTGGAGACATTCGCCACACGGACGATCTTGATGGAGCCTTTGCTCGCGGTTTTGATGCCTGTGTGCATCTTGCCGCTTTTAAGGCTGTGGGCGAATCTATGGTTTCACCAGAAAAATATTCGGTAAACAACCTTACTGGCACTATCAATATTTTAAATGCTGCATGCGCACACGATTGTAAGAACATAGTGTTTTCTTCTTCGGCAGCAATCTTTGGTGCACCGCAATACTTGCCTATCGACGAAAAACATCCCACAAACCCCGAAAGCTATTATGGCTTTACGAAGCTAGAAATCGAACGCATCTTGGGCTGGTATGATACGCTCCGGGGCCTTCGTTTTGCGGCTTTACGCTATTTTAATGCAGCAGGATACGATACGTCGGGTGAGATTTCCGGATTAGAGAGTAATCCCCAAAACCTTTTGCCTATTATTATGGAAGTTGCGGCAGGATTGCGCAAAGAGCTCCAGGTTTTTGGCAAGGATTATGACACACGCGATGGAACTTGTGTACGAGACTACGTTCATGTAAGCGATCTTGCCCAAGCCCACGTAAATGCTTTGGAAGCAATAGTTAAAGAGAAAAAAAGCCTCACCGTTAACCTCGGTAGCGAGAAGGGAATTACTGTTACAGAAATGTTGGAAATGGCACGCCGAGTAACGGGTAAAGAAATACCAGCTCGTTATGTTGACCGCCGCCCCGGTGATCCCTCGGAATTATACGCAACATCAGCCCATGCCCGTGAACTCATTGGCTGGGCTCCTCAGTATTCAGATTGCGAAACCCTCATTTCGTCTACTTGGGCAGTATACGAGCATCTCCACGGCGAAAAGGAGAGCAAATGACCGAACAAGAAACAATAAAGAAATGGCTATCTGGACAGCGTGAGAACATGGTTTCTCTACAAACGAAACTCACCGCCTGCCAAGCACTAGCACCGGAATCAGGTGGGGACGGGGAGCTGCGTAAATGTGAGCTCTTAGAGAAGGAACTCGCTGCTTTGGGATTTCCCGCAGGAGAGCGTTTTGATGCTCCAGATTCTCGGGTTCCTTCGGGGATTCGCCCTAATTTAATTGTTACCATTCCTGGTAAAACTGACAATGTCGTCTGGATTATGACCCACCTCGATGTGGTCCCGCCTGGAGATAGCTCAAAGTGGGAAACCGACCCGTGGACGGTGGTAGAAAAAGACGGGAAACTATACGGACGAGGAGTCGAAGATAATCAGCAAGGTCTTGTCTCGTCAGTATTTGCGGCCCTTTCCTTTTTAAAAACAAAAATAGTACCAGAACTGACTATCAAGCTGTTGTTCGTTGCCGATGAAGAAGTGGGATCGACGTATGGAATTCAGTATTTACTTGATAATCATGATCTTTTTACACAGTCAGACTTTATAGTAATACCTGATGGGGGAGACCCAGAGGGCGCCCAAATTGAAATTGCAGAAAAAAATATACTCTGGCTCAAATTTACCACGAAAGGGGTACAAGCTCACGCTTCCCGCCCAGATCAGGGTGTAAACGCCCATCTTGCTGGTTGTGCTCTTGCCTTGGCGCTTAATTCTTTGGAAAAACATTTTGACCTTCGTGATCCCCTCTTTGAGCCGGATCGCTGTACAATGCAGCCTACGAAGAAAGAGACAAATGTACCCAATATAAACACTATTCCCGGAGACGATATCTTTTATCTCGATTGCCGCATTTTACCGCGCTATCCGCTGGCACAGGTGCTCAAAGAAATTGCTCGAGTAGCACGAGATATTGAATCACAGTACGGGGTAAGTATTAGCTGGAAAGAAGAGCAAAGTGTTGAATCAAAGGCAACGCCCACAGACGCACCAGTTGTAGCAGCGCTCGGTAAGGCTATACAGGCAATTTACGGTGTTTCTGCACAGCTTGTTGGTGTAGGCGGTGGTACTGTCGCGTCCTATCTGAGAAATGCCGGCTACAACGCGGTGGTATGGTCTCGTATGGACGGAACGGCTCACCAGCCTAATGAACACTGTGTTGTGGAGTATCTTGCTGGAGACGCCGCGGTAATGGCTATGCTCATGCTTGGCGAAGCCTGAGAGGCATCGTATGGCAGATGACTGGAGGAGTATTTCTCCTGGCGATACCCGTCCATTACCTTGTTTACTTCCGCCTGCTTATGCCCAGCTTATCCGGGATGCGGAAGAGCCAGAAGCACAGGCGCTTCGCCGGCAAGTACTGCCCTCAGATGATGAAGCCAGTTTTAGCGCAGGGGAATCTTCTGACCCTCTGGGGGAAGCTCGCTATTTGGTAACGCCCCACCTCGTGCATCAATACTCTAATCGAGTGTTGGTGCTTACGACGGGAGCCTGCTTGGGGTATTGCCGCTATTGTTTTCGTAAAAGTTTTACTGCTCGAACCGAGGGCTTTATTGAAGCCGAGGAAAGGGAAAAGATTTGTGCATATTTAAAGAAAACTCCTAATGTACAAGAAATACTTATTTCTGGGGGAGACCCGCTTACTGTTCCGCCGGATGAACTTTTTGAGTTTTTAAATGCTATCCGCCACGCTCGACCAGATATTCTAATTCGATTGTGTACACGCGGTCCCGTATTTGCCCCTGAATTATTTACAAAGGAATTTATTGCTCGGCTTCGTTCTCTTCGCCCTCTCTGGGTGATTCCTCACATAAATCATCCGGCAGAACTGGGCCCCGCACAAATCGCGTGTTTTACCGCTCTCTCAGAAGCGGGTATTCCCCAGCAGTCCCAAACAGTCTTGCTTCGTGGCGTAAACGATATACCAGAAACACTTGCCTGCCTCTTTCATCGCCTCGTTTGCCTTGGTGTTAAACCGGGGTACTTGTTTCAGTGCGATCTTGCACCGGGAACGGCGGGTTTTCGCGTGCCATTGCAGGATGGCTTACGTATTTGGAACCGTTTGCGTGAACTTCTTTCGGGTTTATCCCTGCCGCAGTATGCCGTAGATTTACCCGGTGGCGGTGGGAAATTTCCCCTTTCGGTACCCGCGCTATCTGATCGAATTGATTGTTTAGATACTGTTTCTGGATTGTCTGTCCGGGGCAGTGATGGAAAAGTATACACTTACCCTCCAAATTAAGTATGATAAAGTATACAGTTTCAGTCGCCCATTATTGTCGTTTATAGACCTTAGTTGAATCTACATATAAACATACATAGTTTTTTCACTCATTAAAATTCAGTTGGCACGATTATTGCTTATCTTCTATGGGGGCATTATGTGTGAACAAGATTCATTAAAAGATTATCTCAAAGAAATACGAAAGTATCCGTTATTAACCTTCGAAGACGAGCTCGCTCTTTCCCAAAAAATTCAAAGAGGAGATCTTTCCGCGAGAAAAACACTCATCGAATCAAACTTACGCCTTGTGGTTTCTGTCGGTAGAAGATATGCGTCTCCCGATATGCCACTTTTAGATATTATACAAGAGGGAAATGTTGGGCTTATTACGGCTGCTCAAAAATATGAGTTTTCCTATAATGTACGGTTTTCAACCTATGCTTGCTGGTGGATTCAACAGGCTATTACGCGTGCAATGGCGAATAAGCGGAGAATGATTCGTCTTCCCTTCCGCAAGGAAGAATTAGTAGGTCAAATTCGTAAAGCTTCTTTAGACTTATTTCAAACGCTTTCTCGCCAACCAACCAACGAAGAAATAGCATACGAACTGTGTGTTTCTGTTCAAGAAATTGAGGATGTTTTAGTCTATTCTAGCTCAGTCGGTAGTTTAGATTTAGAGCTTGATGGAAAGGATTCTTTTTCTCTCAAAGACGTTTTAGCGGATAGAACCTACTGCCCAGAAGATCAGTTTATGAAAAAGTGCACCCGTGAATGTATTCTTAAGATTTTGGACGAGCTAAAGGAAAGTGAACGGGATATAATAATTAGAAGATACAATCTTAATGAATCAGATAAGCCAGCAACCCTAAAAAACATTGGGCAAAAGTATGGAGTTTCCGCAGAAACCATTCGTCAGGTAGAGTTGCGGGTTATTCGAAAGCTTCAGGCTCGTTCCCACGATCTTCACGAAATAATTAATAATTGAAGCCCTTTTAACTAGTTTCTCCTGCCGCGATCGAGCCTTGGTTGACATCTTAGGCTTCTTGTCCGTATCTTAATCGGTGTATGGATAGGAAAAAACGGTCGCGGCGTTCTTCTCCCCGGCGCAAGCCTAAGAGGAAATCGACCTCCGCACTTAAAACAAATATTATTTTACTCGCTATAATTTTCGGAGTAGGTATTATGCTGCTTGTGGGAAGATTTTTATTTGTTATGCCAGAAGTAGCTTCAATTGTTGTACCTGAAAGAGTTGAAACGGTTCCCGAAAAAAAGGTTTCACCACCAAAGACAATTAAGTCGATTGAGACTCCGCCTGTTGAGACGCGTTCGGTTGAACAGCCTTCTGCTAAATTAACAGAAAAAGTTCCTAAAGTACTACCTGCTCCGCAACAGCCCGTAGCGAGGAATCCTCAAGAAAAACCTCTTCCACTTAAAAAAGTTGGAACCTTAGTTTTTGTTTTTGACGATGCTGGGCATAATCTTGCCCAACTCGCTCCTTTTTTAGACTTACCCTTTCCCTGTACTATTGCCGTTTTACCAGGATTACGGTATTCTGCCGAATCTGCTCGTAGGATTAGGCAGTCGGGTAAGGACTGTATTTTACACCAACCTATGCAAGCAGTTAATCTTTCGATGGATCCGGGTCCAGGTGCGGTTTTGCAGGGCATGACTGCCGATCAAGTTCGCGCCGTAATACGCGCAAATCTGGACGAGATTGGCCCGGTAACTGGTATGAATAATCACGAAGGGTCATTGATTACGGCCGACCGTATGGCAATGTCTGCTGTTCTTGATGTTATTCAAGAACGAGGATTGAACTTTTTGGATTCACGTACTACTGCTGAAACAGCAGTTCCCGCTCTGGCACGGGAAAGAAACATAAATATATTGGAGCGCGCAGTGTTTTTGGACAATAGCCAGGATAGAGATTTGATTATGGAAGCCGTTTATAACGGTATGAAAGTTGCCGAACGGAATGGTTCTGCAGTTATGATTGGGCATATTTGGTCGAGCGATCTTGCGGCAATTCTCACTGAAATGTATCCGGATCTTGTGAGCCAGGGATTTTCCCTTTCTACGATAGCAAGGCTAGCCACCCTTGGGGATATTGACGAATGACCATTCTAGGAATAGAAAGTTCCTGTGATGAAACGACGGCAGCCGTCGTTGTTGATGGAACTAAAATTCTAAGTAATGTTATTGCTACTCAAATCCCTTTTCATGAAAAATACCAGGGTGTCGTCCCTGAGATCGCAAGCCGAAAACACACTGAGTGGATTTTGCCCGTAGTAAAGCAGGCTCTTGAAGAAGCTGACTGTACTCTAGATTCCATTGACGGCATTGCCGCAACAAACAGGCCAGGGCTCATGGGTGCCTTGCTCATTGGTTTGACTTTTGGTAAAACGCTTGCTTGGGCTACCGGCAAGCCGTTTATTGCAGTAAACCATATGTTGGCGCATTTATATGCCGCTCACTTATCTCGTGAAATACCCTATCCTTATTTGGGTTTGCTCGTTTCTGGTGGACACTCTATTATCTGCAAGGTATCAGGTTTTGACGAAATTGAAGTGCTTGGAACTACGATAGATGACGCTGCCGGTGAGGCTTTCGACAAGGTGGCAAAATTTTACGGGTTCGGATATCCTGGTGGCGTTGCCATTGATACTCTTGCTAAAAATGGTGATCCAAAAGCGGCAAGGTTTCCAATTCCTAAAATCAATGGTTTGGGCCATGAATACGATGTTTCCTATTCCGGACTAAAAACCGCCGCAATTAATCAAATTGATCAGTTTTGGAATGAAGGGTATGAACGTACACCAGAAAATATTGCAGCGGCATTCCAAGAAACTGCAGTAACTATTCTTTTAACTCGTCTTTTTAAGGCTGTTGAAAATACCGGCTTAACAACCATTGTAGCAGGTGGTGGCGTTGCTGCTAACACGCGGCTTCGTGCCCTCCTTGAAAAAAGAACCGATCTTACCTGTATTTTTCCTCCCCTTAAACTTTGTACCGATAATGGCGCCATGGTAGCTGGAATAGGTTATCAGTATCTTTCGAAGGAAATAACGAGCCCGTGGACAGTGAATACAAGTGCCCGTGTAGAAGGTTTTCGAAAGTTTGGACGCCGATAAAATCGTCCTGTTTATAATAAGTTGACTGATCCGCCTAGGATGTACTATTATTCCCATCATGAAAGAACCTTTTTCACTAGACTCTGCTATTCGTAAAATCCCCGACTTTCCTAAGCCGGGGGTTCTTTTTTACGATATTACCGGTATTTTGATAAATCCGGAAGCTTTTCGTTTTTGTATTGACCGGATGGTTGATTTATATGGTAAAGATCGCCTAGATGCCATTGCCGCTATTGAATCGCGGGGCTTTATTTTTGCGGCTCCTTTTGCTGAGAGAATGGGTATCCCCTTAATTCTCATTAGAAAAAAAGGTAAATTGCCGGGGAAAACTTATTCTTGTAAATATGCTCTTGAATATGGAACAGCCGAAATTGAGGTGCATCAGGCCGATGTATCTCCTGGTCAACGTATTCTTGTAATGGACGATTTAATTGCAACCGGGGGAACGCTTACTGCAGCACGCAATGTTTTGGAACAGGGCGGAGCTACGGTTACTGGTTTTTTTGGTGTTGTAGGGTTACCATTTTTAGATTATCCCAATGTATTGGGAACTATCCCCGTAAAAACTTTAATTGAGTATAATGGGGAATAGCATTGTTGTGGCATGCTGTGATTAGTTGACAAAGGCGTGCCTCTATGGTATTTTCTGCTCTGCCTCATTCCCCGGTTGTGTAACGGTAGCACCGCAGATTCTGGATCTGCTTGTGGGGGTTCGAATCCTCCCTGGGGAAATTTCCGTTTAGTAAGTATATTTATCTAGGATGCTGAAACAGGTATCTTTACAGGGTCCCTTCGTCTATCGGTTAGGACATGAGATTCTCAATCTTAAAAGACGGGTTCGATTCCCGTAGGGACTAGCAGCCACTCCGTGTGAGTGGCTTTTTTTTATTGGTAAAATATATCGTTTTGCTTCATAATGAAAGCTATGGCAGAAGATCTAGCAACTTTTGAAAGACTCGTAAAAACACTTGAATCCTCTGAGCGCCAGAATTTGCTCCTAAAGCTTGCAAGTACTACAGAACTTAGTACTGAGGATTCTCAACAGCGAGCCCGTCATAATATACTTTCTGGTGATGGTGCGATTATACCAGAAGAACAATTTATTCAGCTACATTTTTTGTGGCGTCTTTGGTTTGGTGTTTGTTCACTTTTTTCGTCAGCATCTCCAGTACAAATATATACTCGCTCTATGGTACAGGGATTGGGTAAAAAACTTGCTCGTTCTTCGAGTGTATATATTGATAGCCGGCTACGTCTTTATTCTTCGGCAATGTATGAAGAACTCAAAAGGTTAAAAAAAATACAATCCTTTTTTGGAAAACTTCTCTCTTCTTATGAAGAAAACAAGGGTGGTTTTTTTATAATTCTTTCTTCTCTTATGATTAAAAAAACAGCAGAATCAATTGCTTCTGCTGCTGATCCCTTTGCATTTCCTGCTGGAACTGTAGATCAAAAAGATGTCCGTTTATCTTGTATCAGAGCTATGGATTCTGTTTTAACAAACATTCCAGCTGAAGAGCGGGCTCGTATGTATCAGTCGGCACAGGCTATTGAATGGATGCGACGTTTTTGTTCTGTTCCTCTGGACCGTATACTTCTTAGGTTTGATATTATGTCTGGTGTTACCCAAGGGTGCCCGGTAGATTCGGTTACCGAAGAAATGAAAAGCTTAGTAAATGTGCTTTTAAGTGCACATACTATTCCGGTACTCATGCTTGAAGCTATGTTTCTTTTTTCTGAACAGGAGAAAATACGCGAAAGTGGTTATGACCTTGAAAAAGAGTGCTCAATTTTCTTAACATCGGCTTCTGCACATCTTTTAACAATTGCTGAATTCAAAGCTACTATTCCTCTTGCGGATTTTGTACGTTTTAGTATTCACGATGTGAGCTGGCAACCCTTGATAACCGAGAGCGGAGAGGATTGGTTTATGCTTTTTCGTAATGCTTGGAAAAAACGATTTGAACAGAGATGGACTACTTGGAACCGCGAACATCGGCGTGAAACACTCAAAACGCGTATGGTCAATTATCTCGAAGTTGATGATCTTCCGGTGTTAGCTTATCGACCTTGGGAGGGAATGTGGTTGCCCCTTTCTATGCGCCGAGACCTTTCTCTTGTTTTTCTCAAAGGATTTTTCTCATCGGTGTATCCCTCAGTAGTTATGAAACCACTAAAGGTTGTGCTTATAGAAGGTGATTTTTATAAACGAGAAAACCTTATGGAGTATACCGACGCCTTTAGTAATTTAGAACACGGACAAGGCCTCATAGAAGGTTTTGAACAGAGATTATCCCCAAAAGGTGATATTGGTGAAGGTTTTGATCTTGTTCAGCGAGAAAAAATGGCAACGGTAAAGGGAAAGGCTCGGCTGGACAACATGATGCTTACTACAGATTCTGAAGTAGAAATGCTTATTTCTCAGGCAGTTACTGCCTTTAATAGCATGGATTTAATTTTGGGTGGAATCATCGAAGTTGTTCGCGGTGGTCCGTATGAAACCCTCGTTAATATGGCTTCTATACAGGGCAAGCAAAATGAAAAATTCCGTAAAGAATTAACCCATGTACGGCAGCTCATTCGCGAAGCTTCTCTCATAATAATCGAGACAGAAAAACTGGAAAAGGAAACTATGTGACACCAGTTAAGTTTTTTTCATTTCCAGGGAATTACCCGAGTTTTGATTGTATTTTGACGCTTAGAGCATCAGGACCAATGAAAGCCGGCATAAATGATGCGAATCGTTCGCGCGTTTTTACTTCTCTTGGTATAGACCTTGCACAAACTGTATCACTTACACAAACCCATTCTCGCCGGGTTCTCGTATCTTCTTCGGATATTCATTCTGGGTATCCTGAAGGAGATGGAATCCTTACCGTGAATCCAGCAACAATCCCCTGTGTAACTGTTGCCGATTGCATGCCTATTTGGTTATTCAATCGCAAAACAGGTTGTTTTGGGGTGCTCCATTCAGGCTGGAAGGGAACCGGTATTTTACAAGAGGCCTTGGTCTGTGCAAAAGAAGAGTGGGGAGCCCAGAGCCAAGATTTTTTGGTAATTCTAGGACCGCATATACGCAGTTGTTGTTATACGGTGGATGAACAGCGGGCACGATATTTTAGCGAGACATTCGGGCCGTCCTGTGTAGTCTTAGACGAAGCCCTTATGGCTTCTGCTAGTCCTTGGTCTTGGCGTCTTTCGCTTTCAGAGGCAAACCGGCTGATTGCCTTAGAGGCGGGCATTCCTGCTGATCAGGTGCTCGATACAGCGCTTTGTACTGCTTGTAGCACGGAGTTTGGCTCCTGCCGGCGAGAAGGTTCAGAAAACTTTACCCACATGGCTGCTTTTATCCGCCCTCGCGTGCATTGAAACACCCCTTCTTTTTTAGTACACTTCCACTAGTCGTTTTTCTACGGCTTTTTTACAGGAGATGCATACATGGCTGATATACGGAAACAATGGTGCGTTGCAATTGCGACTGCACTCAATACAATACGAGAAGATAAAGCGCCCCAAGCGGAGCCTGTAGATGGTGAGTCTCTCACGATGGAAACACCCCCAAACCCAGCTTTGGGAGATATTGGGTTTCCCCTGTTTTCGTTTGCGCGGGTTTTTCGTATGGCACCACCGGCAATTGCTACGGCGGTTGTTGATCTTCTATCTTCTGATTCTAGTGTTTCTAATCTTGGCACCGTAAAGCCTGAAGGCCCCTATATTAATGTTTTTCTCGCAAAGGGGGCCGTTGCTGGAAAAACCCTTACAGACATTATTACTGCGGGTGATTCTTGGGGGAAAACGAACTCTTTCGCTGGAAAACGAGTAATGGTTGAATTTTCTAGCCCTAATACGAATAAGCCTCTCCACCTTGGTCATTTAAGAAATGACGCCTTGGGTGAAAGCATCTCCCGCATTCTTAGCTTTTGTGGTGCAGAGGTTTTTAAGGTAAATATAGTTAATAATCGCGGAATACATATTTGTAAGTCTATGCTTGCGTATCAAAAGTTTTTTCTTGGAGAAACACCCGAATCTCACGGAGTTAAATCAGACCGTTTTGTGGGTGATTGTTATGTGCGGTTTAACGATTACAGTAAGGAAGCGCCGGAACAAGCTGAAGCCGAAGCGCAAGAACTTTTGCGCGCTTGGGAAGCTGGCGACCCAGATGTTATGAAGCTATGGAAACAGATGAACGATTGGGCCGAAAAGGGCATTACCCAAACCTACGAAAGAACCGGTGTGTCATTTGATAAAATATATTACGAAAGCGAAACCTATTTGAAGGGCAAGGACGAAATACTCTCTGGCTTAGAAAAAGGGCTTTTTTATCGGGAAGAAGACGGTTCGGTTTGGGTTGATCTTTCTCCCATTGGGCTTGATAAAAAAGTTTTACTTCGCAAGGACGGCACGGCCTTATATATGACGCAAGATGTTGGCACTGCTATTTATCGCCACAATGACTGGGCGTTTAATCAACTCGTGTATGTAGTAGGTAGTGAGCAACAGTATCATTTTAAAGTGCTTTTTTACGTGTTACAGTTGCTCGGTTATGAATGGGCCAAAAACTTGTATCATCTTTCGTATGGTATGGTGAACTTACCAGATGGTAAGATGAAAAGCCGCGAAGGCACTGTTGTGGATGGCGATGATCTAATCGATACCCTGCGAGATGGCGCATCCGAAGAAATATCAGCGAAAGGTCGGGAAAACGCCGTGGGCAACGCCGCCGAAGTCGCTGAAAAAATAGCTCTCGGTGCCTTACATTACTTCCTACTTCAAGTTTCGCCCACTAAAGATATGATTTTTAATCCCAAGGACTCTCTTTCTTTTACCGGAAATACTGGTCCTTATTTGCAGTATATGGGAGCGCGAATTGCCTCTGTTTTGCGTAAAGTAGCGTCTGAACCAACGGTTTCGGAAGGTTCAGTAAAACCCAATTTGTTAATTCATGACGCGGAATGGGAGTTGCTCAAAATACTCGAAGATTTCCCCAAGCACACGGTGCGTGCGGCGGAGAACCAAGATCCAAGCGTTATAACTGCGTTTCTCTATGATTTATCCAAGGCTTTTAGCCGGTTTTATCATGATTGTTCCATTCTTGGTGCAGGCTCGCCGGATTTGGCTAGAACCCGTCTTGAGTTAGTTACTGCTTGTCAAATTGTGCTAAAAAATGCCCTTGATTTGGTTTTGGTTCCGTTTTTAACTTCGATGTAGGATTTTTAGAGCACTTGACGTTATAGCTTTTATTTTGGTATAGTTCTCAAACCTGTTGTACAGTGCCTCCGGTTTTTTACCCGTTCGAATGCCGGAGTAACGAATATTTTTTTTAGATAGAGGTTCATAATGTACGCACTAGTTGAGTATAAGGGAAAGCAATACAAAGCTGAAAAAGGCGCAACAATTCAGGTTGACCTGATTGATGCCGAAAAAGGCAGTAAAATTGATATTGATACCGTTTTGATGGTTTCTGATGGTGAAAAAGCGACCATTGGCACTCCTTATGTAAAGGGAGCCAAGGTTCAAGTTGTAGTAGGCGATAGCTTCAAAGATAAGAAAGTTATTGTTTATAAATACAAACCTAAGAAAGACTATCACCGTACCATTGGTCATCGCCAGCGGTATACTACGGTTACCGTAGAGAACATCGTCGGGGCGTAAGCGGTGATAACTGTTAGCCTTGTTCTGACGCAGGACGGATGTTTCGTTTCCGTTTCGGCGAAAGGGCACGCCTTACAGGGTTCTCCCGGCACAGATGTTGTTTGTGCGGCAGTATCGGTACTTATACGTACCACTCTTGCCGTACTAGATCACGGCGGTCGTGTTTTGCAGGTAGAAACTGCAGGACGCGGTACGCTTGATATAAAGGTTACGGCCTGTAAAGAGTCGGATTTACCGCTCTTACGGTATGCCGGTTTGTTTTTACATCGTGGTATTGCCGGTGTTGCGGCAGAATATCCTGCGTCGGTAGAAATGCGGGAACAACGAGTTACAAATAGTTCAATTAAAGTGTTGGAGGAATGATATGGGACGCAAAAAAGGTGGAAGCGGTGCTAAAAACGGCCGTGATTCAAACCCGAATTATCTTGGAGTTAAAATTTTTAGTGGTCAGACGGTACCTGCGGGTTCCATACTTGTTCGCCAAAGAGGAACAAAAATCCATGCCGGAAATAATGTTGGGCGTGGAAGAGATGATACACTTTTCGCTTTAATGGACGGAGTCGTTCAGTATCACAAGCGACGAGGCCGACGTCTCGCCTCTGTAGATCCTATCGAAAGCTGATTCCTGCCGTTACGACGGTAAGGTAAACAGTCCCAGCGGCTCTTGCGGCACGCTTGGGGAAATATGACACATTCGGCAGTAGCCGGCTTTGTCTGTTGTTCCAGCGATTGCTGCCGGCGGGTTTCCTGCCGGCTTTTTTTTTGGAGATTTGTTTATGATAAAATTTGCCGATGAAGCGTTTATACTGGTGACATCTGGAAAGGGTGGCAACGGTTGTGCGTCTTTTAGACGTGAAAAATATATTCCCATGGGTGGACCATCGGGTGGCGATGGTGGCAAAGGTGGCAATATTATTTTTGAAATACGCCAGAATATGCGAACTCTTGCTAATATACGCTATAAACAATCCTTTAAAGCAAAAAGTGGCGGTGACGGGCAGGGTAGGCAACGATACGGTAAAGATGGCGAAGATTGTATAATACCTTTGCCCCCAGGCTGTATTATTCGAGATGCTGAAACCGGAGATTTAGTTAAAGATTTCGGTCCCGATACTGAGGGCTCCTTTTTGTTTCTTAAAGGCGGAAACGGTGGTTGGGGTAATATTCATTTTAAAGGCTCAACAAACCAAGCTCCCCGAACTGCTCTCCCAGGAAAACCTGGTGAAGCAAGGCGTTTGAGAATAGAACTTAATATTATTGCAGACATTGGTTTTGTGGGCTTTCCTAATGCGGGTAAAAGCTCCCTTTTAGATTATTTTACTAATGCTCGTCCGAAAATCGCTCCTTATCCCTTTACTACCAAAATTCCGAATCTTGGTGTTTTGCGTGTTGATGAGGAACAGGACGTTATTCTTGCAGACATTCCCGGTATAATTGAAGGTGCTTCTGATGGTCTTGGTATGGGAATACAGTTTCTTAAACATATTTCACGTACCTCTGGGCTTGCATTTATTATTGATCTTTCTGATGAGGATTATTTAAACTCGTATGAAAAGCTGCTAACTGAGCTCACCGAGTTTTCTGATAGTCTTGCGAATAAACCCCAGGTGATTATAGCTAATAAGCTAGACTTGCCGGATACGCGCGAACGATTTATAGAATTACAACAACGCTATTCCGATACTACGATATATGGGATTTCTGTACATTCACGTTGGGGGCTCGATGAGGTGCGTGATGCCTTTATTGAGATGGTAAATACTACCAACGCTGCAAATACGCCAGAAGGTGAAAGAGGTAAAGACTCCGCCCCCGATTTTATGCTTGCAGATCTTGATGATGTGCCAAATCCTCTCCAAGAGCCTGAACCCGGCGATTTTGGAGCCACAGTAAGTTTGAATCTTAAACGTAAGAGACGTAAGCCGTGAAGCTTGCCATGCTCGGAGGCTTGTTCAATCCGGTCCACAATGGACACTTAGCATTGGCTGCCGCAGTGAGGGATCAGGGCGGGTTTGATCAGGTGTTGCTTATTCCAGCGTATATTTCTCCTGGAAAACAAGTCGATTATACAGCGAGTGTGCAGGATCGTCTTGCTATGCTCTCTCTTGCTACAGCAAATACGCCTAGTATAGGTGTAGACGATTGCGAAGTTTCTCGTGAGGGTATTTCTTGGTCCATTGATACCCTTCGTGATCTTACCCTAAGGTATTCGAGCCATCTTTCATCACCTGTTGCCATGGTTATTGGGCAAGATCATGCGGCAACATTTCTTTCTTGGAAGGAAGCTGAGAATATTGCACGAGATTTTATCATTATTATTGCACAGCGCCCCCCATATGAGCCGGTAGCGTTTCCTTATCCCCATATAACGGTCAATAATCCTCCAGTTGAGGTGTCTTCGTCTGAAATTCGAAGGGCAATTAGAGAAGGCGGTTCCTGGGAGTTTTTTGTTCCAAAATCCGTGGAACAGTATATTTTAGAGCATGGTTTGTATGCGTCTTGATGCCTCCCCGCGTGATCAAGCGATACATGCACGCATTCGTGAGAGTCTTACATCAAGGCGGTTCTCCCATTCCGTGCGCGTTGGTAGGCTTGCCTGTGAGCTGTGCGAGCGGTTCTCCCTCGACCCAGATGCGGGATTCACCGCGGGATTAGCGCATGATATGTGCAAGAGCGAACCACCAGAGCGATTGTTGGTCCTCGCATCTATGGATGGTGAAAAGATAACCTCCATAGAACAGAATAAACCGTCCTTACTTCACGGTAGAGCTGCTGCTATGGTGCTTATTAGTGAATATGGGCTACAGGAAGGGAGCATCACTAATGCGGTGCGCCATCATACTTTTGGAGATCCAAAACTCGATCCTCTGAGTCTTGTACTTTATGTGGCCGATAAAATTGAAATTGGCAGGAAGCAGGTTTTGCCTGCTTTTCGTATTCGAGTTTTGTCGTCAGACTTAAAAAAAATGGCGTATCTAGTTTTAGAAGAGAACTTACGCTATCTTGAATCAAAAGGAAAAAAGGTTTCCGCGGCTTCGCGTGAAATGTTTGACCGCTTGAAAGAAGGGTGAAACCATAATGAGATCGTTTAAAATTGATCGCGGTGTTTTGTTTTTATTTGTAATTTTGGCTGTTTTGATTATTGCCGCTTTTATCTTGATTTTTGCTATGCGCACCAATCCAGTAACAGACGCGCTTTCCGGCGATAACATCCTTAAAATCCTCGTTGTTCTCGAAGATGCGGGCGTTCCAATTTCTACTAACTTGATTGCATATTATCCAGGAACAAAGCGAGCCGCAATGTTCGACATACCGGGAGAAACAGGGCTAATCATTCGTAGTCTCGGTCGTGTAGATCGGATTGACGCGGTATATGTGGAAAACGGAATTCAGGCCTATCGAGAGGAAATTGAACGTCTTACTGGAATTGGTATACCCTTTACTATTTCTTTTACCCTTGATCAGTTTTCACACCTTACGGATTACCTTTCTGGTCTTACCGTTTTTATTCCCACGGAAATTGATTGTATGAACGGTGAAACTCGAATTCTCCTTCCTTCCGGAGCAGTTACACTCGATGGCGATAAAATACGCACATACGTAACGTATAGTGATGAATTAGATCAAGAGGGCGAAAGTTCAGCAAGAAAGCAACGGGCTTTGCTCGCTTTCTTTGCTGCGTTAAAAGACCATGCTAATACTGTTTTTTCTCGAGAGGTTTTCCCAGTTTTTCAGAGTGCTATTCGTACAAATGTGAGTACGGAGTCCTTGAAGCAACTGCTACAAGACTTGTATTCTATAGATTCAGAACGTTTGGTTCCCCAGAGGATTACTGGCTCTATCAGGGAAGTAGACGGAAAAGATTTGTTGTTTCCATTCTATGATGGCCAATTGCTTAAGGATATTATACGTCAAACTTTAGGCGGTCTTGCTTCGGACGATGCCACTGCACAAGAACGTATTTATGCTTTGGAAATTTTGAATGGTACTAATATACAGGGGCTTGCCCAGAAAACCTCGGAATTATATCAGAGCTTCGGATACGATGTAATTAGGGTGGGTAATGCGGACGGCTTTGACTATCCAGATACGGTAGTTATAGACAGAATTGGAAATGCCAAGGTAGCTGAAATAATTGCGCAGGTTATACTGTGCAAATCGGTTAGTAGTACTCTCCCCGAAGAGAATGGGGATGACCTATATGGAACTGAGGCAATTGTTGATTTTACCATAGTTTTAGGTGGGGATTTTAATGGACGATACGTCATATCACGCTAGGAGCAGTATGAAAATGAATAATGATACCAGAACAGCAGCGGTAACGCTTGGGCGGCTACTTGTTGATCACCGTGGAAAGGATGTTTGCGTTCTTGATGTGAGCGGGAGAAACAGTTGGGCTGATTATTTTATAATCGCAACGGCAAGCAGTTCCGTTCATTCGCGGGGATTACAAAGACACGTGCATGATTCTCTCAAAGAGCTCGGCTTAGAAGTTCGCCTTACAAAGCGCCGGATTCCCGATGGAGAGGAGTGGATTCTTATAGATTTGGGCAATGTTATTGTCCATTTAATGACACAGACAGCTCGAAGTTTTTACGATCTCGAAAAACTTTGGTTTGGTGCTCCCGACTTGCTTGCAGAGTCGGAATCTTCTTCGGAGTAATAAAAAAGCCTGTCTTGGAAACAAGACAGGCACTCTTCTAGATTTTGATGGTTTATTCGTCGAAGTCGTCGTATTCTAGATCGTCTTCTTCCTCTTCGAAATCATCGAAGTCTTCTTCTTCCTCGTAATCCGCTTCTTCGCCGAAGTCATCAAAATCATCGTCGTCTTCGAAATCGTCGTCTTCTTCGAAATCATCGAATTCGTCATCGGTTTCCTTTTCGAAGTCGTCGTCTTCGTAATCTTCGTATGTATCCTCAAACACATACGCTGTCCTGCTTTTTTTTAGTGCAATTCCACTGTTAATAAACATTCGCTTTAGTTCCGTCCAATTCCTTAATTATATTCTGGTCGGCTCACAAACCCATTATTGTTGGGTGCAAGATTATGTTCCCTTGAAACATAAATGAGACCCTTCGCTTATGTCAACCGTTAGTAGTAAGTTTTTTTCATTCTGATTGAATTCTCATTAATTTTGTGCTAAAAACGCAAAAAACACTCCTAGCCTTTGACAAAACATAGTTTTTTTGTATAATCTGTTAAATCATGGTAAGCACGATTAAACTTCAGGCTCCCGCTAAGATAAATATTCATCTTAGGGTATTGTCTAAACGCTCAGATGGTTTCCATGGTTTAGAAAGCATTTTTCAAGCGGTGTCTTTGTGCGATAGTATTTCACTAACTCGGACAGGCACTGATAACGAGTGCAAGATTGATTGTCCGGGTTTTGATTTACCCCCGGTTAATACGATTTCGCATGCGATAAACTTATTTCGAGAGCATACCGGTATACAAACTGGGTTGCATCTTTTTTTAGACAAGCAGATTCCTTCAGGGGCTGGTTTGGGTGGAGGTTCTTCGGACGCCGCAACTACCCTTGT
>DUOS01000108.1 GCA_012838745.1 Treponema sp. | reverse complement strand
TTTTTTTAATTTTTTCCGGAAAATGTTAGGATTCACGTCTTCTTGTTTTATTTTACGGAGGAAATATGTCTTTAACTCTCAGACAAAAAACTATTGCAGAAAAGCTCGAAAAGGGTTTCGATATCAAAAAATGGCAGGATTGGAAATGGCAAATTCGAAACTCAATTCGTACCATTGAACAACTTGAATCGATTGCTGGCCTAGAATTTACGCCAGAAGAGCGCGTTCAACTCGAGAAAACAATCGATAAGTTTCCTATGAGCATTACCCCCTATTATCTTTCTCTTATTAATATTGACGATTTTAGAAATGACCCAGTGTACTTACAAGCGGTTCCACGTGCAAGCGAATTAATTATGAACGAGGGAGATATGAGCGATCCTCTTTCAGAAGATAAAGATTCACCGGTTCCTTTTTTAACGCATCGATATCCAGACCGCGTTCTTTTCCATGTGAGCAACCTGTGTTCCATGTATTGCCGCCACTGTACCCGAAAGATAAAAGTTGGAGACAAAGATTCTATCCCCAGTTTTGAACAGCTCCAGCCAGCTATCCAGTACATTAAAGAAAACGAGCAAATTCGAGATGTACTTCTTTCTGGCGGAGATCCACTCATGCTCGATGATGATAAACTCGAACAGCTACTTTCTGCGATCAGGGAAATACCCCATGTGGAAATCATACGCATTGGGAGCCGAATGCCGGTAGTTCTCCCCTACCGCATCACCGATAAGTTAGTCAAAATTATTAACAAATATCACCCAGTGTTTTTGAATACGCATTTTAACCATCCCCGTGAGCTATCCAGCATATCCCGAGAAGCACTCGCTAAGTTAGCGGATGGCGGCATTGTTCTTGGCAACCAATCTGTGCTTCTCGCAGGAGTAAACGACTGTCCCCGTATCATTAAGAGACTATGTCAAAAACTCCTTATCTCCCGTGTCCGTCCATATTATTTATATCAGTGTGATCTTTCGGAAGGGCTTACCCACTTTAGAACTCCTGTGGGCAAGGGCATAGAAATTATGGAAAGCCTGATCGGCCATACCTCTGGTCTTGCCGTTCCCACCTACGTAATTGACGCGCCCGGTGGTGGTGGAAAGATTCCTGTAATGCCCAACTATCTTATTTCGTGGTCTACAAACAAAGTAATACTGCGTAACTACGAGGGAGTTATTACCACCTACAAGGAACCAGATTCCTATGAAACAACCTTTTGCGACCGTAACTGCGATACTTGTAATCTTCAACTCAATCTTACTATTGATGAATCAAACGCCCCTATCGGAGTCCAGATGCTTCTTTCTGACGAAGACCGCACTATCTCGCTCACCCCTGCCGATAACAAGAGAATGATCAGGAGACATTGATGAACTACGATACTATTGAAACGAAAGATGGCGCACTTTTTCAACACGGAAAAGAAAATGACCGTATATATTTAATGGGGTGGGATGGCTTAGAACCTGAACGCCTTTTGAAAATGATTAACCGCTATATTGAAGAAAACAAATACACCAAGGCTTTTATTAAAATCCCAGAAAACCATACACCTTTTTTTGCAGAAAACGGTTTTACAGAAGAAGCCCGAATTCCTTCGTATTACGATGAAAAAGACTGCGTGTTTATGAGCTGGTTTGTGGACCCACAGCGCGCGATCATACCGGATGCTATTCACAAAACCATAAAAAAGAATCGTGCCCTTGCGCAAAAATACGGTCTAAAAAAAGAAAAGGTTCGTGCAAAACTGAGCGGTAAATATAGCCTGCGCAAACTCACGACCAAGGATAGCACAGCCCTAACCGCGCTATACCGTATAGTCTTTAAAACCTATCCATTTCCCATACAAACCCCCGAATATGTTGAAAAAACGATGGGAGAAAACGTTCAGTATTTTGGAATTTTTAGTGGAGAGACCCTTGTTGCGGCCTCAGCGGTAGAGATTGACCATGCAAGCAATAGCGTCGAATTAACCGACTTTGCGACCACTCCCAACCACCGTGGAAATTCCTTTGCTTCAATTCTGCTCCAAGAAATGGAACGCTCTATGAAAGAACAAGGAATTCGCACACGCTACACTATTGCCCGAGCACTTTCTGCTGGTATGAACATTACCTTCGCCAAGGCAGGATATCGTTACGCCGGAACGCTTGTAAATAATACTGACATTGCCGGAACTATCGAAAGCATGAATGTGTGGTACGCTGAAAAACCTTAGGCTCCGCCTAAAAGTCTAATACGAGTAAACAAATGCTCTATTTTTTCACGATGGAGTACATACCGATGCCAACGATCGTCCAAAACATCCACCTGCAAGGCCTCCCCCGTAATATAGGGGCGATTATTCGGTCCATCGGTCCAATATACGAGCAAAATACTATCATTTTCTATTTCGAGGGCAGTTATTCCATGCCGTCCTGTTGTACAGCCGGCATTAAATAAACACGGAACAAGAAATGGACTATCCCCGTATAAACTTTGTGTTTTTCGCCGCTTTAAATCTGCCGCGGAAAGATTTTTCATTTCTTTCTGGAGCATCTGTATGTCATCCTCTATCTTTTTCTTTCTCTTAGAATCCGCCTTCCCGTATTCTTTAAGATGGCTTTCTACGCTAAAACGTATATTGTCGAACTTCGACAAAGATTCGAACATAGGCCGATGTGTATGCCCACAAATTCCAAGTATTCCCGAACTCCGCACTGCCTGGTACACACGCCGCTCAGTTAAAAACCTTCTCCGCGAATCTCGGGAAACACCAGTGTTATGGATGGGCAAAGGTTTTAACAAAAAACGAATAAGTAATTCTGACAATTTTCCATACTTTACGTACCGATCAGATGCCTGATGCCCATGAAAAATAAAGAGGCGATCCTCGTTACGCCGAAGCACGAGACCGGGAAGAAGGTCAAAGGGATAATCTCGAATACCGAGAAGAGGGAAATCGTGATTACCAATTATTTTACGGAGCAGTCCCTTTTTCTCAAACGCAAAAAAGAGCTCAAAAAGACGAGGCCAAGCGCGCCTAACAGCTTCGTATCGAAACTTATTCACATCTTCAACATCACCGTTTAAAATAAGCATATAGTCTTTTTTTAGATACCAACGGTCTAAAAGTGTTTGAACAATTTCTCTGTTTCGTGCCATGTCATCACGTGAGCCGCCGTTGCCAGCATGTAAATCCCCTAAAACGACATATTTCTGCTGTGGATCAAAAGTTTCTTCGGGGCATTCTGCAATAAACTTTTCAAAATATTCAATGAAATCACTGTCTTTCATGGGGTTCCTTTTCTGAGATAATTGATCCAGGCCGGTACGATAACGCGTTTTTCGCGGCACAACTCGTGCCAAGTTCAAGAGCCTGTTCTACTGATCTCGTTTTTACAAACGAGTATAAGAAACCGGAGGCGAATGCGTCTCCGCAGCCAATGGTATTCAACACTGAGACCGGTGCTACCGGGCTTCTAAACAATGTACCATCTTGGGCCGCAAGTGTATCCTTCGTACCCCTGGTAACTACAAAAATTGTACTAAACTCTCGGCTCCGCTCGGTAATTTGCAGTTCAAGCCGGGCCTCATTTAATGGGTAGGGGCAGGCAAAAGTCTCGCAAAATTCTGCTTCATTTATCTTTATAATAGAAGGAACTGCAGTAGAAAGCACCATGAGCAAATCCTTACCCCGAAAATCGGCCATGGTGAGAGTGCCTTTCTGCCGTGCTAGTTTGCAAAGCCGTGGATACAGGTCTTCTGGCCAAAAGGGAGGCCGGCTTCCGGCAACAAGAAGGGCATCAGCTCCCGCTAGTTCATTCTCGCACAAATACAAAAACTGTTCCGCTAAGGCGGAATAATCAGCTGGTGTTGCGGGTTCGTCCACTACCAATTCTGTAGTTCTACCTGAAGAAGGTTCCAGAAGGGTATAACACGAGCGTACAGATCCAGGTACTGTCAGGTGAGAAACTGGGACAGAATCGTGCTCTGCTAGGGAGAGAAACAGTGCAGCATTTTCTTCGCCTAATGGGCTCACATTCACTGCAATTCCTGGAGCAAGCTGGTTCAGCATGCGTGCAGAATTATACGCCTTGCCCGAGGCATCGAGGCGGTATCCAGTAGAGCGGTTTACCTCACCAAGTTCAAGGATGCGATAAAACATTGTTTTTTGAATAGAAGGGCTCATTCCAGCCGTTATTATACGCATCATGTACGAAACTCCTAATTAATCGTAAAGTACATTATACCATATTGCAACAGGAGGGAAAAATGAACGAAATAGAACAGTGGCATAGTAAAACTTTGGGGACTGCTGCCTGCGAAGCCTTGAAAAAAAATGGTTTTGAGGCTCTCTTTCTAGAAACGGGAAAAGAAGCGGCCGAATGGATACGCAATCTTATAACACCCGGAATGACGGTGGGAACCGGCGGCTCGGTAACGCTCCAAGAATTAAACATTCAACAAATAGTTGCAGAAGCTGGAGCCGATGTTTTGTTTCATTCGCGCAAGGAACTCAGCCCAGAAGAAAAAATGGAAATTATGCGTGCCCAACTTACCTGTGATCTCTTTCTTTCCAGCACTAATGCCGTTACTCTTGCCGGAGAACTGTATAATATTGACTCGAACGGTAACCGTGTTGCCGCGCTCACCTTTGGGCCTAAAAAAACTGTCGTGGTAGTGGGTTGGAATAAAATAGTGAAAACGATGAAGGATGCAGAAGCTCGGTTAGAACTCCTCGCCTCTCCACCGAATAACAAACGGCTTGGCACCGGCACACCCTGTGCAACCACCGGATACTGCGTGGACTGCCAATCAGAAAACAGGATATGCCGTGTGTATACCGTATTGCGCCGCAAGCCGGCGAAAAGCGACTTTACCGTGCTAATCGTCGGCGAACGGCTCGGGTATTAACAGAGCTTAGGCAACCTTACGGCGCATAAGCGAAAATGCTCCAATTATTCCGGCAAACAGCACTAGGGGAATAATAATCCAAATAACCTGATGTGCGGCGGCAATTTGGTAATAGAGGGTCGCCGTAATCCAGGCAAGCACCGTCAGATAAATTACAGATACCCACCCAAATAGGGGGCCAATCTCCCTGATGATGGCTCCAAACGCTGCAATGCACGGGAAGTAAATAAGAATGAACAGCATATAGGCATAGGCCGCATGCTTATCATGGTTAAAGTACTTGCGCATAGTTTGAAAGAGCCCCGGATCTGCATCGATTTCCTCGGCGGTTATTTCCTCGTCGCCAGAGATCACAGATACCCCGAGAGGATCGAGCATGGTATCTGCAAACCGTGAAAAAGCCGCTGGGATAGACATAACGGCAGCACCAACTTCTTCTAGTAGGCTCCATGGTTCACCATCATCCCCATCGGATTCATTGCTGGCGGCATCCTTAGAAGCAAGCTGACCATACAATCCGTTGAGCGTTCCCACAACCGCTTCCTTGGCAAACAAGCCAGTAAACATACCAACAGTTGCGGGCCAGTTTTCTTTCTGGATTCCCATGGGAGTAAATATAGGCGTTATCCCCTTCCCCAGTGCGGAAAGGACAGAATCAGAAGTATCTTCATTGCCAAAGGAACCGTCTGTACCAATTGAATTGAACACGCCCAAGAATGCCACAACAATAATAATAACCGTACCAGCTCGTACTAAAAAGGCGCTCAAGCGGAGCCAGACATGGCGAACCACATTAAAAAAGCGCGGCACATGATAGGGAGGAAGCTCCATGATAAAAGGAGCTGGTTCTCCCCGGAAAAGTGTATTCTTTAGAATTAATCCCGTTACTACGGCAAGAATAATTCCTACCAAATAGACACTCATAACGATAGAACCAGACCAAGAACCAAAAAATGCTGCACCAAAGAGCGCATATACCGGCAAGCGGGCCCCACACGACATAAAGGGGGTCATAAATACAGTAATGTAGCGATCGCGTTTATTCTCTAGGGTACGCGTTGCCATAATAGCCGGAACAGTACAGCCAAAGCCCACAATCATGGGAATAAAAGCTTTCCCTGGTAAACCAATAGCACGCAACGCCCGATCCATAACAAAGGCAGCTCGTGCCATATAGCCAGAATCTTCGAGAAGGGCAAGAGCCAAAAACATGGTAAACATTATTGGTATAAATGTTGCTACTGTTTGAATACCAGCCCCTACACCGCCGGCTAAAAGAGCCACAAGCCATTGTGGAGAACCGAAAGATTCAAGGAGAATACCAAACCCGTCAACAAAAACAGCGCCAAAAAGAATATCGAAAAAGTCGATAAAAGCTCCACCGATATTAATTACAAAAGCAAACATGAGATACATAACTAAAAGAAATATCGGAACTCCTAAATAGCGATTAAGAACTACACGGTCTATCTTTGCGCTAGAGGAGCCTGAAGCCTTATTCCGATCTATACCGGTTCTAGAAGTATCAACCAAATCTCGAATACATTCATATTTTGAACCGGCAATAATAGCGTCTGGGGAGTCTATTTCACTGCTAGTTATTTTTTCGATACCAGCAGAAAGTTCTTTGGGATCAAAAAGCCCCAAGCGGGTAACTTTCTCGGTGTAAAACTCATCCTGCTCAAGGAGCTTTAGAGCAAACCATCGGCGATCAACACCAATTTCTGCAGCAACATCGGTTAAACGCGAAGCCCAAGAAGTGATTGTTTGCTCCATGACTTCCGGATAGTCCACCTTAAAAGAAGAAGCATTACGAAGTTCTTTAATCGCCTGACTAAATTGCGTCTTAAACGCGGTAATATCTGCACCTTTTGTAGCATTCATAGTAACTACCGGTACGCCAAGCTTTTTAGAAAGAACATCAGGATCAATCGTAAACCCTCTTTTTAGTGCAAGATCGGCCATATTAAGAACAATATATACCGGTACCCGCATTTCCAAAAGGTTCAATGTTAAAAAAAGATTCCGTTCCAAATTCGATGCGTCAACAATATTGATAACGGCGTCGGCTTCTCGAGACAAGAGATAATTTCGAGCGACGCGCTCATCTTCCGAGTGGGAAGATAGAGAATAAATACCCGGTAAATCTACAATTTCTGTTGGGTATGCACCGAGGTCCATCATTCCGGTTTTTTTTTCTACCGTAACACCCGGCCAATTACCAACCCGCTGATTATTACCAGTTAGAGCATTAAATAATGTTGTTTTTCCCGAGTTAGGATTGCCAGCTAGAGCAACAATTGTTGTTTTTGATTCATTTTTCATTGCGCTTTCCTTACCAACAATACACTCGCTTCGTTTTTTCGTAGGGTAAGGTTAAATCCACGTACATCTATTTCTACTGGGTCTCCAAGAGGAGCCACTCGAATCACAGTAAACGATGTACCGCGTGTTAAGCCCATCGCGAGCAAACGATCGCGGTACCCAGCCTCTCCCGAGGCATATCCAGCAACTTCGGCAGAATCTCCTACCGAAAGGTCTTTAAGGCGTAATTCCATTACGACTCCTTTACCGCAAAAACAGGCAGGCTGTTAGCAAGCGGAAACTATATTAGTATAAACTAACTTTGTGACTAAAAAAATCAGGCTACTTCTATAGAAGAAGCAATACCACAACCAAGCATAATACGACTACCGAGCACATCAAGGACGAGAGGCCCTTGCCCAGCATTTTTAATTACAGATACCGGAACTCCCGGTACAATACCAAGCTGAAGCAGCCGACAGCGACACGTACGACCACCATTTATTCGAACCACTACACCAGAGCGTCCGTTTTCAAGCATTGTCAGGCTCATGAGAACCTCCTTCCCGGTAAAAACCGGTCCCGTCAAAAAAATCTTCTATGCACTCGGGACAGCTGATGTCAACAGGGTTTGCTTCCATAAAAACCCTGAACCTATCCTGCCAAGAATCATTCCCTTCTTGAGACAGGTAAAAAAACTTAACAAACTGAACGAGCCGTTCAAAAATCACCGTAGGAATTACATGTTCAAGACGACATGCCGTTTCATCGGCAGTATCAAGATCAATGTCCAAAGCTTGACTAAAGAACGCTTTAAGCAGCCGATGCCGTTCGGTTATACGCAGGGCAATGGCCAAGCCTTCCTTTGTCAATGTTATGATCCCATACGGCTCATAATTTACTAATCGCTTTTTTTCAAGCGTTTTGAGCGCCGACGTAACAGACGGATACCGTACCCCAAGATCCGCGGCAATGTCTTTAACACGCGCAGCATTTTTGCTTACGATATTCCGATAAATCGACTCAAGATAATCCTCAAGCGACTCAGTTAACGCCACCAATTTATCCATAACTCAATAATATTAGCCTAGGCTAACTTTGTCAACATGTTATGGTTAAATTATACCTTTTTTTATAATTTGACGCAGGTTTCTAGTTCTGCTACTATGATTTCATGCAAAAAACAATTGGTGTTTTAACCTACCACATGGGTGGCACAAATCTTTCCTATGTACGGAGATTTAGCTCCTCAATTGCAGACGCGGCAAAACAGTATAATACTCGGGTTATCTTCTATGTTGGCGGTTTTTACAATACACCAGATCGTTTAGATGGGATACACAATTATATTTACGAAATTGCCAAGGCAGACAAACTTGATGGAATAATTTCAATTTCTTCTTTAGTAGGTGAATTTTGTACCAAAGATGATCTTTTAACCCTATATAATGGATTTTCAGGATTTCCCCTTGTTAGTGCTGGTGTAAACATGCCAGGAATACCGAGTGTAGTCATAGATAATTATGCGGCCATGCGTTTAGTTGTTGATCATCTACTTTCAATTCATAAACCTAAAAAAATTGTTTACTTAAGCGGGCCAATAAAGAGTTTTGAATCCATCGAGCGCTACCGAGCCTTTTGCGACGCACTAAGAGAAACAGGCCATGAACCAGATGAAAACCTCTTTTTCGAAGGTCAGTTTACTGCAGAGTTAGGTTACAAAATCGCAAAAAAGATCCATAAAAATGGTATAAAATTTGATGCAGTTGTCTCCGCAAACGACACAATGGCAATGGGTTTTATGGAATATATGAAGGAAACGGGAAAAATTTGTCCGCGCGACTACCTCCTAACCGGCTTCGACGATAAGGAAGACGCTTCCCTTATCGAACCGCCACTAACTACCGTTTTTCAGGATTCCTACGACCTAGGGGAACAAGCTTGCGTGCTACTTCACGAAATACTAAAAGGTAATGACGTACCCCAACTTACCGTAGTTCCCACAGAATTAAAAATTAGGGATAGTTGCGGATGTTCGGGTGGTGCCTTAGATAATACGAATGATGTAGAAACACTAAAAAAACTACTTATTTCTTTTAAACGTGATTATTACAAGAGAGAACAAGACGACTATTCTTTAAGCAATATTAGCTCGGGACTCATAAATACCAACACGACAACTGAATTGTGTGCGATTCTTGGCCGAGAATTACCTTACTTTAGCGAAGTTGTTAATTGTCACCTATGTCATATTATCAAACAAAACGGAATTTCTCGTATGCGTCCGTTCATATCCTATTCCCGTTCGCATGGAGCAAACCTAATCCCAGAAGTAACTTGGCACGATACAACTACGCTCGGAAGCAAAACAAATACAGAATTGCGTATCATTGAATCCCTTAATTTTGGAAAAGAAATACTCGGCGTTATCATTTTTGAATGCGACATCCTACCGTATTCTGCCTTCGATACACTGAGAATACAAATTAGCCAAACTTTACAACATATTAAAACACACACGCATGTAGCAGAACTCAATAAGAACCTCGCAACAGAAGTTGAACACCTTTCATCATTGCGTACTATTGATCAGGCGATTAGTAGCGCACAAAACCGTGATGTGTTGCTCAACGTCCTCTTATCAGAGATAGCAAGCCAGCAAAAGGTTGACGCTGTTATCATTTCCCTCATTGATCCTTTTGGCGCGACACCAGTAGTCGCAGGGTCCCGAGGCTTTTTAACAAATGTTCCCAAGGGAGAGCGGCGCATTACCCCAGCAACTATCTTCATAGAAAACACATCGACTGACCCGCTCCCTCAAATACTATTAGATAAGAAAATCTTATACACCCATGAAGGGTTTATTGGATATTGTAGCATACCACTTTCTGCACAGGGAGATGTGAATGGTGTCCTTGAACTGTTTACCCGTAATCCCCTCCCACAAAATCCTAAATGGCGACAGTTTTTGCAAACACTCGCAGGACAAGCGGCAATTGCTATTGAAAACACGCGGTTGCTAGAAGGCCTTAAACGAGCAAACAGCAATCTACGCGAAGCGTATAACACAACCATAGAGGGATGGTCCCGCGCATTAGACCTACGCGACCATGAAACGGAAGGGCACTGCTCCCGTGTAGCCCAATTGTGCGTACAACTGGGTAAAATAATTGGCCTAAGCGTACAAGACATAGAAAACTTATACCGAGGGGCCCTGTTACATGACATTGGTAAGGTAGGAATCCCTGATGCCATCCTCCTAAAACCTGGACCACTCACCCACGAAGAACGCCAAATTATGAACCTGCACCCCAAGCACGCTCACGACTTACTTGCTCCAATCGAGTTTCTTTTACCCGCACTTTCTGTACCGTGGAGCCATCATGAAAAATGGGATGGAACCGGCTATCCCCAAGGGCTCAAGGGCAAGGAAATCCCTCTGTTTGCTAGAATATTTGCTGTAGTGGATGTTTGGGACGCATTATCAAGCGAGCGGCCCTACCGCGGGCCGTGGGAAAAAGAGCGCATTGTTGAATACATACAGGCAGAATCTGGCAAGCACTTTGATCCAGAGATTGTTACGCTCTTTTTTCAAATGATCTCTGAATAGCAGAGAATTT
>DUOS01000107.1 GCA_012838745.1 Treponema sp. | reverse complement strand
GTGTGTTTGTAGAAATCCCAGAAGGCTATGAAATACAAGTTCGGCCTCGCTCTGGTCTTGCTATTAAACATGGTATAACTGTATTAAATTCCCCTGGAACTATCGATTCAGATTACCGTGGCGAAATAGGAGTTGTTCTATATAATTCAGGGAAAGAATCTTTTACTGTAGAAAACGGAGATCGAATAGCGCAACTTGTCCTTGCTTCGGTACCACGCGCTTTTTTTATTCATTCTCAATCCTTAACAGAAACGGAAAGAGCTTCGGGTGGATACGGTTCAACTGGGAAAAAATAAATGAAAAAAACGCTTTTTTTGTATATAACAAAAGAAATGCTACTCTATTTTTTTATATCATTTTTATTTTTTTTCTTAATTTTCTTTGTTAATCAAATACTTCTTATGGCAGAAGAAATACTCGCAAAAAAGGCTCCTATCCAAGATGTTTTTTTACTTATTATTTATGCTCTTCCTTCTATAATTGCTACATCAGCACCTTTTGCAGCTCTCGTTGGAACCTTAATGGGTATTGGCCGGATGGTCAGCGATCGTGAGATTCTTTCTATGAATACACTCGGTGTATCTTTACGTTTTATTATGCTACCGGTTCTTTTGGTAGGTGTATTTATATCTTTGCTTTCTTTTGCTACAAACGATATTTTACTTCCCGCAGGAACCATACAGTTTAATCGTTTATATCGAAAAATACTCACGTCAACTCCAGCACTTGAGATTGAATCTAATGCTATAAAACGAAATGAGCGAGCAATTGTTGTTACTGGAACAATAAAAAATTCAATTATGGACAAGATTCTTGTTGTTGATACTGATGAAGATGGAAACAAGCGGGTAATTGCGGCTCCTGAAGCTATAATTACAAAATCGACAGAAGATGCAATACTTATGTCCCTCACAATGAAAGATTCCTCACTGGCAATTTTTAATCGAAAAGACAAACAAAAGTATGATTTTGTTACTTCGGATACTAGTAAATATAATATTTTAGCAAAAAATGTTCTTCCTGCATATACAGGATCAATAACACCACGTGAAATGAGTTCTCGAGATTTATTTACAGAAATTAAAGGTAATAAAGAGGAGTTAGGAACTCGAAAATTAAATATGTTTATAATGGAATTTCATAAGAAATTCGCAATTCCTTTTGGGGCATTTTTTTTTGTTATTCTTGCTTTTCCACTGGGACTCACCGCAAAGACAAATGGTCAAAGCGTTGGTTTTATCCTAGGTCTTTTTATCGCTGTTTTTTACTGGGCAATGCTCATTGGTGGACAAACCCTCAGCCTTCGTCTTGGGTTTAATGGTATGTTTATGATGTGGCTTCCAAATACTGTTATATTAATTTTTGGTGTAATGTTTTTGGGTAAAAAGTTTTTTAAATGAAAGTATTACAGCGCTATTTATTGCAACATTTTATCCCCGTATGTTTTGTGGCATTGCTTTTTTTTGTTGTGTTGTTACAACTTGCTGATCTTTTTTCAAACTTATGGAAATATCTTGCAAATGATATTCCCGCCGCGTCAATCTTTAAAATAATGCTTTTATACGTTCCTAAATGTATTTCGTTTTCTATGCCAATGGCAGTTTTATTTGCTTCCTCCTACACTATGGGAAATCTCTATGCTAGAAATGAATTAACCTCAATATTTGCTTCCGGATATCCTTTGTACCGCCTTATTTTTCCCCTTCTTATTTTTGGTTTATTACTTTCTTTTGGTATGTTTTATTTTGAAGACCGAGTGGTAATTCATTCTCTTGCTAAAAAAAACTCAATGACCCGAATCCTTCTTGATCAAGACCTTTCCTTTAGTAATACTAACTTAGTTGTTATGTCGGAAGACGATCAAACTGTTTATTTTTCAGATTATTATCAAGATACTGAACAACGCCTTTATAATGTTTTTATAGTTAACCGTACTGCAGAGGGTGTTATTTCCAAAGTTATTCAAACAAATATGTTAACTTGGAAAGAGGATCACTGGGAACCGGAAGATATACATTTATATTCTTTTGAAAATCCAGATAAAGTAGAACTATATAGAAGCCTTGGTGCTTTGATTCTTACTGAACAGCCGGAAACTTTTAGAAGAAATGTTATCTCTGTTGACGAGCTTCCTTCAGACGAAGCAAAAACGTACATTAATTTTATTAGAAGAGCGGGGTTACCGCATGCGGAACAGCTTTCAAATTATTATAAACGATTTTCTTTTCCATTTACAATTTTTATTGTTTTGTTTTTTTCTATTTCGTTAGGTGGCAGATTTAAAAAAAATATATTGCTTATGAGCTTGCTCTTAAGTTTATCTATCGGCGTTTCATTTTATGTGATGCAGATGATTACCATGATTTTAGCTAAATGGGAATATATTTCACCACTAGCTGGTGCCTGGCTTCCTGTTGTTGCTTTCACGGCTGGAAGCATCGCTATACTACGCTACGCAAGGACATAATTGATGAGTACTTCAAAAAAGATTTTTACAACTGTATCTAAGGATCGAACTAGTAATGCTCGTACAGGGGTTATGCACCTCCCTCATGGAATCGTCCATACTCCAGCTTTTATGCCAGTTGGTACTAATGCTACGGTTAAAGCGATGACAAAAGAGTGGCTTGAAGAAATTGGTTTTGAAATAATTCTTGCTAACACGTATCATTTATATTTACGACCTGGGGCAGACATTATTCAAGAAGCTGGTGGGCTCCATGGTTTTTCTGGATGGAATAAAAATTTTCTTACCGATTCGGGGGGGTATCAAATATTTTCTCTTTCTGGTTTTAGAAAGATAACTCCGGAGGGGGTTAAATTTCGTAGCCATATTGACGGCTCTTCACATTTTCTTACACCAGAATCTGTCGTTAACTTACAAGCACAGCTAAATAGTGACATACAAATGCAACTAGATGTTTGTACGCCTTATGATATTGAATGGAAAAAGGCTAAAGAAGCACTCACTATTACTACTGACTGGGCTCAGCGTGCTAAAAAGGCATGGCTTGAAACTGATGAATCCTATCAGGGCCAGCTTTTTGGTATTGTCCAAGGGAACTTTTATAAAGATTTACGCAAGGAGAGCATCGAGTCTCTTTTAGAAATTGACACTCCTGGAATAGCAATTGGTGGTCTTTCGGTGGGCGAGCCCAGAGATGTATACTGCGAATTTCTCGAAACAACAGCAGAATTGCTTCCAGAAGATAAACCTCGTTATGTTATGGGAATTGGAACTCCCGACTATATTTTAGATGCAGTGTATAACGGTATCGATATTTTCGACTGCGTTTTACCATCAAGAAATGCGAGAAATGGAACTCTTTTTACTCGAAATGGTCAGTTGGCAATTAAAAAAGAACGATATGCTCGGGATTTTAATCCAATAGATGCTACGTGCAACTGTCGTATATGTAAAAATTATTCTCGGGCTTATTTGCGTCATTTATATAAAAACAATGAAATATTATTTTCAATGCTTGCAACCTTTCACAACCTTGCGTTTTTACATACTATGATGGTAGAAGTACGTGCTTCCATTGAATCTAGTACTTTTACTACGTACAGAGATCAGTTTATGCAACGTTATAATGGAGGAGCCCTTTGAAAAACCTACGAATTATTACTGCAATACTGTTTTTTATTCTTCTTTTTGTCTCCACAAGTTTTACCGAATCCCCTGATAAACGTAAAGAAATTCTTTTATATGGTCTTGAAAGTGAAATAATTGATCTTATTCAAGATCTTAAAAATGCAAAGGACTATTCCTTTAATGAGCCAATAAAAATACTTTTTGAGAGTACAAAGAGTGTAGGTGTTCGAGAAACAATTCTAACTTTTTTTGCTGAACAAGAAAATCCAGAGTTTAAGAATTATTGTCTTGAAGTTATTGATAATCCTTATGATTATCGAAATTCTACTGTTTTGGCTGCTTTTTCTTATATTGAAAAAAACAGAATAACTGAAGCTGCACCAAAAATTAGAACAATTCTTGATAATGAAACAACTGATTTTAGAGATTCAGCTATACGTACCCTTGGAAAAATCGGTGGAGATGAAGATGCCGCATATTTATTTGATTATTTTAAAAACGATATTGTTGGAGACGAAAAACAACGGCTAGTAATTCGTCAAAATATAATGAAATCTTTGGGAGAGTTAAAAACTGAAGCTGTTTTAGAAGATTTTATTCAAATTACTGAAGACGAAGATGAAAATGTGATGATACGAGCTACAGCTGTTCGTGCTTTAGGTTCCATTGGAAAAGTAGAAAGTATACCACTTTTTGCTCGTCTTTTTGAAGAAGATGATCCAATACTTCGAGCTGCAGTTATTAGTGCTCTATCAGGGTATTCCGAACAGGATGCTGTTGATATCGTACTTGAAGGCCTCAAGGATACTCATTACCGTGTGCGTCTCGAGGCACTTGCAACTGTACAAGAACAATGTGATGTAAAGGCTGCTCCTTACGTACGCTACCGGGCAACAAATGATCCAGTTGAAGCAGTTAAGATGAAGTCGTTCGAAGTGCTGGCAGTACTTGGTGAGGTAGAAAGTATTCAATGGATGAAAGAAGGGGTACGAGAAGAAAAGACGCCAGATAAAACTCGAATGAGAATTATGAGTGTACTTATGGAACATAATCCTGATACAATAATTGAAGACGTAATTGCTGTAGCATATGCCAGTTTGAAAGATGATAAAAAAACTTGGATACGCTATGAGCTTGGTAAGTTATTTGCTAAAATAAAGGATTCTCGTTTGTCTGATGTTGCAGAAGCATATATTATTCATTCTGATACTGTTACCAAGAGTCTTGGTATAGAAATTTACAATCGTAATAGGTATGCAAATCTTAAATCCCACGTTGAAACCATAGCAGAAAATGACAAAATGGGCGGTTTACAAAGTCATGCAAAACGCGCTCTTGCAGCGGAGTAATTTCTTCTAATACTGTATAGAAGTGAGCAGGCGGTTAAGACGCACTACCGGATCATCAAACTCACGAAGTGAGAACGAAACTTCATATCCGTGATCAGAAACAATTGTGAATTCTCGATGGATACAATTTTCAATTATTACCGAATCTTCATAAGGGAAGAACTCTGGTTTTAATATTGCAAGTGTACACTCTGTACCATCAAAACGAACTTCTGCTATTTTTGAGGGGAACTGCACTAAAAATACAAGGAATCCTGAATTATTTCCACCAATCGAAAGTCGATTACCAGCACGCATCATATGAACATTTCTTCTGCCTATTGCGGTGTTTTGATTTTTAACAAAGAGTTCTAACATGATGTTTTTATTTTCTCGAATTTGAATAGTATCGTTAGAATTAGCACCTTTTTTACGTTGAATATTTGCTTCATTGCGCTGAACAGCGCCAGAAAGAATAGAATATCGTTCACGTTTAGCTTTTTCGAGTTCTGAGACTTGGGCAGCAAGGGTAGCGTTTGCATCTGGTTTGTTATCGGCATAGTCAATTGTCTTATCACGGTTTTCACCGGATACATAGGCAATCGTCTTGTCACGGTTTTCACCGGATGCATAGGCAATTGTCTTGTCGCGGTTTTCACCGGATGCATAGGCAATTGTCTTGTCACGGTTTTCACCGGATGCATAGGCAATTGTCTTGTCACGGTTTTCACCGGATGCATATGTAGGAACCTCTGCATCAGAATCATCACTATGTGCAGCGGCTCGAATAGCTGCAGCTCCAGGGCGTGATGTACGGTGAACAATAAAGAAAAAGACTAAAAGTACTATTATGAGAGTAATGACTACTAAAAAGAGTCCATAAGCCACCGGACCTCCCTGATGGAACATTTGTGTTAATGAAAAGGACTGGAGGGTCAGAGTTACATATGAAGACTGTGGACTAGTACGCAATTTATTAGCAAACTGTAGTGTTAATGGCACTGTATGAGTACCTAACGGCATGGTTTCGGGTAATTGTATTCGTGCTTTAAGCGTACCGCTTTTTCGTGGTTTGAGGGTTAGGAAGGCCGTTTTATCTAGGATATTAACAGAATCAAATAAAACACCTGTGAGTTCCATATTGACTGTTGAGTCATAATTGTTAGATATTTTAAGTGGAAGGGTAAAAAAGTGTCCTGTTTTACCAAGATCTTGGGGGAATATAACTTCTGGTAAAGAAAACACAGTATCAACAAAGTCTACTGGAACATCTTCTCCAGTAACTACACTTTGTTTAATATTTAATGACGAAGTGAATTCAGAAGAAACCTCATAATATTCAATGTGTTCCCCTTCTCCTGTGGAAGTATCGCAGAGAATTGAGTCGTCAAGGTTACGGATTACAGCTTTATCAGGGAAGGGGAGCTTAATATAATAGACATTCCAGCCTGCTCCACGGATTTTTCTAGCTAAGGAATTTATTTCCGATTGAACTTCGGTGGTTGAGTAACCAGCGTATCGACTTTTTGCCGGTGGATTAAAAATTCCGTCTGAAATAATTACGACAGTTTTCTCATTTCGTTGAGGTAGAGAGGAAACATATTGCCATGTGTACTGCAAGCCGGATAGAAAATCAGAGTTTTGCCCAAGAGGATATAACAACATGAAACGGGAAACAATACGAGAAACGTCTTGTTCATCATGAACTGGTTGGACAATCTCGAGGTTAACCCGCGAATTAAATGAAATAAGGTGGAATGTGTCTCCCTGGCGAACAAATTTTTCGGTAATATCCGGTAAAATCCGGTTGTTTACCTGTTCAAACCAAGGGAGAATAGTTCCCGATGCGTCCATGAGCACTACTATGTCAGACCCAGAAGCAAACATACTTGAAGCAGCAATCAAGAGAAACAAAAGTGCAACGAGTCTTTTTACTTTTTTCATGCCCATACTCCTTAGAAATTAGAATGACGCGGCAGTTATGGATGTAATTGTATAATTGTAATCGCGTTCGTTTATGGTAAATGTAAGAGTTTCACCTTCTTTGTGGTTAAGGATCTCATTTCCAAACGGTGACATATACGAAATAATCGAATTGTCTGGATCAGATTCCCAAGGTCCTAAAATAGTGTAGGTTTCTTCAGTTTTTTCTTTGTTATTTGTTAAAGATACAATTGTACCAAACGAAACTCGAGAAACAGTAACTGTTGTTGGGTCAAAAATTTGAGCTCGTTCAATTTCTTCTTGTAAACGAGATGCGGTACTATTGAGTAGAGTCTGTTTTTCTTTAGCTGCCTTGTATTCGGCATTTTCTCGAAGGTCTCCCAAGGAAATAGCAAAACCAATTTCTTTAGAGTTCGCTGGCATTTCAACATCAACGATGTTCTGAAGTTGTTTTTTCTTTTCTTCATACATTTTAGAAGTAACGATGAGTCCGCGGGAAACAATAGTCTTTTCTTCAGAACCGAAAAATTTAAAACCCTTATGATTTTCAAGTATGGTGTTACGCAACTGCATTTTTAATGCAGGATCAAGGTCTTTAACATCATCAACTAAGGTGTACAGACGATTGATTGTATCAACATCACTTTGGGCGATAAAACTCTCAAGGAGGGTAGTCTTACCGAAAAGAATTGTTTGTACTTGTCGGTTTATCTTACGATTTTCGGTTGTGTTGCGGTGGTTTTCAATTTCTCGATATGTGATATCAATAATATGAATAAGAGCAATAAGTTGTTTTTCGTAACTGATTTCTGCTGCAATAAACCATTCTGCTTCTTGTGAGTTTTTAAAGAACCAAATGACTGCTTCACGGTAATCTCGATGGTTTTCAAAGCTTAGATTAACAAGACTGGTAATCATTTCAGTATAGCCTTCTGTAACGAGGGCTTCAAGAATATCTGCTGAAAGAACAGTAGGGAATAGGTTTATATACATTTCTGGCCAATCAGAAATAAAGTTTTTAATATGTAGCAGATAGCTCTTCTTAAGTTCATTGTTCTTCATCGTTTTATAGACTGCAGCTGGGTCTTCTACTTCTTCAAAAAGTTCAGCAAAATTATACTGGATACCAGGATTTAGATGAGGATGTTTAGTGACTATTTGTTTAACGACTAAATATGATGCGATAATATGCTCGTTTACTTGATTAAAGGCTTTAAGGTAGCCTGCAAAATAGGTGAACATTTCAGCGAAAAATTCTGATTCTGGATCCGCTTTTTCTGAAAAAGTGAATAATAAGTCTATTCTAGAAAAGAAATTCTTTTGAGCTTTAAACTCATTAAATAGTTTTTCCTCTAGGGAAATTGGTCGGTCTCGAACTAGAAATAGATCAATGTTTGTTGGGTTTACACCAAACGAGGGATCATTTTTTAGAATAGTACGAGCTTTACTTCCCCAGTTTGTCCATTCATTAGGAGTAAGAACAGAAGGAACAAGTTCAGCTTTAATATGTTTTAGATCGCAGTTGTTGTCATAGCTGCGGATTACTGTTTTGAGAGCCCATGTTGGATCTTCTTTGATTTTAGCAGTTAGTCGGTCTTTTTTCCAGATTGATTTGAGTACCCAAATATGATCCCTACTCAATGTTTGCAGGGCATTTACAGCCATCTTAAGGCTCATAGTATGATTTCTTTTTTTTGCGAAATCAATTGTTATTTCATCGTTAGTAACATTAGAGATACGCCCAGCACCCCAGGAACGATGAAATACAAAGTTTCCAGCATCAAAAGAAATATGTTTCTCAAATTCGGCGATTGCTTCGAAAATATTACGCCAGCTTTGATTGAGGTTTGATGCTCTGATATATTCTTCTAGGAGACTGTGTTTTATGTATTTACCGCGGAAGCACTCTACAATTTCTTTTCGTGCCCAAGAGTCTTTGTCGTCACATTCAAGAATTGTTTTAAGAATATCAATTGCAATATCCCAGCGTTCGTTTTCTTTATAATACCCATAGACTTCTTGCATGAGCATGGCACTACGGTCATCGCCCATACTTTTTGAAATTTTACGTTGAACATGATAAAAGAAATCAATTTCTTCTGGTATGAGGGATACTAGGTGAGTCCATATTTCTTTAACTGAATTAGATTGTTTGCGATTTATGTATCGATGCAGGGCTCTTTTATAATATTCTACTGCTGCTTCTAAATTGCCGTCTCGCTCATTTTTTTCAGCAAGTTGTTTTGCAATATCAGCTTCTTCATAATCTATTTTAACGAGACGTTCCCATATATCGTATAGGGCATCGTTATTATCTTCCTTATAAATATCAGCAAGAGTTCTCAGTGCATATTTTGATTCGCCATATTCAAGAATACGTTGGCAAAGATGTTCAACAATTTGAGTTTTATGATTATCAATAAAAATACTGACGAGGTTAACCATTGCGGAGTCGTCGAGTAATTGCTTTGAAAGGGCAATAATGCCAGAAATATACAAAGCTATAATGCTGTTTTTTGTATGTGCTAGGTGTTCATCGCAAAGCGTTTTTATTTCGTCCACACATTTTTTTTTGAGTGCGTCTCGGATGATAGCATCCAACTCTTTAAAATTGCTTACAGAATAATTACTGATCGTGGCACGGGTCCACTTCTCTTCATTCAGCATATCTTGGACAGATTTAACCAACGACTCAGACATGATAATTTTCTCCTGCAAATCCGGGGTTACATGGTGTATCGGTTGTACACGTCAGTATCCAGTAATTTGATTTTTAGTAGTACTTCATTTATTCTTGTCTTATCGTCATTGACATTAATATAATGATCGATCAGCCAAAAATAATGATTGATGAGCCGAGGAACCAGAACCGCTCTGATTTCTTCTGCAGCATCCTTTATTTCATTTTCAAGCGCAAAAATTGCCTGCTTGAGTTTTCCGAATTCAAGGGCTCTCAGTTCGCGTTTTACGTTTAAAACTCCGTACAAAACGCCATAAACTGGAAGCCATTCTGCAAGTATTGAACCAGTATATCCCAGTGCCTGAACTTGCGATATCAGGCGCTGAATTATTTCCGACTCAAGAAAGTGCATTTCTACAGCGTCGGCTCCTTGGAAAAATGCCTCTCGAAAGTATACCTTCGAAAGTCGTACTTCTCCGCATAGTGCATAACAATCGCCAAGTTCAGCGAGTATGGCAGGAGAATCCCGCTCTGTGTTTACCGCTTGTTCGAGCAACTGAAGTGCTCGTTCATAATCTCCGAGCAACTTGTAACATAGCCCGATTTTGCGATACAACTCAGCTTCCTGAGCGGTCCCGTCTTCACGATACAAGGATTGATAAAACTGAAGTGCAAGTGTGCAAATGCCGTGTTTTAGCGCGTACATTCCAACTTCATACACGTACCCTGTTTTTTCCATATACGAAGTGAAGGGTTGCCACTGGGAAATCAAATACTCTCCACGTTCAAAATCTGTAGAAGCTTCCTGTGCCCGTTTTAGTTTGTCAATCCAAAACGTTACCCCAGTTAGTGCAAATAACACTTCGCCATTCTCGAGATCTTGCTGCAATAAGCTAGCAAGATTACGATTTGCCTGCTCTAGTTCGCCAGATTTGAGGAGATCATACACTTGCGGTAACAATCCGGGAACCGGTTTTATAGCCATGACACTGCCTATTATTATACTCATTCTTATTGTTTAGTCAATTAAGGTATTCTATTTACACCTGAGCCCTTGTTTGTTAGTATATACTACATGAACAAATCATATTTGCTTGCTCCATCGTTGTTAAGTGCAGATTTCTCTGATCTTCGTAGTGCAATTGCACAAATAGAAGCTTCGGGCGGAGACATGGTACATATCGATGTCATGGATGGTCATTTTGTGCCTAATTTGACCTTTGGCGCTCCAGTCGTTAGGTCATTGCGTAAGCGAACTCGTCTTCCCTTTGATGTTCATCTTATGGTTTCAAACCCTGCCGCATTGGTTGATGATTTTGTTTCTGCTGGAGCAGATTATATTTGTTTCCATATAGAGGCAGAAGTTCATGCTCATCGCCTTCTTCAGCGTATTCGCGAATTAGGCTGTAAGGCAGGAATAAGTTTAGTACCATCGACACCTGTTTCTGCATTGATGGAAGTGTTGCCTTTTGTCGATTTAGTTCTTGTTATGACTGTTAATCCAGGGTTTGGTGGACAAGAGATGATACCAAGCTGTCTAGAAAAAGTCACCTTGCTAAAAAAAATACGGCAGGAAAACGATTTTTCGTATATAGTATCAGTAGATGGTGGTGTAAATTGTAAAACATTGCCATCTGTACTTGCTGCTGGTACCGATGTTGTTGTATCAGGTTCAGCATTTTTTACCGGTGAACTAAATTGTTAATTATTAGCCCAGGCGGGATGGATATGGAGAGGTAATATGAAAAAAACGGGTGTTGTACTGCTGTTGTTGCTACTCGCCGGAATATTTCTGTATGCGCAGGACCCACTTATGGAAGGCCTCGATGCATATGCTAAATCGGACTGGTCAACTGCTACTCTTTCGTTCCGTCGCGCCGTTTCTGTTCCTGGTGCAGGTTCTGAACCTTGGTACTGGCTTATTTTATCCGAACTGGGGGCGCGGGATTATTCTGCTGCACTTTCAGATATAGCTTCATTTAATAAAGCATTTCCTAAAGATCCTCGAATTCCTGATGTTACCTACCAGGAAGGGCGGGTACTTTTTTTAATGGGGCACCATGATTCTTCCATACAAACACTCTATAAGTTTGTTTCTCTGTGGCCTTCCCATGAACTGGTTCCTTCAGCGTATTATTGGATTGGAGAAAATCTTTATATGGTGGGTCGTTTTGAAGAGGCTCGCAGTATTTTTTCTTTAATTCTTTCTACCTGGCCACAAGCCGTTAAAAGAGAAGCTTCTTGGTACCGTATTGCCCAGATAAAGCAAAATATAAAGGAAGAAGAGCTACTCAAACTTTTAAAAATGAGCCATGAAGAGTCGTTGAGAGTAATTGAAGATTATCAACGCAGAGAGAAAACCTATGAACAAGCGATCATCGCGTATCAAAAAAGAATATCCGATATGATAAAGGATACTCGTATGGGTGAGCTTGAGCAGCAGATAGGTGACGAGAAGACGAGAAACTCTGAATTAATCGATCGTATTTCAGAGCTAGAATTGCGAAATGCAGAGCTTTCTGCTGCAATGGTGGAATCAGGAATCGAAAATAAACAGCCAACAAATCAGGATATTACTTCTAATGATCCAAATAAACGGCGGGTAGCACTTGAAGCACTAAGGAACAAAGCACGTTCAGTCCAGAATATGTATGACCAAATTCTGGAAGGAGAAGAAAAATGAAAAATACCTTTCGTTTCGCATTGATTCTTTTGGTTCTACTTTCTGCCCCTCTTTTTAGTGCAGAAAAAATAGAACTTATTGGCGGAAACCTTAAATTAATTTTGAATCCACACACCGGAACAATGTGTTTATATCATTTAGCAGACGTGGGGAAAAACCGTTACGAACCGCTTATAGAAGATCGTAATTACGGCTCAACTTCCTGGTTTTCAGTTCAACTGGACGGAAAGGTTTTTAAGTTGGCCCCCCGCAGTGGAAAACCAGTAGAATCACTGCGCACTATTGATGGAGCCGTGCTTAGGTTTACTTTAACAGAAGATTTTTATATTGAACAAGAGTTCAAACTCGTAGATCCTGATGGGCGAGGTTATCCGACTGCTGTATCAATGGAATTACGAATAGAAAACACTTCTGGAAAGAGCGCCTCTTTTGCTGTTAAGGGCCTATTTGACACTATGCTTGGTGAAACTGAAGGCATCCATTTTTTTACTGATTTAAAAAAACGAATTTCACATGAAACAAAAATAATCTTAGAAACTGATCGTGATTCTTATCTTGTTTCTCAAGGTGAACAACAATCTTTCGTTTTCAATCTTCGTGCTTATACTCCACCTGAAACCTTATTTATAGCAAACTGGGACCGCCTTAACACGCTTACCTGGCTTCCAGATTTTATTGAGGGACGTTCTTTTAATACTCTATATTCCGTACAGGATTCTGCAGTTTTATTTCTATGGCCACAAAAAACAATAAAACCAAATGAACTTTACACGGTGCAAATGCTCTTTGGGCCATACCTCATAAAAAAATCCACTGTTTCTACATTTAACCCCGAGATAACAAGTGAGCCAAAAACCGAGGATGAACGCCAGGCTCTTATTCAATGGATTCTTGTTCGTATAGATCAAATTGAGGCAAACCCATCTTGTGCTACCGATCAAGAAATGGATTATTTGAATCGAACACTTGATGGATTGCTCAAACAAAGGATGGCAGAATAGCCAATGCCACAAACCGTTCTGGAACGTGCGAAGCGTGCTTTTTTCCGTAAGCGATACAATGACGTTATTACTCTTCTTGAACCCAATACTATCCAGTATCGAGATTCGTTTACATTCTATTTATATCTTGGTATGGCCTGTCTCCATACTGGAGATGTTGGTGGTGCAACTACCTATTTCCAACGTGCACGGCAAATTAAAATGCGTGATCCCGATCTTCTTGTTGCTCAAGCCGTTTTGCATCTTCGCCGGGGAGACACACACCAGGCAGTAGAATATTATCTTGAAGCGCTTGAATACGCTCCCTCTCATAAGCTTGCTCAAAAATCTCTTGAGTTTATCAGAAAGAATAGCGATCCTGAATCTATTTCTGCACTCGTTGAAACAGGAAAGATTTCTCGTTTTTATCCCCGTATTCGTCGACCAATAACTCCTGCACGCATCGCAACTTTTCTTATTCCATTGTTTGTTGTGTTAGTTTCATTCGGTTTGTATTACTCTGTTTCCAATTCTATAAAAAACACACCTTCACGCGCGGATCTTTCTCAGTTGGACTTGGACAGCGGAGAACGCAAAGATCCCATTGCTATGAGTGGAACCTATCGCTATGTATTAACTGAAAAGGAAATATTTAGTACCTACGAAAAATCGCAGAGGTTTTTTCAAATTTACCGCGACAATGCAGCTCAAGTAGAAATAAACCGTATCCTTAATTCAAATGCTTCCGTAAGCATAAAACGAAAGGCTCGCCAGTTGATGGGTTACCTCGGAAAACCAGGATTTGAATCTTTGGAAGATCGCTATACCTATGAACAAATACACAAGGATCCCTATTTATATCTTGATTGCTGGGTTATTTGGAAGGGAATGGCTACAAATACTGTTTCTAATGAAAGCTTTCTAAACTTTGACTTTCTAGTCGGATACGATACACGAAATGTTCTTGAAGGAATTGTTCCAGTCCGTTTTTCAAAAGTTCTTCCTGTTGATCCAGAAAAGCCTTTAGAAGTTCTTGCTAGAGTTTCTCTAGATGGTGGAACTCTGATTCTTTTAGGTGCAAGCATTCATCAAAGTGGAAAACCTTCTGAGTTCTAAATGTTTTGTTTTTTCTTGGATTCTAAATAGGTTTCAGGTGAAAAAACATCAATGAGATCGGCCATTTGTTGGTTTTGTGATATTCCTAAAACTATTTTTGCACTTTGTTCTGCTGAATGTATTACTTCCAGAAAGTGTAGTTTTTCTGAAATTTCTTGGGTATTTATAGTATCGCAGACTATAAGACGACCTAAAAATGATTCTTTTTTAAGTTCTTTGATGCGTTGTACAGCAGGATCTGAAAAAACAGGATGTACAATCATGATATTAACGGGCTTTCCAGACTGCTTTGAAAGTTCTCGAACTAGTTCATAAATCGAACCACCAGTGTCTATCATGTCGTCAACAATCCATAGTTCTTTACCTTCAAGAGGAACAGCAGAAAGAAGATTAATACACTCTATGGTGTTTACCTGCGTTGTACTGCGTTGCTTATGAGCGATAACCAGCTGCGTACCAAATGATTCAGCAAATTTTCTGGCGAGTTTTTCTCCTCCAGCGTCAACTGAGCAAAACAACCACGATTCTCGAACGGTTGTTAGTAAGTTTTCTAGCGAAATAACAGTGGTATCGCATAAATATCGTTGTAGCAAAGACAGGGTTTGAACGTCGTCGATAGAAGAAATACAGGGATCAAACATTGTTTTTGACTTATCAGAATGAAGTTGATAGGTTACGAGATGATCAACGCCGAGGGATATTAGTGTTTTGTAATGGATCCATAGGCCGACAGAATTCCTTCGAGTAGTACGGTCTGACCGGCTGCAAGAAATATAAGGTTCAAAAACAATGATTTCTGCGGCCTTAGATCGCTTGAGTACGTCTATTGTGTGATATAATTCAAGTTTGCATGCTTCTACCGAAAGGTTTTCAGAATTTCTTGCTGAATTTGAAAAAAGAAAAACTGTTTTCCCTCGGACCGACTGGTGTAGGACGACTTCTATTTCACCATCTGCGAATGAAAGAACAGATAACTTGTCGGTATAATCGAATCCTGCAGAGAAAAGTAGGTGTTCAGGGATATTGTTTAGTTCCTGTACAACTTTCTCGGCGTAGGACCTGCACGATCGTGTAGACATTACAAGGAAGGGGCGTATCATACTTTCATAATACAATGCTTTCTTTATTTTTGCTGTTATTTTTCGAGATTTTTGCTATAATTTAGGCAAATATTTGATTTTCACCGATATACCATGGGGAGGGAAGGGTGGCAAAAACAAGCGTAGAATTTGGAGTAGATGCCGACATAGGCGAAAAACTGAAGGCGCTCGAAGTAGCGCGTCTTCAGATAGAAAAGCAGTTTGGTCAGGGATCACTGATGAAAATGGGCGATGGAACTGAACTTATCGGTATTGATGTTGTTCCATCGGGCAGTATTTTGCTGGATGAAGCTCTTGGTATTGGCGGGTATCCCCGCGGGCGAATTATCGAGGTGTACGGTCCAGAATCTTCTGGCAAGACGACCCTTGCGCTTCATGCAATCGCTGAAGCACAAAAACTAGGTGGTATAGCAGCATTTATCGATGCAGAACATGCACTTGATCCCCAATATGCGCGAAATCTCGGTGTCAATATTGATGAATTATGGGTGTCGCAACCGGATACTGGAGAACAAGCTCTAGAAATTACAGAGAGTTTGGTTCGTTCGGGAGCCGTGGACATTATAGTTATTGACTCGGTCGCAGCGCTTACTCCCCAAGCTGAAATTGAGGGAGACATGGGTGATTCTCATATGGGTCTTCAAGCTCGGCTCATGAGTCAGGCGCTTAGAAAATTAACGGGAATACTCGGTAAATCTAAGTGTATTATTGTTTTTATAAACCAGATACGCATGAAAATCGGTGTTATGTTTGGTAATCCCGAAACTACTACTGGGGGAAATGCGCTTAAGTTTTATTCTTCTCTACGGTTGGAAGTACGAAAGTTTGAAACAATCGACAAGGGAGAAGCTGAGGCTGTAGGAAACCGAGTGCGCGTTAAAGTTGTAAAAAATAAAGTTGCTCCACCATTTAGAAAAGTAGAGTTGGATATTATTTTTGGTAAGGGAGTGTCTGCTGTTTCCAGTCTTTTGGATTCTGCAGTTAAACACGGCTTTGTGGAGAAAAAGGGCTCTTGGTATTCAGCTGGAGAAGAAAAGATTGGGCAAGGACGTGAGAATGCTATTACGTTTATGGAAACTAATGTTGAGTTCCGCTTGGAAACTGAAAAGAAAATTCGCGAGAAACTATTTCCTGGGCAAAAACTTCGTCAAATAAACACACCTAAACCGAAAGTAGAGGCAAAAGCTGATGCGAAAGGTGGTGCAGTCTGAGTTTCGTAATTGAGGAACAGGCTGTTTTAGGGCTTGGTTCAAATTCTGGCGATTCACTTTCCATACTTAAAAAGGCTATAGCTGATTTATCTGGAATTTTGAGGGATATACAAGTTTCTTCTCTGTACCTCACCACTCCACAAGACTATGAGGAACAAAGCAATTATTGTAATATGGCTTTAACAGGAAAATACACCGGATTGGCCCAAGATCTACTCGAAGATGTTCAGAAAATTGAACAACGGTATGGTAGAAATCGTGTATTAGAAATACCAAGCGGCCCGCGTTCCTTAGATATTGATATTCTTCTTTTTGGTTCGCAGCAAATAGAAACTGAAACGCTTATTGTGCCACATGCACGAATGGCGTTTCGGCAGTTTGTGCTCATCCCGTTGCTAGAGATTCTTCCTGATATTCTAGATCCAGCAACAAATAATCCGTATCGTGAATTATTAGAAAAATTACCTGATCAAGGGGTAAAAAAAGTGGGTACTATTTATGGATATTGAAGCGTCCACAACTTTTAGAGTTAACGACTTTGAAGGTCCTCTAGATCTTTTGTTGTTTCTTATTAAGAAAAACGAAGTGAATATTTATGATATTCCACTTGGAAGTATCACGGAGCAATATCTCGAGTATCTTGATTACTCAGTCGTGAACGATCTTGCAAGTTTAACTGACTTCTATTCGTTGGCGGCAACACTTTTATATATTAAAAGTCGTATGCTCCTACCGGTGGAAATAACTGTTGATGATGAAGACATCGAAGATCCACGGAAAGAACTGGTAGATAAACTTATTGAATATCAGAAATTTAAAAAACTTTCAGAATTGATGGAGCAAAAAGGAGAAGAAGCAGAATGGGTTTTTGAGCGAAAAAAAATTCAAACTGCACTTCCTTTTGTTGAAGAGGAACTTTGGGAACGAGTTGATACTTGGGACTTGCTTAAAACTTTTTCAAACTTAGTTTCAAGTTATAATTCTGAACGTATTCTTGATTTATATGAAGAAGTTTCGGTAAATGAAAAAATAACGCTTATGAGTGAACTCCTTGAAACCCACGGAGAATGTTTGTTTACCGATCTTATTGTGAGAAAAGGTAACCTCATGGATGTTGTATGTGCTTTTATGGCCCTGCTAGAAGCAGTCAAGTTCAGGATGGCGAGCATTTGGCAAAATAGAATGTTTGGAGACATTAAAATTAAACCCTGGGAAAAAGTATCCTTGGAAGATATGGAGTTGACGGTTGAAGGCTAATTGAAGGATGGAGTACGCAATGGAAAAGGAATCCGCCCTTATTGAGGCGATATTATTTTTAGAAACAGAACCGGTAGATGAAAACACTTTGGTGAGAATCTCAGGGCTTTCAGCTGATTTAGTAACGAATGTTCTTGAAATCCTTAGTAATCGCTACAGCGGTGATGATCATGGAATTGAATTAGTACAAATTTCTGGTGGTTGGGTGATTAATCCCAAGCGAGAGTTGTGGGAAAGTCTTAAAGATCGTTATGGAAAAAAGAATGATGGCCGCCTTTCTCGAGCAGCTATGGAAACCTTGTCTATTATAGCGTATTCTCAACCTATAACTCGTTCCGAGATTGAGGCTATCCGCGGAGTTTCTGCGGATAATATGATCCGTTTGCTTTCTGAAAGAAACCTTGTTCGAGAAGTTGGAAAAAAAGATGTACCGGGGAAACCAGTACAGTTTGGAACTACTAAAGAATTTCTTAAAGTCTTTCGTTTGAATAGCATAGCTGAATTACCTAAATTGGATGAAACTGAAAGTGACAGATTTGAACTCTCCCGATAAAACTACCGAAGGGATACGCCTACAGCTTTATATGTCTCGATCTGGCGTTGCTTCTCGTAGAGCCTGTGAAAAAATAATTTTAGACGGTCGTGTAACTGTAAATGGAATCCTTGAACAAACCTTAGGAACTCGTGTTCTAGAAACAGATAGTATTTGTGTTGACGGTGTACTCATATTGCTTGAATCTAAAAAGCGGTATGTTTTACTTAACAAACCCTCTGGGTATGTGTGCTCCCTTTCTGATGAAAAAGGTCGCCCGGTGGCCGCTGATCTTTTAACCGATAAATACAAAGAACGTCTTTATCATGTTGGGCGTTTAGATATGTACTCAAGCGGTGCACTTATTTTTACTAACGACGGAGAGTTCGCCGCTTATTTAGGCCATCCTTCCTCTGGAGTAGAAAAACAATACATTGTAGAAGCGAGTATGCCTTTTAGAGATGATGTTATTACCGCATTTAAACAGGGTATACGCATAGATTCAGTGTATTATAAATGCCGCGATGCCCAACGACTTTCTTCGAGACGCCTTACTGTTACCTTGGTTGAAGGGAAAAACAGAGAAATCCGACGAGTGCTTGAACATTTTTCCATACGAGTAAAAAATCTTATTCGAACCCGAATTGGTCAGGTCTCTATAGAAGGTCTAGAATATGGTGAGTCCCGCGATCTTACCGTGAAAGAAATTGAATCCTTACAACAGGCGCAACAGACTGGAGGCGACGGTGATAATTGCGATTGATGGCCCCGCCGGTTCGGGTAAGAGTACAATAGCGCAGTATCTAGCGGATACTTTGAAGTTTACCTTTATGAATACTGGAAGTTTTTACCGAGGGCTTACTCTTGCCTATCTACGCAACGAAGGAGGAGGGCTAGATGGTTCCGGTTCAGGAGTCACACAGCTGCCTGATGATCCAACTATGATTGCTTTTGCTCGGGGCGTTCCCTTTGATTATAAGACTAGCCGACTTTTTTTAGGAGAAGAGGATGTTGAATCTTTTTTGCGTTCTGATTCAGTTGAGTCTCTTGTAGCGCCCTTATCTTCTATAGTAGAAGTTCGTCATATAATAAATGAAAAAATTCGATCTGTTGCCATAAATAAAAATGTTGTGTGCGAAGGACGCGATATGACTACCGTAGTTTTTCCAGACGCGGAGTATAAATTTTATTTAGATGCTTCGGTAGAGTCTCGAGCAAAAAGACGTTATGACCAAGGTACTAGCAACCTTTCTATATCGGAGATAGAAAGAACTATTCGTGAGCGAGACGAGATAGACCAGAACAAGAAAGAAGGAAGTCTTAAAATAGCCGTTGATGCTGTGTATATTGACACATCACACTTGACCATAAAAGATGTTTGTGCAATGATAATAAGCAAAATTCACTTATAAGGGTTGTTTATGGATCAGATGGACGTGGCAAAGGATGGATCGAATATTTCAGAAGAGGACATCCAGCAGACACGATTACAAGAGGAGTACCTTAAGTCTTTTCAATCACTTGAAGAAGGCCAACTTGTAGACGGTATTGTTATTCAAGTTACCGAAGATCAGGTTTTTGTAGACGTAGGGTATAAATCAGAAGGTAAAATTCCGGTTTCGGAATTTGATGAGTTGCCAACTGTTGGCGACACCGTTAGTGTTGTTTTAGAAAAAAAAGAAAACAAACATGGCGAGGTCATTGTTTCAAAACAAAAGGCCGATGTTAAGGTTTTTTGGAAAAACCTTCGCCAGGCTTTTCAAGACAAAGCACCCGTTGAAGGTACAATTTCAAGGGTTGTTAAGGGTGGGTTCGAGGTTACCCTCGGAGCAGGCGTTCGTGCCTTTCTTCCCATAAGTCAGTCTGATAGCCAAAAGGTTGAAAAAGCCGAGAAGCTTGTAGACTTAAAAAGCCTTTTTTATGTTGAGCGTTTGTATTCTGACAACAAAGTTAACGTTGTTGTAAACCGCCGTAAGTATCTTGAAGAACAAACAGAAATTAACCGTGAAAAGTTTTTCAATGAAGTACAGATTGGTGAGTCCGTTCCTGGTATAGTAAAAAGTTTTACCAGTTTTGGTGCTTTTATCGATTTGGGTGGTTTCGACGGACTTTTACATATTAATGATATGAGTTGGGGACATGTAACCCGGCCCAAGGATTTTGTAAAAAAGGGTCAGGAAATTACACTTAAGGTAATTCGTTTAGATCCAGAAGAAAAGCGTATAAACCTTTCTTTGAAACATTTTTCTGAAGATCCTTGGCTTCATTTTGAAGATAAATTCCATGTAAATGATATCGTAAAAGGTAAAGTAACTAAGCTAACTGAATTCGGTGCTTTTATTGAACTTGAAGAAGGAATAGAAGGACTTGCTCATATCAGTGAATTCAGCTGGGTGAAAAAAGTAAACAAGCCAGAAGATATGGTTGCTATCGACGATGATATTCAATGTATGATTCTTGGTTATGATATTCAAGCAGGTCGTGTATCTCTCGGTCTCAAGCAGGTTACCGAAAATCCTTGGGAAGACATTGCTAAAAAATATCCAGTTGATACAAAACTTACTCGCAAAGTTGTAAAAATTACTAATGCTGGAGCCTTTGTTGAATTAGAAGAAGGCATTGATGGTTTCCTTCATGCTGACGATATTTCTTGGACAAAGAGGATAAAAAATCCTTCGAGTGAACTTACTGTTGACCAGGAAATTGAAGTTGTTGTTATTGAGTCAGATCCAGAGACACATCGTATTCGTCTTGGGGTAAAACAGCTTACAGCTGATCCTTGGAAACTTTTTGCCGAAACACATGAACTTGGTTCAAGCGTAGAAGGTGAAATTACCTCTATAACTGACTTTGGCCTATTTTTGAGGGTTGAAGGTGGAATAGAAGGGCTTATTCACAAGCAAAACCTTCTAGAAAACCGTGATGATATCTTTGAAGAAGTTGTAAAAAAATACAATGTTGGAGATAAATTAAAGGTCATCGTTATTGATGTAAGTCCTGAACGTCAAAAAGTTGCATTTTCAATAAAAGAATACAAGAGGAAAGTTCAAAGGGAGGAAATCTCTCGTTATATTTCATCTACACAAGAAGAAGATGATGGAGCCTACACTCTTGGTGATCTTTTGAAAAACAAAAATAATTGATCGGTGTAAATGAGCGTTTTTGATGAAGTTATCAGATTCAATTGATAAAGATAAGCTCAACGCGCTCATTGAAATAAACACGCTAATCAATTCAAATTACTCTGATATAAGCGCATTGCTTGCTCACATTCTTGAGTCGGCAATGCGTCTTGTTTCTGGAAATGCTTCATCTTTATTATTAGTTGATACTAAAAATCAAACCCTTCGGTTTGAAATTGCATTAGGCCCAAAAGGGCTTGAGGCTAAAGAATTTGTTGTTAAAATAGATGAAGGTATTGCCGGCTGGGTAGTAAAAAACAATCGAAGTCTTATCGTAAACGATGTTGCCAACGATTCTCGTTTTTCACCTGCCGTTCAGCAGTCTACTGGGTATAAGACCCAAAACATGCTCGCAGTTCCAATGCGTATTAAAGATGAATGCATTGGGGTAATAGAGATACTTAACAAGGAAAGTATTTCTGGGTTTACCAATCAAGATTTAGAAGTCTTGGAAATTATGGCAACTCAAGCAGCTATTGCCTACCAGAACGCACTGTACCTTCAAAAATCTCGTGATAAAATCGTAGTTCTTCAGGATCAGATTATAACTGACCGCGGTTATCATACTATGATTGCTAAGAGTCCAGTAATTCTTGAAAAGCTTGATATAATCAATCGAGTTGCAAAATCGGATTCTTCTGTTCTTATTCTTGGAGAAAGCGGGGTTGGCAAGGAATTATTTGCTGAACAGTTGCATCTTAAGAGCGATAGATCTGGCGGACCGTTTATTCGTGTAAACTGTGCTGCCCTTCCAGAAGGTCTTCTTGAGAGTGAACTTTTTGGTCATGTTAAAGGTGCTTTTACTGATGCTATAACAAATCGGAAGGGCCGTTTTGAGATGGCGGATCAAGGTACAATTTTTCTTGATGAAATTGGTGATATACCTCTTTCTCTTCAATCAAAACTTTTGAGAGTTATACAAAGTCGTTCATTTGAGAAGGTGGGATCAAGCGAAACAATCACAGTTAATGTAAGAATTGTCGCAGCTACAAACCGAGATATTGAAAAATTAGTAGAACAGAAGAAATTTCGTTCAGATTTATATTATCGCCTTAATGTATTGCCTTTGTATATTCCACCACTTCGTCAAAGGATGGAAGACATACCGGAACTAGCGAGCTTCTTTTTAAAAAAGATTTCCCATGAAACAAAAAAAGACTTTATAGGTTTCTCTGAGGCTGCTTTGAGTGCAATCCTCGCCTATTCTTGGCCGGGTAATATCAGAGAGCTAGAGAATTCCGTAGAGCGGGGATGTGTTATTGGAACACCGCCGTATATACGGGAGGATGATCTCCTCTTGAATATCAAGACAATGCCTGATAATAATATATGTACAGACAAAAGTCTTAAAGCAGTGCTTAATCTATTTAAAAAGCACTATCTGCAAAAAGTACTGGTAGAAAACGGATGGAATCAGACAAATGCTGCTCAGGTTCTAGACATTCAACGAACGTACTTGTCGCGGTTAATCAAAGAACTAGAAATCAAGGAGAAATAATACCATGGTAACCAAGGTAATACAGAAAGAAAAAGAAGAGAAAATATCTATACCTCATTTAATAAATGATTTTCTTTTTAAAAACAGACGAATTATTCTTGTAATTTTAGCAGTGCTTGTTGCTGCCTTAATTGTGATTATAACCTATGTTGTAATTGTAGAAAAAAAGAACACTGCAGCAATCACGAAGATTGAAGATATAATTGAATCTTGGGATGAAGCCCGGTTGGATAACAAAAGTGCTGCCTTAGCTGCCTTAACGGTTACAGAAGACGCATTGCTTGAGCAGTTAGACTCTCTGGTAAAGGGAAATCGTCGCCTTTCATCAGGAGCACGCGCGAATTTAGTGGCAGCTGAAATTTATCATTCACGTAAAGATTGGAAAAACGCGAAAAACTCTTATCTTGCCTGTGCAAAAACGAAACCTGAAATGTATATGGCACCGCTCGGGTACTACAATGCTGCTGTTTGTGCAGAAGAGCTCGGAGAAGCAGATCAAGCAATTGCACTTTACGCAAAAGCACTTGACCATGATGCATTTAAAATGAAAAGTAGAGCTCTTTTTAACATGGGCCGTGTAGAAGAACAACGCGGTAATAGCATTGTGGCAATTGAGTTTTATGAAAAAATGACAGAACAATTTCCTGATGATAGTTGGACTTTATTAGCTAAATCTCGCATAATTGCGTTAGAAATACAGTAAACTAATAGAAACGGAGGGCCTTTATCCATGAAAAGAATTCACTGGCTTTTGAAGACGAGGAATTTTGGATTGGTGATTGGCCTTCTTTTCTCTGTTCTTTTTTCATTAATTGGTTTTTCCACAATTTTCTTCTCAAATCTTGAGTCCCGCATTCTTGATACTTATTTTACATTTAAAAATATGGAAACAGGAAGTGCAATTCAAAAAGGTGTATGGAAAAACACAGTTAATCCTAATATCCATCCTGATATACTCATTTTAGGAATTGATCAAAAAACAATACAACGATTTGGTTCTTGGCCATTCCCACGTTCTCGTCATGCAGAACTAATAAATTCCCTTTCTCGGATTAATGACCAGAATGAACGTGAAAAAGCTCTTTTTCTTGATGTCTTTTTTATAGATCCTTCAGAAAACCCTGAAGATGACAACTTATTAGCTCGAAGTTTTTCTGAGTCTGGTCGTGTTTTTCTTGAAACTATTTTAGATTATAATTCTTTTGGCGCAACTATAGATGAAGATATGTTTAACCGTCAGCAAATACTCTTTAGGAAAACATCGAACTTTGCTCATATAGGATTAGGATGGGAATCCATGAACTCTCATCAAGGAATGCTTACAAATTTAAAGAGTTTTAATGCGACAGCTCGCGGTTATGGGTCTGCAAATGTTATTGCAGATCCCTGGGGAGACAAAGTTCGCCGGCAACCACTTGTATTAAAACACTCTCGATTTGTTGGAGAGTTAACCCTGGAAGATTTAGTTGAAGGTTTTGAACCAGATCAAACAAAGTTCGAACGTATTAGTTGGTTTGATACAAAAGGTAAGGAACATAACGTTCCTTTTCCCGTAACACCAAAGGATATTGATAGATTAACTTCAGATATGCAAAAACATGCACCACCGTATTATTTTGATAGTTCCGGAGATGGTAATGCAGATCAAGAAATACGAATATTGGAATTGTTTCAAGATTCCTTTATGCCTTCGATTACTTTAACCCTTGCTCTCGAGTACTGGGATGCTACACTTGCAGATTGTTCAGTCTATCCTGGAGAAAAGATTGTTGTAGAAAAGGGAAATGGTGAAATAGTTTCTATACCTGTTGATGGTCAATGTTCTATGATTATAAACTTTGCTGGGTTGCCTTCTTCCATTTCTTTTGATGGTTATAAAACATTCCCCATCCGCTCATATTCTGGGTATGTAAGAACTACATCAGCTGATCGTGAGACTTGGGGTGATCCCCTTGCTCTTAAAAACAAGATTGTTATGGTTGGCGCCTTTGAAAAAGGTATGGCAGATGATGAAAAGCAAACACCGTACGGGCTTATGTATGGTATTGAGATTCATGCAAATACCCTTAATACGCTGTTAACTAATTCATTTATTAAGTACTTACCCTTATACCTAAATATTCTTATTGTTGTTATGGCAACTATGTTCATTTCTCTAATAGCGTCTCGTATGAAAAACCTGTGGTCGCTTCCTGTTTCCTTGGTTTTTGCGCTTTCTTTCTTTGTTTCTTGCTCATTTGTTTTTGACCATTATCATACGTTAATAAATTTCACAGTGCCTTTTGCAGGAATGTTTTTTTCCTATGTATCAATAATTCTATATCGTTCAAGCACCGAAGAACGTGATAAAAAAAGAATAAAAGCTATGTTTGGCAAGTATGTAAGTCCTGACGTTGTAGCACAGATGATGGATAATCCGCCAGAACTTGGTGGTGTGGATCGAGTATTAACCGTATTTTTCTCTGACATTCGTGGCTTTACAAGCCTTTCAGAAACGCTTACTCCTCAAGAATTAGTAAAGCACTTAAACGAGTATCTTTCCGCCATGACAGACATTATTCTGGATACTGGAGGTACCCTTGATAAATATGTAGGTGACGAGATAATGTGCTTTTGGGGAGCTCCATTGGAAGTATCTGATCATGCTTACCAGGCATGTCGTTGTGCCTTGCTGCAGAAGAAAAAACTCGCTGAGTTAAATGAGCTATGGCCTAAAGAAAAGCGTCTTTCTATTGGTATTGGATTAAATACTGGGATTATGACAGTTGGTAATATGGGTTCAGCCGGAAGAATGAATTACACACTCATGGGAGATAACGTTAACCTTGGTGCGCGTCTTGAGGGAACAAACAAGGTCTATGGAACTATGATTATTGTGAGTGAATACACCTATGCCCTCGTTCAGGATCAGTTTATATTTCGAGAATTGGATACCATTCG
>DUOS01000106.1 GCA_012838745.1 Treponema sp. | reverse complement strand
TATTTGCTTCTTCTAAAAATCCTGAAGCTCGTAGTTCTTTTGCCACGGTTTCTTTAAAAAGGGCGACTTCCTGTATTTTTAATTCTGTTGAGATGGGAACAAACAAACTTCTTTTTAAATCCCATATTTTTAATGTTTCCACATCAACGGTGTTATCGAGAAATTGAGCCTGGGGTAGGGTAATACTTATTCTATTATTTTGAGGTTCATAGCTTACACGAATATTAGAAATATTCGCAATACCTGCCTTTACAATTCCTGAAAATCTCACAAGAGAGGTGCTGCCTCCACCAATTATAAAAGTACGGTTTAGTTCCATAACATCGGTGTACCGATATTCAAGTACCGCAAGCTCTGCGATGTGTTCAATAGAATTAGCAGTAAGATTATCAAAGGCTTGCCGGCGTTTTTTTTCAGCAAGAGTATTTCGAAAATAAATAGTACCCACTGCTCCAGAAATTACTACAGCGAGTACAGCAAAAAAGAGGAAGCGGTACCGTAGTGGTATTTTTTTTTTCTTTTTCATTGGCCAATTCCGTAATAAGCAAACCCCTTGGCTTCTAATGCAGTCCGCTTATACACGTTACGAAGATCAAAAAATATGGATTTTGCAAGAAGTTTTTTAACTTTATCTAAATCTAAGTTTCGGTACTGATTCCACTCGGTCATCAGAACGAGTGCATCAGCACCTTCCATTGTCTCGTATTCATCATTGCACCATACGAATGAATCTTTAATTGGTTCAAGACGCCAGAGAGCTTCTTCTCGTGCAGCTGGATCACAAATACGTAGACGGGCACCGCGGGCAACGAGACCCGGAAGGATAGTAAGAGCCGGAGCTTCTCTCATGTCGTCTGTATTTGGTTTAAATGCGAGCCCGAGGATGGCAATAGTTTTTCCTTTGAGACTTCCTTGTCCCCCCATACCCAATTCAATTTTTGTAATCATACGTTCTTTTTGTTTTTCGTTTGCTACAACTGTAGCTTCAACTATAGACAAAGGTTCATTAGCATCTCGGCCAATTTGTGCCATGGCACGGGTATCCTTTGGAAAACAACTACCACCGTATCCTGGACCAGGGTGTAAAAATTTATTTCCAATTCGACCGTCGCGACCCATTGCCTTTGCAACGTCTAAAACATTTGCACCAACTTTTTCACAAAGATTAGCAACTTCATTTATAAATGTTATTTTAACCGCAAGAAAGGAATTAGAAGCATATTTTATCATTTCTGCTGTTTCTACGTTAGTTTCAATAAACGGTGTTTCATTAATATATAAAGAACGGTATACATTCTTCATTATTTTGAGTGCTTTTTTTGATTCACAACCAAGTACAACTCGGTCAGGATGCATAAAGTCTAATACTGCTGAACCTTCTCGCAAAAACTCAGGGTTAGAAACAACATCAAATTCAAACGAAGCTGAATCCTTTCGCTTAGAAAGTTCATCGAGTATCCATGCGCGAACTTTTTTTCCCGTTCCAATAGGCACTGTGCTTTTATCAACAATAACCTTGTACCCATTCATAGCTCGTGCAACTTCTCGAGCTACGGCTTCAACGTACGATAAATCTGCGCTACCATCATCGGCAGGAGGAGTGCCCACAGCAATAAAAACTACATCTGAAGCACGCACAGCCGATGCCATATCAACGGTAAAAGAAAGCCGTCCATCGCCTACGTTTCTTTTAACTACGTCTTCTAATCCCTGTTCATAAATGGGTATTTCACCCTTTTTTAATCGGTCTATCTTTACTTGATTATTATCTACACAAATAACTTGATTTCCAAAATCTGCAAGGCATGCCCCTGATACGAGGCCCACATATCCAGTTCCTGCTACTGCTATTGTTGCCATCATTTTCTCTCCTTGTACCAATCAATAAACTTTTTAAGGCCTTCTTTAAGAGGGGTTCCTGGCTTCCAGCCAAAATCTCGCTCTAAGGCTCCGGTATTAGCTGATGTCTTATACACATCACCAGCCTGCATGGGAAGATAGTTTTTTATTGCTTTTTTTCCTAGGTAGTCTTCGATTAATTTAATGAAATATTCGAGTTTTTCTGGGGATGAATTACCAATATTGTATACTCTATACGGTGCTGATGACCGGTCGGGAAGGGGATTCTCAGGTGAAAACTCCTTTGTCGGTTTTGCTGGTGAATTTGCAATGAGAAGAATTGCGCGTACAACATCGTCAATATACGTAAAATCACGTAATAAATCACCGTTATTGTATACATCAATTGGTTCCCCACGCATTATTGCATCTGCAAATTTAAAATACGCCATATCGGGGCGTCCAAGCGGGCCATATACGGTAAAAAACCTAAGACCGGTAACCGGAAGGTTATACAGATGGCTGTATGTATGCGCCATTAATTCGTTAGCACGTTTTGTAGCAGCATACATGCTCACCGGATGATCTGCTCGATCACTTTCCGAAAACGAAGGAGATTTATTTAGACCATACACCGATGAACTTGATGCGTATACAAGATGTTCGGGGCGATGTTTTTTACAAGCTTCAAGTATTGAGAGGAACCCGGTGATATTACTGGAAATGTAGGCCGAGGGGGTGTCGATACTGTAACGAACACCAGCTTGTGCCGCCAGATGAATAACACGATCAAATTTACCAGAAGAAAACACTTGGTCTACTAGAACAGTATCTTCCAAATTTCCTCGTACAAATTTCCATTGAGAATTAGTGTTTTCTTTAGCCGTTGCTTTAAGCAAATCAAGGCGTTCCTCTTTGAGGTCTGTACTATAATAATCATTTACAGAATCTATACCGGTTACATTATGCCCAGCGCATAGGAGTTCTTTTGCAACATAACAACCGATAAATCCCGCACAGCCGGTAACCAGATAATTCATTTTGAATCCTTATTTCGCAAATCTGCCAATGCTTCCTTTACCGAATTTGTATAGCCTTTTTTTGAAATCAGTGCTTTTCCGTCGCGTATCACAACTATAATATCATCAACACCGCAGATAGCGACTGGAATATCGGAATTGACATAGGTATTTGATGATTCGCTGAGTCCTGTAAACTCGGGTGTGGGATCAAGGTACTGAGATAAAGAATCCCACGAACCCACATCGTCCCAATCAAAACGAGCCAAAACAGAGATAGAACGATCACATTTTTCACTTACAGCATAGTCAAATGAAATTGAAGGAGAAGCGGTATATGCCTGCAATACCATTGGATCTTCTTCCATTACAGAAATGCCTTTTATTTTCCGAAATGTAGGATTAATGGGTTTAGAAAAGGCGTCAGAAACTTCTGGGGCGTTTTTTTTAAGTTCATCAAGATAAAAAGTTGGTGTAAATAAATATAAACCAGAGTTCCAGTAGTAGTTACCGGCATCTAGATAGCTTTCAGCGGTAATTTCATCGGGTTTTTCTTTAAAGGAATCTATGCCAAAGGCAAGAGCTGGATCTTCAAGGGGGCAGGTTAGGTTGGATCCAGCTTGAATATATCCATAGCCTGTTGACGGAGAACGTGGTGGAATTGCGAAAGAAACAAGGTAGTCCTGATCAGCAAACCAAGAGGCAGTTTCCGTATCGGCGGTAAACTGCTCAGTAGGGTCAATAATATGATCGCTTGCCATAAGCAATACTGATCCATTTTTTTCTTTAGAATTAGTTACTAAAATTCGTGCAAGCCAGGCAGCGGCAGGGGCAGTGTTTTTCCCAAATGGTTCGCCCATTATCACTGTTTTTTCGAGTAAGCCTGGTATCTTGGCGTTTTCTGATAAATCGATAATATCTTGAACAACGAGATCAATCCATGAATCGCGAGTAATAATGTAAATTGAACCACTGACATTAAGAGCCCAAGCACGAGCGATTGCGCTTTGTAAAAAACTTTCGCCCCCGGACAGACGCAAAAATTGCTTAGGCTTTTCTTCTGTTGATACTGGCCATAATCGTTCTCCAGAACCACCAGCTAAAATAACTACATCAGTACACATTACACATCTCCCATAAATAATTCCCGAATATATATACTCTCTTGTTCGCAAAGGGTATCAATCTTATCGGGAATAGCTTCCGACACAAAAACAAAGGAACCGTCGGGGACTTGGTCGTTTTCAATACAGTGCTGAAAACCCATCTCAAGATGCCTAGCGGCATATTCAACTATAAATGCAATATCACTTTCTCCCACCAGCGTGAGGCTAGTGCAACCAGAAGCATGGGCCGACTGGGCGATAGAGAGTATCTTCTCTTTATAAATAACAACTTGCTTCATGGTTCGTTTCAAATACCGGTACGTCCGTTTCGCCAGTTCATTCATCCCATCGGGAGTAAGAACATAGGTAACATTTCGGGGAGAAACTTTTTTCATGATAATGAATCCCTTTAGGGTTAGCCGTTTTACCAAAACATTTGTCATGCCAAGAGACATATTAATAGCACGCGATAAATCACGCTGGCTTATTTCCTTTTGTTTGCCAGAGCGTTCGTGGATTGTAGTAAGAAGGAGTAATTCGGAATCATGTTTCATGTATGTTCAACTTATGAACAGATTATCATAGCAGCTCTGGTATGACAAGACAATTAGTTACAAAAGCCTGACGATGTGTTATGCTTTATCTATTACGTTAAAGAGGAGCTGGTAATGCCTGTAGCACCGCACATCAAAGAATTTATGGCTTCGTCATCGTTTATTCGAAAAATGTTTGAAGAAGGAATACAACTTAAAAAGCAATATGGTAAGGATTCAGTATATGACTTTAGTATAGGAAACCCTGATCTTGAACCACCAGCAAAGGTTAGAGACGTTCTTCGTGAACTTGGTTCTTCTAATGAGCGTGGTATGCACGCATATATGCCCAATGCAGGGTATCCTGAAACTAGAAAAGCAATGGCAGAAAAAGTTTCCGGAGAGCAAGAGTGTGAAGTTCCTTTTTCACAAGTAGTTATGGGCTGTGGAGCAGCTGGAGCTCTTAATTCTGTACTCAAAGCAATACTTTCTCCTGAACAAGAAGTTGTTGTTTCTTCTCCTTTTTTCGTGGAGTACGCACAGTATGTAAGAAATCATGGTGGTATTCTTAAAACAGTATCCTCCCAGGAGGATTTTTCCCTTGATCTTGAGGCTATTGCAGCTGCCCTAAATAATAAAACTGCTGCTGTACTGGTGAACTCTCCCAACAATCCAACTGGTAAAATTTATACAACTAGCGAAATTAAGGGCCTTTCTGATCTATTAGCCAAACACCGTGAAAAAACAGGTAACACTGTCATGATTATTGCTGATGAACCCTATCGTGAAATTGTTTATGATGGAAAAACTGTTTCATCGATTTTTCCATACTGGAACGATAGTATTATTGTAAGTTCATTTGCGAAAAACCTCAGCTTGCCGGGAGAAAGAATTGGGTACACCGTAGTTAATCCTTCTGCAGAAAATGCTTCTGAACTTGTTGACGCAATAATTTATACTACGAGAATCCTGGGCTTTGTAAATGCACCGGCAACTTTTCAAAGAATTGTTGCCGCTTGCTGGAATGAACCAGTTGATTATTCTCCCTATGAAAAACGCCGAACACTTCTTAAAAAGATTCTCACGGAAGCAGGAATATCTTTTGCTAATCCAGAAGGAGCTTTCTATCTCTTTTGTAAGGTTCCTAAACGCACAAATACTGTCGGAGAGCAGGGAAACGATGGTGAATTTTGTGATCATTTAAAAAAATATCGAATATTAACTGTTCCCGGAAAAGGCTTTGGAAAACAGGGTTGGATACGATTATCGTATTGTATTGCTGAAGAAAGTATTGCCCGCTCTCGGGAATCTTTTATCCAAGCAGGAACTGATTGGTAAGTCTAGGAGGCTTTTTTTGAATATTCTGATGGTAACGAGCGAGGCTGTGCCTTTTGCAAAAACAGGCGGTCTCGCAGATGCGGTTTCTGCTCTTTCAATAGCTTTGAGCAAGCTCGGACACGATGTTCGTATTGTACTTCCTCGTTATTATCGAATTGACCGGAGTGCACTTGAACTAATACCTGGACCCATGGGGGTTCATTGTGGTTATCAAGAAATATGGACTGGTCTTTATACGACTAAACTTCCAGGAAGCGATGTTCCTGTTTATTTTATTGACCATGAACAAACCTATGGCCGCGATGGTATTTATGGCGTTCCGGGCGAAACTGATTTTAATGATAACCCACAAAGATTTTCTCTTTTAGGCCATGCAGCATTTCAATTATGCAGAAAAATTAATTGGATGCCTGATATTGTGCATGCCCATGATTGGGCTGCTGCTCTCGCACCTATTTTATTGAAATTTCATGGTGAGTATCATGATTTTTCTTCTACAGCAAGTGTTTTTACTATTCACAACATGGGCTATCAGGGTGTTTATGGTAAACATCAGTATCCCCATACTGGATTGAGCTGGGATAGTTTTTATGCGGCAGGTTTCGAAGACTGGGATCGAATGAACTTTCTTAAAGCTGCACTAGTATCGTCAGATAAATTGACGACTGTTTCTCCCACCTATGCACAAGAAATACAACGTCCTGAATATGGATTTCGTATGGATGGAATACTCAGGTATCGTTCACAGGATTTAATTGGAATTTTAAATGGCGTAGATACTGAAATATGGAACCCCGCCAAGGATAAACTTATTCCTGTGCGCTATACTGCAAAAACTCTCGATAAAAAAGCAGAAAATAAAAAAGCTCTACAAAAACGAATGGGGTTAGAAGAAAATCCTAATATTCCGATCGTCGGTATGATTACTCGACTTGCAGATCAAAAGGGTGTTTCTGAACTCTTTGGTCCTGCCTATGGTTCAGCATATCGTATTTGTACAGAAATTGACTTACAGATGGTAATTCTAGGCTCAGGCGAAGATTGGTGTGAAAAAGAACTTTCTACACTTAATCGGGAATTACCCAATTTTAGTGCATATATTGGCTACGATGAAGACTTAAGCCATCTCATAGAGGCTGGTTCTGATTTCTTTCTTATGCCTTCTCGGTATGAACCCTGTGGGCTCAATCAAATGTATTCTCTTATATATGGAACATTACCCATTGTTCGTAGAACAGGTGGTCTCGTAGATACCGTTCAAAATTACAACGAACAAACAGGTGAGGGTACTGGCTTTATCCTTGATAATCTAACCCCTCAAAGTATTTATGATACAGTTGGTTGGGCTGCTTACGCTTGGTACAACAAGCCTAAACACATAAGAGCAATGCAGCTACAAGGAATGAAACAAAAATTTGGCTGGGATATATCCGCGAAAAAGTATGAAGATGTATATAAAAGTGCACTATTAGAGAAATAGGGACCTTTTATTATGAGTAGGAGGCTCTAATATGATAAAATTTTTGTTAAAATTTTTTAAATCACTAAATGCAAATGCCCATCCTGGAGATATTGCTCATGCAGTTTCTTTAGGTTTGCTTTTAGCTTTGGTTCCTAAGGGAAATCTAATGTGGCCTTTTTTATTTGCTTTGACATTCTTTATCAGGATGAATAAGGGAGCTTTTTTTCTTTCACTAATATTGCTTTCTTTTGTTATTCCTTTTATAGATATTCCAGTAGAACAATTCGGCTATTATATGCTTTCTCTGGATTATCTAAATCCTATATATATAACATTGTATCAAATTCCCTTCGTTGGCCTTACTCGTTTTAATAATACCATGGTTGCGGGAAGTTTTTATATTGGAATTTTATCCTACCTACCCACATATATCCTCATTAGATTCGCTATACTCGGTTATAGAAAAAAACTACAGCCAATGATCATTAATAGCAAAGCATATAAAGTTTTCAATCGCCTTCCATTAATTAAGATGATTAGAAATGTTGCAAACCTTGGAGGCGCGAAATGAAAAAAAAGATAAAAAAACATAAACTTCCAAGTTTATTTAAAAAGAAATATACTAGCAAAAAGTACAATAAAAAAATTCTAAAACGGATTTATATTCCTTCAGATAAAGAATTGATTGAATCATTGTCTATTGTAACTATAAATAAGAAAGGAAAAACTCTTTATCATTTTGACAATGAAAAAATAACAGATGCTAAAACAGCGAAGAAATTAAAGAAAATTTCTAAGGATATTAAAAAGCAAAAGGGACGCTTCAAACCAATAGGAATCTTAGTTGCATTTGCTTGCATTGCGGCTCTGGTTTTTGGTATTTTTCTTTTTAGAAATGTCTTAGCACGAAAAATTATGACGGGTGCCTTTGAAGGAATGTTTGGAGCAAAATGTGATATAGGTACAGTTGATTTTAATCTACTTGATTCTCGTTTTGTAATTGATAATCTTTATCAAGCAAGTAAATCCGAGCCCATGAAAAACTTGTTTGAGGTTGGGCATTTCGAAGTTTATTTTAATTTACTAGAACTTACCCGTGGGAAAATCGTTTCTGAAACGATAGAAATTACAGGAATAACTTGGGGTACTGAAAGAAAATTTTCAGGAAAACTACCTCCTAAAAAAGTGAAAAAGAAACCAGAACCAAAAAAACCAAACCCTGTAGTTCTTGCCTTAACAAAAGAAGTTGAAAAAGTAAAATCTGGTATCTCTGTAGAATCCGGAATATCCGCAATCCAAGATCAACTTGACCCAACCGCCTTTATTAAACGTGAAAAAGATGCGCTTGTTTCTCCGTTAATTGTAGAGGAAATTATAAATACTGTTCCTGATATGGTAAAATCCTGGGAGAAAACTTCAAATGAAGTTGAAACTCAAGCAAAAGATATACTAGCAACAACAAAAAATATAAAAAATATAAATCCACGTAATATAAAAACGATTGAAGAAGCTAGAGCTATTCTTATAGAATTAGATTCCGCAAAAAAAACTATAGAAAGCACAGTATCCTTAACACGTGATATTTCAAGTAAAATTGATATAGATATAAATACTGTTACTCAGCTTTCAAATAAAGCGCGAACTGCTCTTGATAGTGATTCAAAACGACTTTCAGGTTTAGTAAATCAAATTAAGTCCTTTGATCTAGATGCAGGAAAAGGTATTGTTTCAGATGTCTTAAAAACTTTTGTTGTTACAACCTTGGGTGAGTATTATCCTTATCTTGATCAAGGAATTGCTATGCTAAAAGAAATGCAGACAACTCCTAAAAAGCAAAAGAAGCCGACACTTAAATTAAAGGCTTCAGCAGTTGAACGTTTAAAAGGAAGAACCTTTGTTTATGGAGTTGACTCTCTCCCACGCATTGTATTTAGAAACATTGAACTTTCAGCTACTGATAATCGATTAGGACTTACCGGATCAGGTGTGGTTCACAACCTTACTGATGACGCTGATAAACTTAATAAACCAGTAACTATTGTACTGAAAACCTCTCATGGTGCTATGGAAGAATCGGCTACCGCCGCTATAGATCTTCGTTCCGGTGCTGCAACAGTTTTTGATTCTGAGCTTTCCGCAAAGGGGTATCCTATTTCTATTCCTTCTGGAAACATAACAGGGGTACCGGATTTACGCGGAATATTATCTGCAAATGGGAACGCTAGTGTAAGCTCCAACAATACAGTTTCTATTGCTTCTGCGATGATGATAAACTCAGCACAACTTACCGTTAAACCGTTTAAACCTGCTTTTATTCATACAACATACCAAAATGTTTTGCAAAGTGTTGATGAAATAGATTTTACTGTCTCAATCGATGTTTCATCCTCAGGAAAATTTGATATTTCAATAACCACAGGGCTTGATACTGTTTTGTATGATGCCTTACAGAAAGAGATTAATCGAAATATTGAAGTTATAAAAAAACAAATAGAGGTAGAAGTAAAACGTTACATTACAGAAATGACTAACAAGTACAGCACTGAAATAGAACAATTCACCGCAGTATATGAAAAAATTAAGAAAGCAGAAGATGAAATACGCCAGTATGAAAAAACAATTGAAGCTAAAAAAGCTGAAATTGAAAAACGTATACGCAACATACCCAACGAAATAACAGATAAAGCTAAAGAAGCAATTAAGGCGGAGACCGACAAAGCTAAAAAAGAACTTGAAGCAGAAGCCGACAAAGCTAAAAAAGAGCTAGAAGCTGAATCTGAAAAAGCAAAACAAGAGCTAGAGGCTGCAGCTCAAAAACGGAAAGAAGCTCGTGAGGCTGAATCAGAGAAAGCAAAAAAAGAACTAGAAGAGGCTGCACAAAAAAAAGCCGAGTCCTTAAAGAAGGACGCGGCTAAGTCACTTAAGAAATATTTCTAATAAGTTTAGTTTGTTTGGTCTACTAAGTCGGTGGCGCGAAGGAGTCGTATCTTTGCGCTGCTGTCTTGTACAAGCAACCCACGTGGCGTTACAGTTATTGCTGTTTGTGGAAGCACCGAAATCGCAGACGAAGCTTTCAGCTCGAGGTTTGAGTTAAAACGGCCTAGCACACAGTCCCCAGACTTTTTCTCTATAACTGCGTAATAGTCATTACCGTTTTTTACTAAAATACTCGATTCTGAGAGTGATACATCTCCAGACTTAGTCATTTCAAGAGTTTCGGGATTTATTAAAACGAGGGTAACGTCTGCACTGCCACCTTTTTTCCCAGCTACCGCCATAATAGAACCACCTGCGTCAATAAGCATTCTGTTGTGTATAGAATTGAGCGGGGAGGTTTTTAATAGCTCTCCATTAGCTAGGTTAACAAGAACTAACTCGGATAAAAATGTTTTTTTATCGATCACTCGAAGTGCATATCCAGGTTCAACAGAAGCAAGGACTGCTTCTGCAGTTTTTCTTGCATCGTTTGCTTCCTTATCGATCACTTTCTGTGTATCCGAAGCAATTTCTTTGCGTTCAACCAAGGCTTCTTTTTGTTTTGTATCTGCTAGTGCTTGATCAGCCTCAGCTACACCTTCTTTATCCTTAATAATTTTTTCGGCTTTTTTTTGATTTTCCTTTTTCTTTTCAGCTACAGCAGTTTTTTCCTTTGCTTCTTTTTCACGTTCTTCTGCAACTTTCTGTGCTACAGAATCTTTTGG
>DUOS01000105.1 GCA_012838745.1 Treponema sp. | reverse complement strand
TTGGGCTCGCAAGGGGAGAAAAGAAATTATCTGGCAGTGTGGCAAATATGCCGGAGCGATCTTCGTTCATACTACACTAGTATAGGGGCAAATCACCGGTTTTGCCCAGTAAAAGACTGAGGCAGAGCGCAAAAAGCGAGGAGAAATCAAAAAGCTCGGAGCCCCCTCGAAGCACAATCATACTAGGCTAAATATTACGACAGAAGCCCTCTAAATTAGTTTTCCTCGTTAGTAAATAATTGTAGCCAATTTCGCCGGGCATAGAGGATTCTCAAAATTGTTACTTTTTTAATCTTTTCTGTAATTGTATAGAAAATAAAATAGTTTTTTACTAAAACAGATCTAATCCCTTTTCTCTGTAAGTACTCATCATGCTCAATTTCATACGTGAAAGGAGCAGTAGCTAAAAATAGTAATTTCTCTTCAATTATATCAATGAGATTATCGGCTGCAATAGATGCCTTCAAAACCATAGTATAATAATTAACAATTGCATTAAGATCCGCTTCTGCAGGCTTTGTAATAGTAACTGTGTACATACTCAGCTACCGTTTTTTTCGTAAATCTGAAAAAACATCCTTTACAGCTCGCTCGTCTCCCTTTATTTCTGCTTCTATCCCTTCAGCCAATAAAGAATATAATTCCATTTTACCCGTTAATTTTTCATACGTCGCAATACTCATTACCGCGAGATCACCCTTACCATTTTTCGTTATAAAAACGGCTTCTGGATACGTGTGGCAAAACTCTGAAATTTCATTATAGGAGTTTCTCAAATCTACACTCGGTCGTATCGTAGGCATTTAATCCCCCTGTATATCATAATTATATACAAATAACGATATATAGCAAGACAAACCCATCGAGTACCTGCTGAGAAAGTTTCGCCCCTGCCTAATCCAATCTCCCTCGCGTTCACTATTCCTTGGCATTTTTCATGCAAAAAGCCTTACACTTATAGCAAGATAATTTAATAAGGAGTGCATAGCTATGAACAAAGCTGACGTTGTTATTCTTGGTGGGCTTTCGGGCATTACTGCGGGAATTAGTTGCCGCCGCCATTATCCGGATAAGAAAGTTGTGATAATTCGAAAAGAGGGTACGGTTCTCATACCCTGTGGAATTCCCTATATATTTGGCACGGTGGGTGGTCCGGAAAACAACGTGGTTCCAGATGGTCTTTTAGAATCCAATGGCATCGAGTTGATAAAGGACGAAGCAATTAAAGTGGACCGCGCAGCTAAAGTGGTGTACATGAAGGATAATGAGCCTATTGCCTATGATAAGCTCGTTTTTGCAACCGGTTCTTTACCCGTTGTGCCGCCCATTCCTGGAATCAGTAAGGGAAATGTGTTCCCAGTAAAAAAAGACTTTGCCTATCTTAAAGATGTGCTCAAATGCATGGAAACGGTAAAAGATGTGGTAATTATTGGTGGCGGTTTTATTGGTATGGAATTTGCCGATGAATGCCGCAAGGGCCGAAATATTAATGTAACCGTTGTTGAAATGCTCGATCGCTGCCTTATGATGGCCATGGACGACGAGTATTGTGATGAAGCTGAGAAAAAACTCACCGATACGGGAGTCAAAATACTCACAGGAGAGCGTGTTGCTTCTATAGAAGGCGGGAACAATGTTGAATCGGTAAAGCTAGCAAGTGGTAAAGAGCTCAAAGCCGATTTGGTTATTCTCGGGATTGGTGCCGTGCCAAATAGCACGCTTGCAGCCGATGCGGGGTTAGAGCTCGGTTTCCGCAAAGGTATAAAAGTTGATCACAACCTGCGCACTATGACCGATCCCGATATTTTCGCGTGTGGGGATTGTTGTACTAAGGAATCTTTTTTTGACGGCAGGCCATCGCCCGTTATGTTGGCATCGGTTGCAACTTCGGAAGCCCGAATAGCCGGCGCGAATTTATTCTCTTCGTATATGAGCTTTTGCGGCGTGATAAGCGTTTTTGCAACTATTATTGACGACCGTGCCTTTGGAGTCGCCGGCATGACCGAGCGAGGTGCCAAAGAAAAAGGCCTCGCGATAGTTGTTACCACGGCCGACGCCGCAGACACCCACCCCGGTGGCATGCCCAATTCTACGATGCTAAAAGTTAAATTAATCTTCGCGGCAGAAACAGGAACCATCATTGGCGGTGCGGTTTCTGGTGGTAAATCTACGGGAGAATTGGTAAACGTAATTGCCGCATGCATCTTGCACAAAATGTGCGTAGACGACATCGTCGCATTCCAAATGGGTACCCATCCAGCGCTTACTTCCTCTCCTATTGCCTACCCAATAGTGAACGCGGCCTGCAAGGCCGTGTTGCAACTTCGCAAGCGGTAAAGATTAGGTGAATACACCCTGCTCGTCTGCCGTGTTTAGGCAGGCGGGTATTCCAACCTCGCCGGGCAATGGCGTTCACACGCGCCGGCTGCGCGGTAGGGCTTTCGCTCATCCTTGCACTTTGTGCCTCAATTTTAATTCTTTATACTTTTACTCTTTCTGGCTTTTTTATCGTCATGGCATACAAGGTGTTTGCTAATCCCAAGAGTCCTGAAAGTGTAAACAAAACTTCGATGCCCATTTTCTGCCATATAAGCCCACCAAGAAGTGCAATGATAACGCTGATGAGGTGGTTAACTGATATGCCGGTGGTGATGGTGGCGGTCATCTCGGCGGGTGAGGAGGAGAGGTCTTGCACATACACGTTGTTGGCCATGCTGGCGAGGGAGATGATTGAATCGAGGACGAAGTTTATGCATACGACGATGAAGGCGATATTGTGGGGGAAGAGGCGGTGGGCAAAGCCGTAGAAAAAACAGACGACCATGAGTATGAGGGTGTCGCTCACCATGATGGTTTTGTAGCCAAGGCGGTCTACGAGACGCCCGATAAATGGGGAGAGGAACATGCCAAAGGCGGCACAAATTGCGAGGAGCAAGGCGATGACCGAGGTGTTTGCTCCATAGAAAAGAATGAGTACGTAGGGTGCGAATGTGAGAAATATTTGTTTTCGTGCTCCGTAAAATACTTCGAGCATGTAATATTTTGTAAATTTTTTATTAAAGTAGAATCTGCTTCTCTTTACTGCGGTTCCTTGATCCTTCATGGCTAGAGAAATAAGGAATGCAAGAAAAAGCAGGACGCTGGCTATAATAAATACAGTTTTAAACCCGAGTAGAGAATCCCGGGGTATACCTATATGGGAAAAAACAAGAAACAAGACGGTAACAACTAAAAATCCTACAATATTGCCGCCGTGGCTTATGGCAGACATTATCCCTAAAGAGGCACCGCCTTTTCCTTTGTTGGCAAGGGTTAGGCAGAGGGAATGCTTCATTGGCATAACGATGTGGTCGCCTGCACTAAATATGACCATGGCGAGTACTACCATGAATTTGGAAGTGCCCATTAACAGCAAGCCTAAGACTCCGGCAAGCATTACGGCGGTTCCGATTTTAAATACTTTGGTTTCGCTAAACCGGTACATTGCTGCTAGTATAAAAATGAGGAGGAGCCCAGGCAATTCTCGAAAGAATTCTACGATTCCGCGCTCAAACTTGGTGATCTGCACAATTTCTGCAAGATAGTTATCCTGCACTCCCCGGTAAAAGCCCACGGCAAGACCAGAAAAAAGAATGGTGAGCAGGAAGGGGCGAATTTTAAGTCCTGTTTGATAGATAGTTTGTGTTTTTGTGTTCATGGGGTTTGTCCTAGTAGGCTGTAACTATGCGTTAATTTTAGCCTAAGTGTCAATTGTTAGCGGGATTTAGTCAATCTTAATTTCTTTCCTTTTAAGAATCTCAATAGAATGATAGGATTATTTAAAAGTTGTGGGAAAATATCTTGGGAGAACATAGCATGAAAATAGTATCACCAGCTGATAGAAATAAACGCCACATACGCGCTGCCGTTCTTGGCACGGGAAGAATTGGTTCGAGCTTAGAAAACGACCGTCTCCGCGAAAAGCCGGCGAGCCATGCGGGGGCTATTTCCAATAACCGGGAAACCCTACTTGTTGCTGGAGCTGATCCGGATCCCGATGCGCGCGCGGCATTCGCCAAACGCTGGAAGTTGCCCGCAACTCAAGTTTTTGAAAGTGCTGAAACCTTGCTCGCTACGGTTCATCCCGATCTCGTGCATATCTCCTGCGATACCAAAGCCCATATCCCCCTCCTACTCAGCTGCTTAGAAAAACACGTGCCAGTTATTGTGTTGGAAAAGCCTATTGGCTCGACCCTTGAAGAAGCTCGAAGCGCCCTGCCCCGGGTGCAGGCAGCAGAAAAGAATGGAACATCCCGCGTTATCGTAAACCATGAGCGGCGTTTTGCCGCAGATTACCGCCAGCTACGCGAGATTATCCAATCTGAGGAGTTGGGTGCACT
>DUOS01000104.1 GCA_012838745.1 Treponema sp. | reverse complement strand
TGTCGCCTACTAAGGGGAGAATTATATGAAGTACAGCAAGAGTTTTAGGAACTCAATCTTAAAAAAAGTGTTACCGCCAGAAAACCGAAGTATTGCTTCGGTGGCAAAAGAAGCAGGAATAGCGGTCGTTACAATTAATAGTTGGCTTGCTAAACTCAAAAATGGTAAACTCACCGTAGAACAGGATGGAGACATTCCGGTTAACGATCGAAGCATGAAGGAAAAACTTGATCTTCTGCTTGAACATCAAAAAATACCGGAAGAACGTAAAGGTGAATGGCTCAGGCAAAAAGGCCTTCACAGCGAGCACATCAGCCTGTTTAAACAGGAGTTATCAACTCATATGACTGATACATCAAATGCTAAAGACAAACGCATACGAGAGCTTGAGAAGCAACTCAAAGCAAAAGACAAGGAACTGGTACGTAAAGATTCAGCTCTTGCTGAGGTAGTCGCAATCCTCACACTTAAAAAAAAACTGGATTCGAAATACAGGAATACGGACGAGGACGAATGATGCCACGTGAAGCGAAACAGGATATTCTAGATTTTGTGAATTTCTATGTGATCCTGGGAATTGTTCGAATTGCAGTACTATGCACGTATGTCGGTATTTCAGAACGTACCATCCAGCGCTGGAACCAAAATGGAATTGACGACAAGAGAAAAGGTGCTCCAAAGCAGGTTGTCCGAAAACTTTCTGAAGAGGAACGCGATAAAATTTACTGCATTGCATGTTCCGAAGAATATAAGGATCTAAATGCTCATGAAGTTTGTAATTCCTTGCTAGATAAGGGAATATACCTTGCAAGTGAAAGCTCGTTTTATCGCATACTTAGGGAGAGAAAGGCTCTAACTCATCGCAGTGAAACAAAAGAAGGCGTCTCACGAAAAAAACCAGACGAACTTAAAGTAACAGGAAAAAATCAAGTTTGGATGTGGGATATTACTTGGATCAAAACAAGTGTACAAGGGCTTTATTACTATGCGTATGTTATCGAAGATCTGTTTGACCGCTCTATTGTTGGCTGGGCAATATATGAAAATGAAAGTGATGAACATGCGAAAGAACTTTTTTCGAGCATAATACAAAAAGAACAAGCGTATCCAAATTATATTCATTCTGATAACGGAAACGCGATGAAAGGAATTACCTTGGTCGCATTTTATTACCGGCTTGGTATTATCCCGAGTTTTTCTCGTCCGAGAGTTAGTGATGATAATCCCTATATTGAATCGTTTTTCAAAACGCTTAAGTACAAATGTACATATCCAAGATTTTTCACTGATCTAGACCATGCTCGTAAATGGTTTGCAGACTTCATTGATTGGTACAATAAAAGACATATGCATTCAGGGCTACAATACGTAACACCAGCTCAGAAACGAAATGGCGAACATCATTCAATATTTGCAAATCGAAACGATGTTATTGAAGCTGCAAAAAGAAAACACCCAGAACGTTGGGGAAATCGGGAAACCCAAAAGTATATGGTTAACCATCAAGAAGTGCTCAATCCTACTCGTAAGGATGTTGCATAAATTATGTCAAAGAACCCGACAACTATGTTGACACATTCCGAGTACGTTCTACTGTCTATCGGGGTAGATCGGAGTTTTTGCCTAAGTTTTATGCAAGAAATTTTTCCCATCCAACAATTTTACCGCTTTACGTCTCTCAAAACCTTCAAGTTATGAGCGAAAAACGAGTATTGGCACAGGAGCTATTTATACTGCGCTTAAGTTTTAAATATTACAATCTACCTTCAAAGTGTCTTTTGAGACACTCATGAAAAAATCTTGGCTCCACAGATCGAGAGAGCGAGTATCGTGAATAAAGGGTGTCACATCTTTTTTTGCTTGTTCGAGGTCAATGGTTTGTAGGCGTGTATCAAGTAGTTCAAGCAATATTTTTTTGCTTAAAGGTTCTTTTTTTGTCCAATGCCCAGACTGTTTCATGCGAGCTTCTAAATGGTGCATATTAACTGGAATATCATTTGCCAGATACCACAGATAATCAAAAAAATCGCGACCCTTTACTCTTGTTTTCCAGTTTCGGCACAGTAGCGCATGCATTTTCCCTGCGAAAAGAGATGGCCTGTCAAAAAGGCGCACTGAATATGCAATAGGTTGTAAGCGGTATTTTGTTTCATACTGAGCGAAGGCTGGAGGATCGGTGTCTACTTCAATTTTTATTTTAATCTGCTCATTTTCTGGCACTCCAGTAACGGGAGGAGTCGCGGCAGTTATTTTTATTAGGTGAACGAGAGTGTTTCCTTTAATAAAAGCAGATTGAATGGCAGATTCTTTTGTTTTGTTTTTTTGTTCCACGCTCAAATCAAAACCAAAGGAGGCCAGTTCATCGTGAACTTGAGGAAGATATGTTGATAGATCAAAGTCAGAGTCTCGTTCAATTAAACTAAAATCTAGATCTTCAGAAAACCGCTCAAGACCATGGAAAATTCTAAGTGCTGTACCGCCATAAAATGCTGCTTTTGAAAAAAACTGTGCACGGGACAGACCCATCAGCGTAATTTCTTGAATAACCTGCCTGAGTGCTTCGCGGGTTTCGTCTGTATTTCTACACGGATACTTGGAGAGCATTTTCTGTACCGGACCATATTCAGGCATTTGATACCTCTTGTGTATACCAGCGGGAAAGAGCGTTGAGCGATTTTGTTTTATAGATTGGAGCCAACCATTGAATAAATGTATAATCTAATTGTAACAAGTCTGATTTTTCAATTCGCCAATCTTCTATTAAAAGTTCAGTTATATCTTTTATTGAGGTAACCGTGCGCATTTTATATATAGAATCGCAGAGGGCTTTTTCCGGTGTTGCGATTAAATATGAAGTACCAGAATCTTCTTGTAGAGTAATGCCGTGAGGATACACTGCAGGAGGTATGTACCAATAGTGAAATTCTCCCAGCGGTGTTCTGAATACCTTGTTTTTATTTTTTCCGTAACTTGCACTGGTTACTATTTTGACTTGTTCTGGTATTAGCCCGGCCGCTGCGAGCGCATAGTGAAAGGAGATATACGAGGGCCCATATATTACCGGTGCAAGAACTCTTTGAGAGGTTCCCGGGTCATCGACAAAAAGCCCTCGGCGTATTTTAATAAGTGCCTCTTCCTTAAGCAGTCGTGTGAGTTTTGAGCGAGGCGATGCAAAGCCGGAGAGTTGATTCATTATATCTGTATGTGTAAAAATCACTATTGCCTCCAGTAAGTATTAATATACCATACATACTGGAGGTAAACAAGGTTTTTTTCAATTACGCACGGAAGTACATACCCATTAAAAGCAGCGAGTAATAAAACTTGATTTGGATACTTCTCCTTATTGGAATCTCTACCGCTTCCAGTACGGTGTCCCGTCTTATGGTGTTACTTATTGCATATTTTTTGATAGTTCTTTGGCAATTTTTTGCATTTGTTCTTTAATAGAAGACCATGTTACGTTAGTTAAAAAAATGGGATCGGGTTCAGCATCAGCATCGTTGAACCACATAATGCTTTTTAAGGCGAGAAATTTATTTCCATTATACTTTATGCAAAAATTTGAAATAGACTGTTCTAAAGATATTCCTGATTGGTGTAAAACGTATAAATCAACAAAATCTTTTTTTGCTCCTCTGTTAGTAACAGCATTTATTTTCATAGCAGAAACATCACGTAAGGAATATACTCTGAATTCATTTTCTGTTTGAATTTTTTCAAGAAGAGGAAAAGGATGATGGAGCATATCAATCTTAATACCTTCGAAAAAAACACAAAGACTTCCATGTGTACGGTTAACAATTTCGATTGATGGAAAATTTTTTTTAAGTGAAATTTGTAAAGAATTTGAATCGAATTTAGATACAGAAAATAAATCGATGTCGACAGATGTTCTGTGACCTAGTTGCAATGCAAGGGATGTTCCACCAGCAAGAGAAAACTGGTCAAAATCTGGGATACACATCATACGTTTTAAAATTGTAAGTAACGAAGGCTGAACGCTTTTGGGATACTTTATAAGTGTCATAGAGCAATTTCTAAGAAATTGCGTGTTTTGGGGTCGAGCCTAAGAGAATCTATAAGGGATACAATTCTCTCCCTTCCTATATGCGTTCGAACAAGAAGCCAGTCATTCCAACGCCCCTTTTCCAGGACTTTTTCCAGTAACCAGCGGGCGTGAGTTGTCGGGTCGATCTTTGCTTGGTCAGTATCCCAAAAAAGTTCTCCAGATAATTGTTCCACCCAGCCAGTATCTTTTTGCATTCACCATTCCTTATAACCGTAATACTCTCATAAATTTGAGTATATTACTGCAATGCTAAACGGTCAAGTTTAACGCGGAATTCACATCTTATCACCCTGCAAGAACTCTTTGAGACATTCTCAGGTCATCGATAAAAAGCCCCCGACGTATTTAATAGTATAGCTCCCCGCTGCCGTATCTCGGTAGTGAGGAGTTTTTTTCACATTTGTAATAACTTTCTTACAACGAGTCATCTCTAATTTTAAAAAGGGCTTCTTCAGATAACCCAGTAAACCGTGCAATCGTAGAAAGATCGAGTCCACCTTTAAGCATATTACGAGCCGTTTCTATTTTACCTTGCTCGATCCCTTGCTCACGACCTCGTTCGAGTCCTTGCTCGATACCTTGCTCACGTCCTCTTTCAAGCCCTTGTTCTATTCCTTGCTCGATCAGCATGTCTGCGGTACTCATAAACGCCTCCTTTAATTCTGGCGAATTAATTTTATTCAGATAACGTCGCTTTATTTCTTCAATGGTTTGTTTGCTTACACTTAAAATATAGAACTTTACCGCTA
>DUOS01000012.1 GCA_012838745.1 Treponema sp. | reverse complement strand
CGAAAAGTGCTTCTTGATGCAGTTGAATCTTTAATACGGAGAACATGGCCCAATGATTGACGAACTAAATCCCCTTATTCATCTTGAACAATGTACTGTATCTTCTCATACCAACGTTCTATTGGAAAACATTAGCTGGACTGTCCTCTCAGGAGAAACATGGCTTCTAACAGGCTCAAATGGCTCAGGGAAGAGTGCCCTCATAGCAGCATTGGCTGGAGAGCTTAACCTTGAAACCTTCTCTAAAGACAAATCAAATTTAAACAAGCGTATACCAACTCGAATAGCAAGAGCCTCTTTCGAAGAAGCGAGCAGACTATTAAAAGAAGAACGGGAGTATGATGATTCTGAATTTATCGAGGGGGGAATTGATCCCGGCCGAACCCCTGCAATTCTTTTAAATATTCTCAATCCAGAAAAAAACCCTATCGTCATGCGATGCGGTATTGTTTCCATACTAAATCGTGGCCTTAAGTATCTCTCTACCGGAGAAATTCGACGAACCCTTCTTGCACGTGCGCTTCTAGACAATGCACCCTTGCTTGTTCTCGATGAGCCCTTTGAAGGTCTTGATACAGATGCAAGAGAAACTCTTGGCCATATAATTGACGAAATAACGTCGGATCCTAAACGGACTCTAATTCTCGTTCAAGATCGCCTAAGCAAAATAACGCCCCATATTGATAAAGTCTTATACCTAGAAAGTCGAAATTCAACTTTCACCGGAACTACAAAAGAATTTGATTACTACCGTGCGAGAAGAAAAATATTTAAAAAAGAAAACCAAATGTCCCTTAAACTACTTCCAGAAAGAACAGATTCGGATTCGAATAATTCCAAAGAAAGCAAGGCTCAAAAACCACTAGTAGAAATGAATAACGTTTCGGTGGGTTGGTCCGACACAGTAGTTCTCGATAATATTACGTGGAAGTTATTCCCCGGAGAACACTGCCTTATCCGTGGACCAAACGCTTCGGGAAAAACAACCTTCTTGGAACTTATTACCGGTGATAATACTCAGGTGTTTAAAAATGACGTTCGCCTGTTCGGGAAACGCCGGGGCTCAGGTGAAACAATATGGGAAATTAAAGCTCAAATGGGTATTGTTTCTTGGAGACTCCACCAAGAATATCGATTAACCGGGGATTTAGACATAGAAGGAGTTCTTCTTTCTGGCCTCCACGACTCCATCGGTCTGTATCAAAGTAGAACCAATTCACAGCGTCAGATTGCTGGTAAGTGGCTAAAGCTTGCTCAGCTCGATGATCGAAAAGGTGTCAGTTTTAATGCTTTATCGTATGGGGAACAGCGTGCTGTGCTTATTTTACGCGCAGCAATTAAACGCCCTGCTTTATTAATTTTGGATGAACCCTGCCACGGGCTTGATGAGGAATACCGTACATTTGTTTTAAATCTCCTCGAAAAAATAGCAAATACCGGAAGCACAACGCTACTTCACGTAACTCATGATCATACTGAAAAGCTTGCCTGTGAAAAAACTATTTTAGAGTTTCGACCCGGAGAAAATCCCATGTGGGTTACGCTGAAGGCGTAGAAAATTATAGACTATGAACCAATGAGTTCTTTACGCATGTGCGCAAGTAAGTCATCGTAGTCTTCATATGCAGGAAATTGCGGATACTCAGATGAAATGCTTTTTGGAGAGCGAAAAAATGCACCGGTATCTGCTTTTTGTATCATGCCAAGATCGTTGTACGAATCACCTGCAGCCATAACGCGCAAGTTAAGACCCTGTAGAGCTGTTACCGCTTGCTTCTTTCCCTCGTCCTGACGCAATGAAAAGCCTATTATGGTTCCGTCCTGTGCAACTTCGAGAGTGTTACAAAACAAGGTTGGATACCCTAGCTTTTTCATAAGGGGCTGAGCAAACTGAGTAAAGGTATCGGAGAGAATAATAACTTGCGTTTCAGAACGAACAGTATCAATAAACGCACTAGCACCGGGCATTGGATCCATAGAACCAATAACTTCTTGTATATCAGGCAAAAACAATTTATTTTTTTTGAGAATTTCGATACGAAAGTTCATGAGCTTTGAGTAATCAGGCTCATCACGCGTTGTTCTAGAAAGTTCCGGTATTCCTGTTTTACGAGAAAATTCTATCCATATTTCTGGTACTAAGACACCTTCTAGATCGAGACACAATACATTCATTTTTTATTCTCCAATTCCCGCATGATATTCTTGAACCGACTTTACCCCTCCGCGGTTAATCCGTGCAGCAGCAATACCCTGCCCAGCTGCGTTTGCAGCAGCAAGGGTAGTCATATAAGGGATACGATACTTTATTGCGGCCTTACGTATAACAGCATCGTCAGCAAGTGCATCTCTGCGCCCACTCGGGGTGTTAATTATTAGGTTTACCTGCCGGTTAAGGATTACGTCCAGAACGTTGGGACGACCCTCATTTATTTTAGCTATTGTTTGGCAAGGGATTCCTGCAGCTCTAAAGAAATCTGCCGTGCCCTCGGTTGAAAGAATGGTAAATCCAAGCTCTGAAAACTGGCGCCCTATTTCCTCTGCGGCTTTTTCTTGATTTCCGCGTTCAGAAAGACTGATGAGCACAGAACCGGCACCCTTTGTCTCGTGTAATTCTGAAGGCAACGCTGCTCCTGCTGCTTCCTGAGACTTATAAAAAGCGAGAGCAAAGTTATCAGATAGCCCAAGGACTTCTCCAGTTGAACGCATTTCAGGACCGAGAACAGGATCAACTTCAGGAAACTTTTCAAAAGGAAAAACAGCTTCTTTAGCACCAAAGTGTGGGATTATTTTATCTTTAAGATTTAACGAAGCAAGGCTCTCACCAAGCATAAGCCGAGTTGCGAGCTGAGCCATTTGAGTATTACAAACTTTAGAGACCAAGGGAACTGTTCGGCTTGCCCGAGGATTGGCTTCAAGAACATACACACGATCATCTTCTATCGCGTACTGCATGTTCATTAATCCGCAAACATGAAGAGCCTCAGCTATTTTCCGCGTATAATCCTTAATTTGATCAAGATGACGCTGTTCTATTCCTATAGAAGGAATAACACATGCGGAGTCCCCTGAATGAACTCCTGCAAGTTCGATGTGTTCCATAACAGCTGGAATAAAAACTTCCTTTCCATCTGAGAGCGCATCGGCTTCACATTCAAGAGCATTACGCAAGAACCGGTCTATAAGTAGCGGGCGATCAGGTGTTACCCCTACCGCCTTTGCAACATATTCTCTAAGCATGTTTTCGTCATAAATAACTTCCATACCTCGACCGCCCAAAACAAAGGAAGGGCGAATCATTATTGGGTATCCAATACCCTTGGCTGCAATAATAGCTTCGTCAATATTAGCCGCCATACCGGACTCAGGCATCGGAATGTCGAGCTTCTCCATCATCTTACGGAACAAGTCGCGATCTTCGGCTATATCAATACTGTCGATACTTGTTCCAAGGATATTCACACCTTCGTCAGCTAATTCACGAGCAATGTTAAGCGGAGTTTGCCCACCAAATTGTACGATTACGCCTTCTGGCTTTTCTTTGTTATAAATCTGAAGCACATCTTCTAAAGTAACTGGTTCAAAGTAGAGCTTATCGCTTGTGTCATAATCCGTGGAAACAGTTTCTGGATTACAGTTAATCATTATTGTCTCGTAGCCCAATTCACGCAGGGCAAAGGCAGCATGAACACAGCAGTAATCAAACTCAATCCCCTGACCGATGCGGTTGGGGCCTCCACCTAGAATCATGATTTTCTTTTTAGTTTCTGAAGCAACACTGGTATCTGATTCATTATATGAAGAATAATAATAGAAGGTATCTTCTTTACCAGAAACAGGAACAGCATGCCAGCCTTCCACGACACCTAGTTCAATACGGCGACGGCGAACGTCTCGCTCACGAATACCGAGGATTTTAGCAATATATTTATCAGAAAAACCATCTTTTTTTGCCTCAATCAATAATTCGTCACTTGGGAGTCGACCCGGAGTCCGCAACAACTTTTCTTCAAGATCAACAAGTTCTTTCATTTGCTCAAGAAAATATGGTTTTATAAAGGTGAGTTCACTCAACTTTGTTATATCAGCCCCTTTTCGAAGAGCCTCATACAAAACAAAATAGCGTTCACTTGTGGGAAATCGAAGGAGTTCAAGAAGGTCTGCAAGACTCTTTTTATTATAATCGTTAGCAAACCCAAGCCCGTGACGGCTATTTTCAAGGCCTCGAATTGCTTTCTGAAAAGTTTCTTTGAAGGTTTTACCAATAGCCATAACTTCACCGACAGCTTTCATTTGTGTACCAAGCTTATCCTCAACACCTCGAAACTTTTCAAAAGCCCAGCGAGCAAATTTTAGAACAACGTAATCTCCAGATGGAGTATATTTTTCAAGGGTTCCGTCCCTCCAATAAGAAAGTTCATCAAGGGTCATACCTGAAGCAAGCTTTGCAGAAATTAGAGCAATGGGAAATCCCGTGGCTTTTGAAGCAAGTGCTGATGAACGGGATGTGCGTGGATTAATTTCTATAATAACAATTCTATCTGTTTTAGGATCATGAGCAAACTGAACATTCGTTCCCCCGATAACACCAATTGATTCAACAATTCGGAAGGCTTGTTCCTTAAGCCGTTCCTCTAGCTCTTTATCGATGGTAAGAAAGGGTGCAGCACAGAAAGAGTCTCCCGTGTGTACGCCGACAGCATCAATATTCTCGATAAAGCAAATTGCTATCATTTGGTTTTTGCTATCGCGGACTACCTCAACTTCTAGCTCTTCCCAACCAAGAATTGATTCTTCTATAAGACATTGGTGGGTCATAGAAAGTTCGAGCCCTCGGGCTACAATAGTTCGAAGTTCTTCCCCATTATAGACGAGCCCTCCGCCTGCACCACCCATGGTATACGCAGGACGCACAACAAGGGGAAAACCAAGAATATCTGCAATTTTTTCTGCAGATTCAACAGAGTAAGCTATATCAGAAAGCGGGGTATCTATACCAAGCTCACGCATGGTCTCTTTAAACAATTCTCGATCTTCTCCGCGCTCAATTGCATCTAGATTTACCCCAATAACCTGCACGCCATATTTTTCAAGAACGCCAGCCTTATTCAGCTCACTCGCTAAATTTAATCCTGTTTGGCCACCTAAATTCGGAAGCAAGGCATCAGGACGTTCTTTTGCAATTATTTGTTCAAGACGAGCAAGGTTAAGCGGCTCGATATACGTTGCATCAGCCATGACAGGGTCAGTCATAATCGTTGCAGGATTAGAATTAACAAGAACAATTTTGTATCCTTGCTCTCGCAGCGCCTTACAAGCTTGTGTTCCAGAATAGTCGAATTCACAAGCCTGACCAATTACAATCGGTCCAGATCCGATAATTAGTACTTTTTGGATATCGTCCCGCTTCATAAAATCCCCTTGGTATCAAAACTTATAAAAACCTACCATAAAGAAGAAAAGATTGCGAGACAGGATCTCGTATTTTAGCTTCTACTCAGGCCTCTTTGTTTTTGTTAGCTTTATGCAACAAAAGAGTCAGCGCTAATCTAGAGGCCATTTACTTTTCATGATATACTTCAATGTATGCAAACAGGAACTTTTTTAACCCTTCTTTTTATGATGACAGCACGCCTCTTACCAGCTCCTTCAGGTCTAATGGAGCTTCCTGCTTTTGAACCTGAAGATCCTGTCTACTGGTACGCCGGTCATGCCCTGCAGTACAATAACGAAGCCCGTCAGGCAGATTGGGTTGCGTATGAACTAACAGCTGAAGAAGTTGATACCAAAGTAGCAAAACGGCAAAACAAATTTTTACCTGATCCTAACCCAAATATTTTAAGTGCAGAAAACTCAGACTACTACAAATCAAGCTTTGATCGAGGCCATCTTGCCCCATCAGCTGATATGCGTTTTTCTATTGAAGCTATGCGAGACTGTTTTTATTACAGTAATATTTCGCCCCAGCATCCAAGGTTAAACAGAGGCATTTGGCTTACCTTGGAAAACAAATCTCGCTCTTGGGCTAAAGAATTTGGAGCGATATTTATTACTGCCGGGCCAATCTTTTCTCATGAAGATTCCTCTATTGGTTCTAATCGAGTTCGAGTCCCTATTGGTTTTTACAAGGCAATCCTCGATTACAAAAGCTTCCCCCCCAAGGCAATTGCTTTTATCTTTTTGAACGGGGAATCAAAGAAAACCCTAGCCGACCATTCTGTTTCAGTTGATACCGCTGAAAGCATTACAGGATTAGATTTCTTTTCCATCCTTCCCGATACCCTTGAAGATATGATTGAATCGACGGCAAACCCAGCCCTCTGGTTCTCCAGTCTCAGCGATGCACAATGAACAGAAACCTTCTTCGCCAATCCATTGAGAATAAAACAATATTTACCTTTGCCCGGTCTGGCGGACCCGGAGGGCAAAATGTAAACAAAGTTAACACCAAGGTTCACGCAACTGTTTCATTACATGCAATTGAAGGGCTTTCCGAGGAAGAAAGAAAAAGAGTTCTCTCCCGCCTAGCTAAAGCTTGCTCTGTAGATGGAATCCTTGCTGTACAGGCGGATGAATTTCGTTCACAGCTAAGCAATCGAAAAGCGGCCCTTTCCCGCCTAGAATCGCGCATCATAGACGCCGCAAAACCAACTCGAAAGCGACACGCAACAAAACCAACTAGAGGCTCAGTGATAAAAAGACTTACAAAGAAAAAGAACAGGTCTCAAATTAAAAGCTTACGTTCAGGTAAAATCAACTTAGACTCATAATGTTTCACGTGAAACAAAAAAAACTGCCGGATTACTCCGACAGCCGACTGATGGAAACCGCACACCTCTGCAACATTGTTTCACGTGAAACTATAGCTTTTTGGGCATAAAAAAAACCGCTTGGCAGTTCCGGTAACCCGGCCCACCAAACGGTTCTCCTTTTTTAAACGGTCCTTTCTGTACCGTCTACTATCAATTATTTTCTGTCACATCATCCGATCCGTCAAGATCAAGTTCTTGGGATATAGAAATTATACTGGTGTCCGCCGCTTCTTCTTCGTCGTTAGCTTCCTCAGCAACAGTATCGAGCCCTACAAGGGTATCTGGTTTATCTATATTCAGAACACGTACGCCTTGTGCTGCACGGCCCATCTGTGAAATTTCTTCTGCTCGCGCACGAAGTGTTTTCCCCTGACTCGTTATACAAACAACTTCATCAGTTTCCTTGACGGTAATAAGACCTACAAGTTCCCCTGTTTTTTCTCCCAAAGTATAAATCCGTTGTCCTGCTGTTGCACGCCCATGGGGGGTAAACTCAGAAAAATCAACTCGTTTACCATATCCGCATTCCGTCATAACCAACATTTTTGCTTCATCGTTTACACGAAGAGCGCCTGCAAGTTCATCTTCAGCAGAAAGCCTAATACCAATAACACCACGAGAGGCTCTTCCCTGTGAGCGTATATCACGTTCATGCATTCGAAGAGCGCGTCCAAGGCGAGTAACAAGCATAAGCTCGTCATTTCCACCGGTTAAAATTGCACTTACTAGATGATCACCATCATCAAGCCTAATAGCAATAATTCCACGGGTTTTAGCATTACGGAAGGAACTTGTCGTTACCTTTTTAACAATACCGCCGGAAGTTGCCATAAGTAAAAATTCAGTATCACTAAATTCTTTTAGTGATACGACTGTGGTTATTTCTTCGTCTGAAGAAATAGCTAGAAGCGCCTTTATATGAGAACCACGACTAGAACGACTTGCTTCGGGGATTTCGTGTACCTTAAGCCAATAGGCTTTACCGGCATTAGTAATAAAAACAAGATGATCGTGCGTTGACGCAACAAAGAGTTGATTAAGAAAATCGTCTTCTGCAAGTTTAGCACTGTTTGAACCCTTGCCACCCCTATTTTGAATCTTATAGGCTGAAGCAGGGATACGCTTAATATAACCCAGATTAGAAATAAGGATTATCATTTCTTCTTTTTGTATCAAGTCTTCAATATTTATTTCTTCTACTTCGTCTGTAATGATATCAGTCCGACGCTTATCGCCAAATTTTTCACCGAGGGAAATACACTCTTGTTTTATAAGAGCGAGGATTTTTGCAGGATGGGCCAGCAAATCTTTGAGCCGTGCAATGAGCATCTCTATCTCTTGTAATTCTTTAACAATTTTTTCGGTCTCAAGACTAGTAAGCCTACCAAGACGCATATCAACAATAGCTTGAGATTGTGCATCAGAAAGCTCAAAGCGTTTCATAAGGGCGTTTTTTGCCGCATCTACGTTTCGTGCCTTTTTTATTATTGCTATTACTTCATCAATATTTTGTAGAGCAATTACGAGACCTCGTAAAATATGTGCTCTTTCCTCGGCTTTTCTTAACTCAAAGCGAGTTCGCCGAGTAACAACATCAACCCGATGCTCAACGTAATAATGAATCATTTGTTTGAGCGTTAGCGTTTCGGGGCGACCCTTTACGAGAGCAAGATTAATTACCCCAAAGGAAGACTGCAATGCGGTTCGTGAAAAAAGTTGATTAAGAACAATTTTTGCTATTGCCCCTCTTTTTAACTCAATCACTATACGCATACCGTCTCGGTCAGACTCATCTCGTATTTCAGAAATTCCTTCTATAACTTTGTCTCGTACTAAAATAGCAATACGAGTAATAAGCGTGGATTTATTAACTTGATACGGTATTTCAGTAAAGATGATTGTCTCTCTACCTCTTTTGTCTATTTCTATAGTAAAACGACCGCGAACAACAATCTTTCCTCGGCCAGTTTTAAATGCTTGGCGAATACCTTTACGTCCAAAAATGATACCGCCAGTAGGAAAATCAGGTCCCTTCATGTGTTGCATTAAGTCTTCGATGGTACATTCAGGATTATCGATATATGCTTTTACCGCACCAATTATTTCATTTAGGTTATGAGGGGGTAGATTTGTTGCCATACCAACAGCTATACCACTCGCTCCATTAGCCAAAAGAAAGGGAAAAGCTCCTGGTAATACCAATGGCTCTTGCATGGAGTCATCATAGTTAGGCCCAAAATCAACAGTTTCTTTTTTTATATCTTCTATAATTGATTCTGCAATTCTTGTTAGTCGGCTTTCTGTATACCTCATTGCTGCAGGAGGATCACCGTCGACTGATCCAAAGTTTCCTTGTCCCTGAATAACGGGATATCTCAAAGAGAAATCTTGAGCAAGACGAACTAAAGCGTCATAAATAGACTGGTCGCCATGAGGATGGAATTTACCAAGGACGTCTCCAACAATACGTCCACATTTTTTAAAAGGCGTATTTGACCTAATGCCCATTTCTTCCATAGAATAGAGAATTCGCCGATGAACTGGTTTAAGTCCATCTCGAACGTCTGGAAGAGCTCGGCTCACTATTACCGACATGGCATAATTTAAGTACGCAGTACGTACCTCTTTTTCTATCGGGATGGGTATTAATTGCCCGGTTGGTTTGTTGTTCTGGTTCTGTTCACTCATTGAACGCTTACTCCTGGTTGTACGCCGCTTTTTTCCTTACACATCCAAATTGGATACGTAAACTGCGTTTTCTTCTATAAATTTTCGTCTAGGTTCAACATGTTCACCCATAAGGGTTGTAAAAGTTCGATCTGCCTCAACTGAGTCTTCTAAAGTGACCACCATCATTTTTCTTGAATCGGGATCCATGGTTGTTTCCCATAGTTGGTCTGGATTCATCTCACCAAGACCCTTATAACGTTGAATATTTATTTTATCAGAATCTTTATCTATTTCTTTGAGGATGCGTTCTTTTTCTGTATCATCATAGGCATATTGAATTTTGCGATCAAAGGTTATTTTATATAAAGGAGGCATTGCCAAATAAATATGCCCTTCTTTAACAAGATCTTCCATATATCGATAGAAGAAGGTTAAAAGAAGTACACGGATATGAGAACCGTCAACGTCAGCATCAGCCATTATAATTATCTTATGATACCGGAGTTTAGTTACATCAAAACTTTCTCCAATTCCAGCACCAAGACTGGCAATAATAGGCTGTAACTTTTCGTTTCCGATAACCTTGTCTATGCGTGTTTTTTCAACATTAAGCATTTTTCCCCAAAGAGGAAGTATTGCCTGAAAACGTCGGTCTCGACCCATTTTTGCAGAACCACCGGCTGAATCACCTTCAACGATATAAATTTCGCACTTACTGGCATCCTTTTCAGAACAATCAGCAAGTTTACCAGGAAGCCCTGCCCCGTCTATAGAGTTTTTCTTACGGGTCGCATCACGAGCTTGGCGTGCTGCAATGCGAGCTTTAGCTGCAAGTACACTCTTTTCCAGAATAGAAGTAATTACATCGGGGTTTTGTTCAAAATATAAAGTGAGTTGTTCGTTAACAAAGCTTTCAACAATTCCACGAACCTCAGAGTTCCCTAGTTTTGTTTTCGTCTGTCCTTCAAACTGTGGTTCCGGAACCTTTATAGAAAGAACGGCTGTTAAGCCTTCTCGAACGTCATCACCTGAAAGACTTTCTTCCATTTTTTTAGAAAACTTAGATTTCTTAAGGAATTCATTTAATACTCTAGTAAGCGAACTCTTAAAGCCCACAAGATGAGTACCACCCTCTCGAGTGTTTATATCGTTTACATAGGTAAACATTATTTCACCGTAGGAGTTGTTATACTGTAGAGCAACTTCAAGAATTACCTCGTCGCGTTCGCCAGTAATATATATAGGCTCACGATGTAAAACTGTCTTGTTTTCGTTTAAAAAGGTAACAAAATGACGAATACCGCCCTCAAAAGAAAAAACAATTTCCTTTGGTGTTATAAGCCGTTCATCACGAAGAATTATGGATATTCCACTATTTAAGAAAGCTAGTTCTCGTAAGCGATTAGATAAAATATCAAAGTTATACGTAGTTGTTTCAGTAAAAATTGAAGTATCAACCATCCACCGAATCGTTGTACCGTGTTTGTCAGTCTCATTTAATTGTTTTATAGGTGCAACGGGTATGCCTTTCTCATATTTTTGAAAGTTTACATAGCCGTCTCGAGAAACAAACGCATCGAGCCATCCGGATAAAGCGTTAACAACAGCAACACCGACTCCGTGAAGTCCACCAGAAACTTTATATGAACCTTTATCGAATTTTCCACCGGCATGGAGACGGGTAAGAACTAATTCTAAAGCACTTACTCCCTCTCCTTGGT
>DUOS01000103.1 GCA_012838745.1 Treponema sp. | reverse complement strand
TACGGCTATATGATGGTTCTCATGATGGAAACCCACGGCCTGAAGGCGAGAGAATGACCCTTGTGCCCTATTCCGAAGCTCATACGCCAGAGGGAAAAGACGATATAATAGTGGGCTGGAAAGCTCCTAAAAAAGGTAGCATTTATATTTCAGACTGGAATCCAGAATTTATTGGAGTTGTTCCAGCCGAAAAGTATCTTAATTCCAGTAACGGTTTCCGCGTAGATATACGGTATAAGAAAAAATCTACGGGGAGTCCTTTATCTGTCGACGATTATGCATCGGACAGTGTCAGTATTCTTAATGAAAAAACATATGATGATGTAGACGGTGTAGTCTCAGGGGGCGCTCCCAAACTCATTGATAAGGGAGGTCCTTTTGATGGGAGCTGGACAACGGGAGCACTTGTTAGAGTAAAGGGCTTAATTGAGGTTGATGAAGGAGACTGGATTTACTTTGTAGCCCATGCTGGTAACAATTACGGATGGCGAGGAGTAATGCTTGATTCTGAAATCCGCTATATGAAGCAATAATTTTAAAAACAGCTCGCACCCTGTATCTGGAGTATCGCAGTTGCGATACTCCAGTTCTTTAAACCCTTAAGAAAAAATCAAGGAAATCTTTGCAAATTGCTGGAAACAACAGTATAACTAGAGCATGAATATAAGTATAAATTGGTTGGATACATTTATAGGTATCGCCGGTGCTGGTCTTATGATCACGGCTGTAATCTTTTTCTACTTCGTGTGGAAGCATTTCAAAATAGAAAGCTACCGATCTATATCTATTGTTTGTCTTGCGTCTTTATTCTATATGCTTTCTTCTGCAGTGTCAAAAACCATGTTTCTACAATATAAGAACCATCAATTCTCTATTGAAGGATTTAGGATATTGGAATTAATCACCTTAGTTTTTCTTGGGATTATTCCCTACTTTCTTTCGGCAAATTTACGCGGGCCGGTAATATTTTTACGTTTGAACAGAATTTTATCTTTTTTAGGGTTTTTGCTCTTGCCCTTTTTTATACTGAGTGCCTATTTATTTCCCAAAACCTTTCTTTTTGATCCGCTTGTTATTCCCGTCAATATCGTTGAATTCAAAACCGGTAGTGTGTACATGATAGCTCAGGCACTACTTGCCCTGACTATCCTGTATACAGTTATTGTTATTAGTATCGATTCTTTTAGTTGGCAATCGTTTAAACGTATGAGATGGGTACAGACTGGTCTTTTACTTTGTATGTTCTTAAATTTTTCTGCAGTGTGGAAAACCCTCTTTGGGTACTTTCTCGATCCCTTTAACGCATTTGCTTTTTCACGGATTTTATTGGGTCAGTTGGTTTTAAGTGTCGGCCTCGCAGTGGGATATTTTAATCATTTCCTTAAGCAGGCACACGAAGTACACCAATCACGTGATGCACTCGAAATAAGCCATAATGAACTTAATATAATGTTGTTTACAGATACGCTAACTGGGCTTCGAAATCGGCGAGGGTTTATTGCAGACCTAGAGAAAATTCTGGACAGTAAGAAGCCTGCCGGTATTTTACTTCTCGATCTTGATAATTTTATGGAGTTCAATGAATGTTTTGGCGATGATTCGGGGGATGCAATACTGACCTCGGTAAGTGAAACGCTTTCCGCACAGATTCCATCTGATGCAGCGCTCTACCGTATGGGTGGTGACGAGTTTGCTGCCATAGTAACGAATATATCAAACCCAGACGAATTGCAAGACCTTGCCAACACAGTTCGTGAAATTTCATCGATTGGCTTTAAAGCTTCAGAGAAAACTCATTCTTTCGGAATTGCAATATCCCTCGTCATGATTCCCCGAGAAGGAGAAACCACCGATACAGTGCTCTCCAACGCGTATTCGGCTATGCATGCAGCGAAAGAAAACAATACCGTTTGCCTGTATTCAGACTCATTAAAGCGTGACTCTTTACTGCGAATATCAACGATACAGCTTCTTCGCGAAGATCTGCGGG
>DUOS01000011.1 GCA_012838745.1 Treponema sp. | reverse complement strand
TCCTCAGTTTGACGATACCGATTGTGCGGGAAACTGGATGGTATGTGCTACTAGTTGCGCCTCACCTGGTACGGTTAATTCGTCTAAGCCCCATGTTCCCTGAATGCATTATCCTTTCTGCTGGTGTTTGCACACACTGCCAATTCAGAGTAGTATGGGCCTAGGGAAAGGGAGGCGATCATGGCAGAATTACTTGCTCCAGCAGGGAATCCAGAAGCACTCGATGCTGCACTAAAAGAGGGCGCGGACGCTGTATATTTGGGGCTTAAAAGTTTTAATGCCCGTATTCGTTCGTCTAACTTTGCGTGGTCACAGTTTGAAGCCGCCGTAGAAACCGTGCAAAAACGGGGAAAGAAAATATTTGTTACGGTTAATACCGTCTTGCAGGAATCTGAGACAGAACGCATGTATCGTTTTTTAGCCTATCTAAATAAGATAGGGCCTGACGGTCTTATTGTTCAGGACTTAGGTGTCCTAAATATGGCACACGCTCATTTCCCAAAATTACGTCTCCATGCGTCTACCCAGCTTAATATAGCGAGTGCCCGCGCTGCAAATTCGCTGAGTAGGGTGGGTGTTTCGAGAGTTGTGCTTGCACGTGAACTAGGGCTTGAAGAAGTGCAAGATATTAAAATGCGTACATCGTGCGAACTGGAAGTATTTGTTCATGGTGCATTATGCGTAAGCGAATCAGGATTATGTCTTTTTTCTAGTTATCTAGGAGGAAAATCGGCAAACCGTGGCCTATGTGCTCAAGCTTGCCGGCGTCTGTATACTTCTGAAACACCCTCTGGGCAAAAGAAGGGGTATTTTTTCTCACCCCATGACTTGCAACTAATCGAAAGCATACCTGATTTGGTTCAAGCTGGTGTTAACTCTTTTAAAATAGAAGGCCGCATGAAAAGTGCGGAATATGTGGGAACTGTGGTTGCTGCTTATAGATACGTTCTCGATAATTGGGAATCCGATAAAAAAACAACTATTGAAACGGCAAAACGGATGCTTGCCAATGATTTTGCTCGTCAAAAAACTCGCTATTGGTATGACTCTTCTAAAGCAGAAAATGTTTTAAATCCAGGACAGTCTGGTGGTACCGGCATTTTTCTTGGAAACATTGCGCGCGTAAAACAATCCGGAGATACTCTCATGGCTCTTTTAGGCGGAGGGAGTTATATTCCTGATGCTGGAGATTCTGTCCGGTTTCATAAGAAGGATGACTCGGTTCGAGAAAGTCATAAAATACGTGAGGTTTCTAGCGTTTTAAAAGAATGCTGGATAGACATACCCGCTGGATTTGGGACGGGGGATTCCGTGTATCTTATTCAAACCAAGGCTATGTCGAAGCGCTATCCTCATGTGTTGCCCCGAGATCTTTCTACATACCGATCACAGCCAGCAGACGAAAAACTGCCCTCTCTTACTCTAACGCTTCCAGAAACATCGAATAAAAAAAATGAAACTGCTTTTCCAGAAGGTTTATATGTGCAGGTTGCAGCTCGGGAAGATTTCTTTTTAATCCTTATGCACCGGCCTCTTCGAGTTATTGCGGAACTAAATCGAGATATTTCTGCTTTTTTACTGGGCGTTGCGGATGAGCGTGGCGTCGTTGCCCAACCACCTTTTTCAAAAAGAGAGATAATAGTTTCCCTTGACCCCTATGTTCCGCAAGCTTCAGAAGAAGGATTATCTACGGTAATCGATAAGCTTGTAGAAAATGGATATACTCAATTTATTCTCAATAATCCAGCCCATATTGGAATGCTTCGGAACAGGGGATTGGATCTCATTGCAGGACCATATCTCTATACTTTTAACCGATGGGCAATTGGCTGGTTAAATAATCAGGGCTTGTACTCTCTAGTAACTCCGTACGAAAATTCTAAAGAAAATCTTTTTGCAACGGTAGACTCCTCTTACCGAAAGTTTGTGTTTACCACTGTTTTCGCTTATCCTCCGCTGTTCCGAATGAGGTTTGAACTGCCAAAATCCTATACAGACACGGTTTTCTTAGATCGTCAAAAGGGCCAATTTACGGCTATTTCCACACCAGACGGTTCTTTTGTACTTCCAACGAC
>DUOS01000102.1 GCA_012838745.1 Treponema sp. | reverse complement strand
CAATTGTATCTCGTAAGTCGTATTGACCCAGTACTTCAAAGAGTAGGTCAGTTCCCGCAAAAAGGTTGGGGAATTGTACTGCAGCTTTAGCTACGGCGCGTTTTGCACCAAAGGCGTATACGTCATCAGTGGCGATATCTGCGATGTCGTCAGCTGTCATCAGGTTCTTTTCTTGCCGTGCATTCAAAAGGCCTGTGTATCCAGCAAAGAAAGAAGCGTTCCCAAAAGATTTTATTGCGTGTATTTCAAAGCCGTCAATTGCCTGGTTTAAAATCTTCCCTGTTACATCTGAAAGGGAGATTCGGCCAACTTGCATCGTAATCTTACCTGAAGGCGAATTTTGGGGGGTAAAGGACAAACGGAAAAGATCAAGATCAATATAATAGTCAAACGTATCTAGTGCTGCGGGTTTCGATGCATAAAAACTACCTTCAATCGAAAGCGAAGTAGTGTTTTGGTTGTTAAAAGGAATAGTAGCCCAGATTGTTTCTTTGTGATCAGTTAAAAACTCTGTCTTTTCTACCTTCTTGATGCCTACAGTATTTGATAACTCAACACCGAAATCAAGTGCGTAGGTGGCAATAGTAGCAAGGAGCAGTAAGACAACGATAATTGCCGGGGTTTTATATATACGCATTATTTGTCCTCCTTGTCTTTAAGCAAAAGCTCGCGAAAGTTATGGCTCGCTTCAGCAGCCGGAGGTTCGCGGAGTTTTGCATCAGGATTCGATTCAAAGAACCTGCTTACAGCGTTAACCAGTTCTCTGCCAGAGAGCTCTCGGTCAGGGTCAAACCTGATACGCCAAAAACCGGTAGCTTTTAGTTCCTTCCAAGCATACCGAGGGCTGTGCGTTATAGACCACATGAGCCCTCCGTTTATTTCGTAGTTTGCCATAAGGAAAAATGACAGAACTTTAACTGTTATGGGTGAATCAGGTGTGACATTTACAGGAAATGAACCAAATCGTTCGCACCACGTGTAGGCTTCAAAAGGAGTGCTATTCATACCTAATTCTGCAGTAACCAAATAAGACATATCCATGTATGAAGCTCTTTCTTTTAGAAGAATTTCTGAAATTGCTGTTGCAGATTGGCTGAACACTGGAACAACGAGCAGAATACAAATTAAAACCGATAGAAACTTTTTCATTTAGCAGTCTCCTCATCAAGAATTATTATTTCTACACGCCGGTTTTTCCCCCGGCCTTCTTTAGTTTCATTGGAAGCTAGTGGTTGAGAGCCACCAACTCCCTTCGACATAACAGAGTTCGCAGTTCTGAATCCAGATTCAACAAGGAAAGTCGCGACAGATTTAGCTCTAGCTGTAGAAAGAACTTTCAATTCCTGTTCAGATGATCCAGCTACATTGGCAGCATGGCCAACAATACTTAGGTTGCGGCCTGCGAGAGCAGCAAGAATTTTTCCAATACTAGAAATCTTTGTTTTTTCCGAGGCAACAAGCACTGCCGAATCGGGTTCAAACTGTATGTTTTCTATAGAAAGTATAACGCCTTCATCAGCTTGTTTTACTTCTACATCGGTAACTTTTAATGAGAGAAGTTCATCGGTAAGCTGACGAATAATGCGTTCTCGTACAATATCGGTGGTTGTTTTGAAATCTTCTGTTAGTTCCCGCCGATACAAGAGCGAGGTGTTATCTGAGAACAAATACTGTGTTTCTTCAATAAAATTAAACTGTTTAGGACTCCCCGCTTTATTGTCCCAATACAGTTCTATACTTGATGCGCCGCTGAGGCGTTTTATATTAGTGCGTTTTGCCATAGATTTATCAAGGACTTTTAAAGGAAACCATTCCGCTTTTATATGATGGTAGGAACGGGAGCCTATAATGGCCATGCCAACAAGGGTATAGGACACTGGCACCACGAGTGATATTGGATCTTTTTGACCAAATGCAGAAAGATCGTAGATGATGGTCGTATCCGCTTTCCAAGTACTACCTGTTTCAATTGAGGCTCGAGGAAAGGCTGGCATACCTCGCAAGTTTTCAATTGTGCTCTGGTTTTTTGCTGCTTCTTCCTGATAGTGGACATTCACAGTTACCTGTACAGGTTTTTCCGAAATAGAATCAAGACCAATTACAGATTCTTTGAGTGTAGTTTTTGT
>DUOS01000101.1 GCA_012838745.1 Treponema sp. | reverse complement strand
GGGATGAGTTTTTACTTGAGGACCAAAAAAGTAGACCGTCTTCTACAAGGGTGATTTTATTTGCGTTCATGCCAGAAAAAGCAAAGACAGGTGCAGCTCCGTATCCAGATGTAATAAACACCGATCCAGAGGAAAGAATAAATAGACGTGTTCCATCAGTTGTAATATCGTCTATGTGCTGAATATCATTACTGGCCAAGGGTTGTGGATTATAAGTCTCTGAGTTTTTATTATTTCGGGGGATAGAATACAGTTCTCCTGTTTCAGTACCAAATACAATTCGTGTATCTAAACTAGCGGCAGCACTTATTTTTTGAGAACCGGCTAGAATAGGAACGGGAATGTTTTCTCCTACCTTGAGTACAATGCCATCCTCGGTGTTTTCGAACCAGTTCGGTTGGCGGTCTGAACTTTGAGCACTTAAAATAGGATCATTAGCCTCGTATGTACGAATCGTTTTTCCCGATGTTGCATCTACTGTGTAAATAGCACCATCGTAGTAGCCAGCAATTACGAGGTTATTATTTAAAAGTATGGGTTGAGAAAGGTCTCTTTCTGCAAGGTAGGATGCGCGTTCCTTTCCGTTATTTAAGTCTGTGTATTGTATATTTCCAGAAGGTCCAAAGGTAATAATACTGTTTTCGGATGCACCGGTAAGTGCGAGCGTAACCATCCCTGGGCTCTGAGTAAATACAGATTTATATCGACCTGAATTGCCCTCAAGAATAGTAATTCCTTCGAGTGAACTATTTCCTACAAGAAGGAAGGAGCCTTTTGCGGACCAAGAAAGAGACGTTACCGCATCTTTAAATCGTTTTGCATATAACCTCTGTCTTTTTTCCCAGTCCCAAACAGAAATTCGGTGGATGCTAAAGCCGTCTGTTTCATAGGCAGCAATTCTTTTACCTGAGGAATCTACTGCGAGTTTTTTTATAGGTATTTCAGAAATCTGCCAGATTTGTTGTAAGCCGTCTGAAGTAATATAGGAAACAAACCCGTCTTTCCCAGAAGAAAAGAAGTTATCAGTGCCGGGTATTGGGGCAATAGTAGTTACTGTATCCGTATGTTTACGAGTTAAGGATTCAATTAAAGGAACGGTGGTCTGCTGCGTATAACCCTCTATAGGTTCTATACGCGAAGACTCTCGTGCAGCCATGGTGGAAAGGGTGAGTAGAACTAAGGCTGAACAAAAATAAATTTTACGCATTCGGTGAATCCTCTATAAGTACATTACGGACAGAACAATAGCTGCCGTTACATAACGCGGTATAGTCCTCTTTATCAGGATTTTTTATATAATCTTCTTTTATGGAATTGTATAGGTGTTTTGGAACGCGGGTTACCGCAACCTCGTTTTCACGGATCCCGTGTATATGGAACTCAAGTTCTCCTGATTCATTAATTTTTTCAAAAAAAACAATAGGGGTTGTTTTCGTTCTTGATTCTTTTGCTTTTTGGAGCAGGTGGTATTTTATAGATTCAATAACTACAGGTTCTAGATTTTCTTTAAGTACAATGATTCGGTCTACTAGCTCAGCATAACCTACTACATAAGATGAGTTCTTTTTTACGGAGAGTTTTCCAGAGACGAGAGCAAGGCGTTCAATTTCTGGAATCATATGAATAATTGTGTTTTTCGAGGGCCAAGAAACAGTTAGAGCTAGATCAAGATTAAGGACCGCTTCGCAGGTAGGACAAACACAAGATAATAGATTTCCCTCTATCAATTTGTCATAGTTTTCTGGATTACGATCAAGATCAATTTTTTCAGGTATTTCTACACTGAAAGTTTGTTCACATGGGCAGGTTACTTTTCTCACACGGGGCCTCCATTATTTTAAAAGATAACTAATATCATTAAAAAGTGCGAATACAAAAAGGAATAGAATAAAAGCGATACCTATAAACTGAATATAGTATAAAAATCTTGGGCGTATAGGCTTGCGTAAAATTAATTCAATAGTTGAAAAAAGGATGGTTCCTCCATCTAAAACAGGTATAGGTAAAAGGTTCATGAGGAACAAAGAGACGCATATTATTCCCAAAAGCTCTGCTACACCCAATAGACTCTGTTGTGCTACTTCGCCGATCATGAGTGTTATTCTCACTGGCCCCGATACTGCTTGGCTTAAATTAACCCCTTTAAAAAGAAGTGCTATGCTTTTTACGGTTAGGGTAATAATTCTTCCTGTATCCAATACACCGTTAGCTATACTCATAAAGGGGCCGGTGCCTGCAACGACTACGCTTTCTGGTTCCCAGCTAATACCAGTTTCTATGCTACCGTCGTCTCGATAAAGTATTATAAGAGGAACACGCAAGTGTATTCCTGCTCTGTTTAAGCTTACTATAATTTCTTCAGGTTTGTGTTCTAACGCTTTTTGAAAATCCAAAAAATGAGAAACAGGATAGCCATCTATTTCAAATATTTTATCCCCTGGTTTTAGACCGGAAAATTCTGCAGCAGAACCTTCGACAATAGATCCTATGGTTAGAGGAACGAGAGGGTATACTCCGATTTTGGCAGTACCCGTTTGTTTATCCAGCGTAGGAGTGACCACGGTGGTATGTTCCATGCCATTGCGTACAAAGGTAACGCTAATATTCATGCTGCTTTTATCAGCTAAGTACTGTTGGATTTCTGAGTAATTGGAAACAGTTGTGTTATTAAGGGAAATAATACGATCGCCAGTTTCAAGCCCTGCTATGTTTGCCGGCAACTCTCCTGAATCGGTATATTCTGATGCGAGTATTATACGGTTTTCCCAAGTTTGATAGGTATGCCCCACACCACTTACAATTGCAAATACCAAAACGGCAAAAAGTAAGTTAAATAACGGGCCTGAAAAAGCGATTGCGATTCGTTTAAGCGGATGCACACCAAAGAAGGTGTCTGAACCACCGCTTACTCGGTCAAGGTTTTTATCTATTGCTTCTTGGTAATCGTGCTCTCCCTTCATTGAGCAATAACCACCAATGGGAAAAGCAGAAATACGATATTCTGTATCACCTACTTTTTTACGAAAGAGAATAGGCCCCATTCCCACAGAAAAAGCAGTTACAACAACACCACAGAGGCGTGCTGCAATAAAGTGTCCTAGTTCATGAATAAAAACGAGTAAGCCAAGGGCTAAAAGCCCAATAATAACCATTATCATGTATGCCATCCTTTAAGGATAGAAGCTGTAAGTGTTCGCACATGTGCATCCGCTTCAATAACAGCGTCGATAGATTTTGGGGTATACGACCAGTCGTGTTTAAGAACTTCGGCGGTAACCTCGGCAAGGGCTCCAAAGGGGATAGTCCTTGAAAGAAATGCAGCAACGGCACATTCATTTGCCGCGTTGTAGGCAATAGTATATGAACCTGCATTTGATGCTGCTTGGTAGGCAAGTGCGAGTAAGGGAAAATCCTTCATTCGTGGCGGTTGGAACTCGAGCGTTTGTGATACGTTAAAAGAAAAAGGTTCTAAATGATTCGTCACTGTATGCGGCCAATTGAGGGCGGCTAAAAGAGGGTAGCGCATATCAGGTTGTGAAAGTTGAGCGTAAAGTAAACCGTCCTTTGTTCGGATCATTGAATGAACGATGCTTTGAGGATGAACAACCACTGAAACCTTGGATGGTTCTATATCAAAAAGTCGAACAGCTTCAATAACTTCTAACCCTTTATTAGCAAGCGAAGCCGAGTCTATTGTTATTTTTGAACCCATAGACCAGGTTGGATGTTTAAGAGCCTGTTCAGGAGTGGCTGAATAAATAGCCTTGGTATCCCAAGCCCTAAATGGGCCGCCTGAAGCGGTGAGTATTATTTCTGCGATAGAATCTTGCCCATGGGCGTTGCAAAGAGCAAAAACAGCAAAGTGCTCTGAATCTACGGGTAAAATATTTGCTTTGTTTTTCTTTGCAATTTCTTTTATGAGCGACCCTGCCATTACGATGGTTTCCTTGTTTGCAAGGGCGAGATCTTTTCCTGATTCAAGAGCTATTTGTGATGAACGAAGACCTGGGCTGCCTGCAATACCATTAACGAGGATGTCGGCATCGGTTTCTTCAATCATGCGATGCAGGGCTGCCTCTCCATCTCGAGAGACAAGGATTGAAGACGAGACGTTAAACTCAGAGGCAAGGGATTCAAGGGCAGTTTTTTTTGAATAGGCACTTAAAGCCACTACGGTAAAGCGGTCCGAATTATTTCTGAGTATGTCGCAACAGGCGGATCCTATAGATCCGGTTGCTCCTAGAACAATAACGCGTTTACGGTCAGACATTTTTATGCACCTAAAAATAAATCCACAAGAATATAAAAAACAGGAGCGGCAAGTAATACTGAATCAATACTATCCAAAACTCCGCCACGTCCAGGAATACCAGATCCGGAATCCTTAATACCGCTGGAACGTTTTAAAACAGATTCGAAAATATCGCCAATAATTGCTGCAGTGGCCGTAGCTAAAGCAATGAAAATAAGAGTCGTTAAACAGTGACAAAAAACACTGTTAAACATATAAAATCCTAAAACAGCAGCAAGAACAGCACCAAAGTACCCACCAATAAAGCCAGCGATGCTTTTATTAGGGCTTGCGGGAATAATCCCTCGGTTGTTTTTTCCGAAAATCATACCAAAAAACCATGCGAGAGAATCAGTGCCAAAAACTATCATAAAAAAGACGCTTAAAAAAGCGCCTGCATTAGGCCATATTGTCATAATTCCCAAATACATTATTAGGTATCCAGGATAGAGTAAAATAGAAAAAGAAGATGAAAGCCTTCCAACCGCTCGATCAAATTTACCCGAAAAACAGGCAAAAAACTCGTAGGAAAGTATAGAAAGGCAAGAGAAAATAAGTGCAAAGGGAATAATACGGTAGGGAAGACCAACTACTGCATGTAAAAATGCTGCGAGTGGCAACATGAGACCAGTAAAGAGAGCAAACCATAAAGGTGCTACGGGTAGTTTTTTAGAAAGAAGGTCTCGCATTTCAATAATTGCGAAAACGGCAACGATAAGCACTTCAATATGTAAAACTAGATAATTATAATGAGGTAAAAGGAGAACTGAGGCAATGAGTAGTGGTAATCCCGCAAAAAAAAGGAGGAGTCTTTCAATGAGTTTTTTCATGTTATACCACCAAATCGTCTTTTTCGTAACTGGTACGCAGCAATAGCCTTATCAAGATAATCACCGTTCCAGTCGGGCCATAAAATATCGTCTAAATATAACTCAGCGTATGCAGATTGCCAAAGTAGAAAATTACTTATTCGTTGCTCTCCACCAGTTCGGATTAAAAGATCAACCGGTGGAAGTTCTGGTATATCGAGATAGGCTTCAAAGCGCTCTTCATTGAGGGTCGATAATTCTTCTGCAGGAATCGTGCGTATCGCCCGCAAAATTTCGTCTCTACCGCCATAATTGATAGCAAGAACAACGCTAGTTTTAGAATAATGGGCAGTTTCCAAAGCAATATCGGTAATTTCAGAAGCAATGTCGGTGGGCAGGGCAGAGATATCCCCAATATGGCGAACACGTATACCGTTTTCTGCATAAAAGGCTAATTCGTTTCTCAAGTGCTTTTTTATGAGAGACATTAGAAACCCAACTTCTTCTGTCGTCCGCTTCCAGTTTTCGGTAGAAAAGGTGTACAGGGTAACATATTTGACGCCTAGTTCAGACGCTCTGCGTACTACCTTTTTTGCGGCCTCAAGACCTTCACGGTGCCCCTGGGTTCGTGGTAATCCACGTTTTTTTGCCCAGCGTCCGTTTCCATCCATAATTATTCCGATATGTTCAGGAATCTTTGTCATCAGCCTTCCAAAATCTCGTTTTCTTTTTCTTCAAGAATAGCATTGATCTCGGCAACAGATGAATCCGTTACCTTTTGTAGGTCGTCTTCAAGAGTTTTAAGTTGATCTTCAGTTAGTGAACTATCTTTTTCAGCCTTTTTAAATTCATCATTACCGTCTCGGCGAATATTTCTTATAGCTACTCGACTTTGTTCGGCAATAGCTTTCGCATGTTTTGCTAATTCTTTTCGGCGTTCTTCGGTAAGCGGTGGTATTGCAATTCGGATAACCTTGCCGTCATTAGACGGATTGAGAGAAAGTTCCGATTTGTGAATGGCTTTTTCTATTTCAACAATCAATGCCTTATCCCAAGGCTGTATAACAACCAAGCGCGCTTCGGGGATAGACACGGTGGCTACCTGGCTGAGAGGAGTTTTTTCTCCATAATAATCGACACGGATTTTATCGAAAAGGGAGGCGGATGCACGGCCTGTACGTATTGTGTTAAATTCTTCTTTAAGGGCTACAATAGACTTTTTCATACGCTCAGCGTGTGGTTCAATCATATCAGACAAATGTTACTCCTTCACAGAAAACCGGAAACCAGTAAGACTACCAGTTTCCGGAGTACTGTCATTCAATTATATTCGATTATTCAGCACCAAGCTGGAATAATACCATTTTTGACAGAGTAAGGGTACCGCCAGCGGCTTTCCCAACTGCTTCCATTTTTTTTGCAACAGTCATTTTATCGTCTTTAACAAATGGCTGCTCGAGGAAACAAATTTCAGCAAGATGTTTTTTTAACTTGCCTGTAATAATTCCAGTCTTTACTGCTTCGGGCTTATCAAGTTCTTCAACCTGCTTGGTAAAGATTTCTGTCTGTTCTTCAATATATTTTTGTTCTACGCATGCAGCATCTTTAAACCGAGGGGTAAAAGCCGCAAGATGTAGACAGCAATCATAGGCAAAACCTTGTACATCCTTGTTATCGAACAAAGAGGCCTTGTCTGCCTTGAGTACAACCAGAGCACCGGTTTTTTTGTCTGAATGAATATAATATGAGATATATTCATCATCACCAGCAGTTACCGCTTCAAGCCGGGTTAACGACATGTTTTCTCGAACTTTAGTTGCGAGTTCAAGTACCATTTCGCTAAGATCGCTTGTAATTTCCGTATACTTTTTTTCAAATGCAGTTTCAATTACCTTCTCACCGAGGGCGATAAAATCTACATTCTTTGAAACAAAGTCTGTTTCACAGGTTATTTCCGCAATTACCGCGCGGTCTTTATCCGCTTTAACTAGAATAAGTCCTTCTGTTGTGGCACGTCCAACACGTTTTTCCACAGCTGCAAGACCTTTCTCTTTGAGGATTTTCTCTGCTTCTGCAAAATCACCTTTAGTGGCAACAAGAGCGTTTTTACACTCCATCATGCCCGCACCGGTTTTTTCGCGCAGAGTTTTTACATCAGAGGCCTTAATATCCATGAGATATCTCCTTATTTATCTTCGTACAGCGTTTCTTCGTCTACGAGTGCTTCTGCCGCATCGGGTTCAGCTTCCTGGGGTTCTTCTGCTGTCTTTTCTTCAGGAGTGTAGTTCTTAAAATCTTCTATGACTTCTTCGGAGGCAGGTGCTTCTTCTTCTTCAACAACTGCTTCTTTTTCTGTCGTTTCGAATTCATCTTCGTCATCATCTTGAAGATTTTCGATAATCTTTAAGCCGTTTTCGTTGTCTGCTTCGATAACTGCATTAGCAATAATTTGGGTGAACAGTGAAATTGCGCGAATTGCGTCATCATTTCCGGGAATAGGGTAGTCGATTCCTTCGGGGTTACAGTTGGTATCTACAACAGCAACAATAGGGATTCCCATGCGTCGTGCTTCGGCAACACCGATAGTTTCTTTGCGCGTATCAATAACGAAAATAATGCCAGGAAGTTCTTTCATTTCCTTAATTCCACCAAGGTTTTTTTCTAGCTTGGCTTTTTGTTTTTCGAGAGAAGCAATTTCTTTTTTCGTTAGGCTTTCAAAGGTTCCATCAATTTCCATCTTTTCGATTTTTTTGAGACGAAGTAAACTTTTTTTGATGGTTGTAAAGTTGGTAAGCATGCCGCCGAGCCAGCGATTGTTTATGTAAAACATTCCGCATCGTTCAGCTTCTTTAGCAATTGTTTGCTGTGCTTGTTTTTTTGTTCCGACAAAAAGTACACCTTTGCCAGAAATAACAGTTTTTCGTACGGCTTCGTACGCTTCTTTAATTGAAAGAATCGTTTTTTGAAGATCAATAATATGAATCCCATTACGTTCCGCGAAGATAAACTTCTTCATACGGGGATCCCAGCGCTTGACTTGGTGGCCAAAATGCACACCTGATTCAAGCAAACTTTTCATGGTAACTACTGCCATGAGTTTCTCCTTTGCAGTTCACCAATTACGGTTGATACTGCTCCTTCTCTGTGTCTCGGTGCCTAAAAAGGCTCCGGAAAATATGCCGGTTATACTGTAAAACAGTATCCGTGCTCGCGCAGTATGGCATATAGATCATGTATTGGCAAGCCTACGATCCCGCTCCAAGAGCCCTCGATATGATTGATGTAACACCCAGCTCGTCCTTGGATGCGATACCCTCCAGCTACGCCTTGCCATTCGGAGGTATCAAGATAGGTTTCAATTTCTTCATCGTCGAGAGCAACGAATGATACTTTAGTTTCACAGGTTTTAGATGTTATAAAGTTAGTGGTGGAGGCGAATAAACTAATTGATGTTACGACAGAATGGGTCTGATTAGAGAAAGATTTAATCATGTCGCGGGCTTCTTCACGATTAGAAGGTTTGCCAAACAAGACCCCGTTTTGAACAATAAGCGTGTCTGCTCCTAAAACCCACGGGACGTTTAGATCAAGATCCATACGAATTATCGATTCAACTTTTTTCATTGAGTTTAGTTCTGTTATTTCTGCTGGATTGCCAGAAGAAACCTTTGGTTCTTCAAATGTGGGTGCCATTACCGTAAAAGGTATAGCAAGTGAGCGTAGTATTTCCTGGCGTCGCTGAGATGTTGAGGCAAGTATAATTGGTTGCAAATGTTCCTCCCAGATTTTATTGACAAGAACGTTGATTTACAGTGTAATAAGTTTGTCTTGGAAGATTAGCTCATTTGGATAGAGCGTTGCCCTCCGAAGGCAAAGGCGGTGGGTTCGAATCCCGCATCTTCCATAAAATAAAAAACCCGGTTGTGCCGGGTTTTTTATTTGAACACTAGTCTAAAAGTTATTTTGAAGCTTTAGACTCTTTTTTGTTGTCTTTAGAACTGTTTCCGTTTCCGCTTACAGACTTGAGTACTTCGTAGGCTCTGTTTCTAACCGGTGTTACGTAATTGTAGTTACCAGCAATACGGACTATAGCTTCGATCATGCCCGACTTATTTTCAACATTTGGAGCAATCTTTTCATAAGTATTAAGTATTTCGAGTGCAAGAGAGCTAGTTGGCAAAATAATGTCAAACTTTCTGGTTGTCCAGTTGATAATTTCTACAACTTCATCACCATCATTATACCCTAAATCACCGAGGGACCGTACAGCAGCGGTAATAACACTCGGCTCATTGTCCGCGAACATTACAGCAACGAGGGTATCTTTTGCTTCTACTGTGCCCATTTTTCCAAGAAGCTCGCAGGCTTTCATACGGATATCGGGATAATTATTGATAGTACGACCGTTTTCTCGTACAACAGAACCAATTCCTTCTTTTGCGAGGGAATTAAGAGATATTTGCATATCCTCAGTGATTCTACCAGACTCAATGGCGTTTTCGATGTATTGAAGCGCGACTTGCTTACTGTCACGCCCCTCTGCCTGTGCAAGCTCTTTCATAATGACGCCTTCGACTGAGCTAAGATATGCTTCCTCGACTGTCATTATAGAGTCAGTTTGCTGGGTTCCCCCGGATTCTTGGGCAATAAGCCCTGTAGTTGCAAAAACACAAAGCAGAACTACAAAGATACACGGTTTTATGTGCATAAAAACGACCTCCCCTGGTCAGGTATTTCAAAAATTATCTAAAAATTACTTACCTAATAATTCGGTATTTTGTCCACAAAGTCAAGTATAAGTGCTTACTGGTTTTTTGGCACTAGTTTCCATCCATCTCCTATCTTTTCAAGGATGTAAATTGCTGCAGGAGAAGAGGGTGTAATTTCCATTATAACATAAACACGGATTGGAGACACAAATTGTATGTCGTCTACCCGCATATTTTGCCGAGATGGCACAAATACATGGTTAAAATAGTCTTGTAACGAGCGAAGGCGTATCTTCTTGTTCGGTAGACTTGCAGAAACAGCATCAAGCACATCACGGTCTGAAAAGTTTTGCCGATATTCGTCAGAAACATAATAAAGCCAGCGATTGAAGTCACGATCTAAAGTAATTTTATTTAGATTTTCAACAACAACTTCAATTTCGGATTTTGTAGAAATAAAAGTTTGTTTAGTAATCGTTACCGTATCAAATCGTACTACAATATCGTCATCTTTCATTTTATCAAAAGACAACCCATTTTTAGAAACTGGTTGTTTATTAGTTGCTGTGGACGCTTTTTGAGGCTGTCCTTTGGTATCCTGTGCTGGCGCATCTGGTGCCGAAGCGCAGTTGGTAAAAAACATAAGAGGTAGTACTATTACCAAGAACAGAATTTTCTTCATAATTTCATAGTACCCCGACACGCTCATAACGTCAAATAACTTTTTGTTATTCCTTTAAATTTTCTATTAGAGTTGACTGACGTCGCTTGTGGTATTAAAGTAGTGTTCATGGTAAAGGCAGTTTTTCCAGGATCTTTTGATCCTCCAACATACGGACATCTCAATATTATTGAACGAGCGAGACTTATTTTTAGTGAAATTCATGTAGTTGTAGCGGTAAACCGTGAAAAGCGGTATACTTTTTCTGCAAATGAGCGAGTCGAACTCATGCGCGACATGGTTAAGCAGTGGGATAATGTTACGGTACATGCGTGGGATAGTCTTATTGTTGCATATGCTAAGAAGATTTCTGCACATGTGCTTATACGAGGTGTGAGAAATGTAACTGATTTTTCTTATGAATTTGATCTAGCGATGATGAACCGCGGATTGAATCCTGAGATAGAGACAGTCTTTTTATCACCGGATCCTCAGTACTTTGTTTTACGTTCAAGCGCGATAAAGGAACTTGCTGAATTAGGTGGTGATGTTTCTTCTATGGTACCAGCTTCTGTTGCCGACCTTTTACATCAAAAACTAGTAAAAGACTTTATTTCGACAAAAAACGCGAAAATGTAAGATAGAGCTTGACACAGTTTCACTAAGCCGATAATATCAGTTTAAATATTTGATTTGCTAATCACGATATGGAAATTTTTTAATGCGAGGAAGACAATATGGCAGTTCCAAGAGCGAAAACATCAAAAGCCAAAACCCGACGTCGACAAGGGTTGAACATGCGTTTGAAAGCACCGACCCTAGTAGAATGTGGTAATTGCGGCAATCTTGTTCTGACTCATCGTGTATGCCCCAAATGTGGGTTTTATCACGGACGCCAGGTTATAACACCTGAAAATAACGGTTAAACCGGAGGAGCATACTAATGGATGAATTATTTGTAAAAATTCAAAAGTTGATCGCGGATAAGCTTGAAATTGAAGAATCTAAGATCTCTCTTGATGCATCATTCCGCCAAGATCTTGGCGCGGATAGCCTTGACACCTACGAATTGGTATATGCCATTGAAGAAGAAATGGGTATCAGCATTCCGGACGAAAAGGCTAATGAATTTGAAACCGTACGCGATGCGTATGATTTCATTAAATCTCAATCTAAATAAACTTTTCTGGCAGGGAGTGTGCAATGTTTGCATTTCGTCAAAATGTGACGGGCGAACGGAAGCAGGAACTTCTTGCCTTCCAAAGGCAGGCTGGGTTCCGTTTTCGGGATTTCGGCCTGCTTGATTTAGCCTTCCATCACCGATCTTTTTCCAATGAAAACTCATCAAAACGCGTTAATAACGAACGCCTAGAATTTCTAGGAGACGCCGTTCTTGGTATGGCTGTTGCAGCACGTTTGTATGAATGCATGGAGGATAGTCCAGAAGGCGATCTTGCTAAGACTAAGTCCGTCGTAGTTTCTGAGGACACTCTTTCTCATATTGCTTTAGACTTGGGTATTTCTGAATACTTAATTTTAGGAAAGGGTGAGAAAATGTCTGGCGGTAAATTTAAAAAAGCTATCCTTGCCGATGCCCTTGAAGCGATAATTGGTGCTCTCTATCTTGATTCTGGGTATAGAGTTGCCCAATCCTTTGTTCTCACTATCATTAATCCGCAGATACAGCTAGTTTTACAAAACCGACATACACGCGATTATAAAACACTTCTCCAAGAACATGTGCAGAAATTATATCGTATGGTTCCACGGTACTCTCTGGTAAAAAAAACCGGGCCAGATCATGATCGAACATTTTTAGTAACAGTAGATGTATGTGGTACGGTTTATGGGCCAGGTCAGGGGAAAAACAAAAAAGAAGCGGAGCAAATGGTAGCCGGTATAACCTGCCGGGAACTAGGCTTATTAGAAGATAATTAATGGGATTTTTCGTTCATTACAAAATGCTAGAGCAATTTTTATAAGGCGTTCTTTCGTATTCAAAGATGGATCGTCAAGTACTGTATTATGTAGTTCTCGTAACACTATTCCAATACTGGGCCCGTGGGTTATTCCAGCTTTTTTTAAATCATTACCCGTAACGGCCAAGTCTTTTAGAGAAAAAACATGCTTTTGAGCTAAAATATGATTTATACGCTCACGGAATTCTACTAGATCAGGGAGTAGGGTGCTGGTTCCCGTAATTGCTGCACTATCTGCCCTGCGCAGTAAAAACAAGGGTTCAATATATTCAACACCGGTTGAAACAATAAATCGGCGAACAGCTGCGTCTGTCCATACTGGCTCGTAATGAAACATATGCATGCGTATGAGATGAGTAACCATTTCAATACTACGATTGGGAAATCTTAGCCGTTCCATTATTTTTTTTGTCATTTTCGCAGAAACCGTTTCGTGGTGATAAAAAGTAAAATTTCCACTTTCATCTAATGATCTGACTATAGGTTTGCCTATATCGTGAAAAAGCGCTGCAATGCGTACTTCGGGTTCATTTTGTGGAGCTGCAGCACACGCTCGGTACAGGTGATCGAGTACATCAAATTGATGGCGTCCTTTTTGTTCGATTCCTCTGCATTGAGCTAATTCCGGTAAAAAAAGATCCATGAGTCCGCTTTTTTCAAGATAGTCTAAGCCGGTAAGTGGTTGCTCAGACATAATAAGTTTAACTAATTCATCGCGAACACGCTCAACCGCTACCCGGCCTGTAACGGTTAGTGCCGGTTGAATGGCAGCAAAAGTTTCGGGTTCTATGGTAAAGCCAGTCAATGTAGAAAAACGAACAGCGCGTAGTGGGCGCAATCCATCTTCGGAAAATCGTTCGGTTGGTGAACCTACTGTTTTAATAATCCTTTTTTTTATATCGGCTCTTCCGTTAAAGGGATCAATAACCTTTCCGTCGGGAAGGGATACGGCTATAGCGTTCATAGTAAAATCACGTCGGGAAAGATCTTCTTCGATAGTAGCAGCATAGTGTATTTTATCGGGATGTCGCCCATCAGAATAACCTTGTTCTGTGCGGAAAGTTGTGCATTCGATCATGTGGCTTCGAAAAGGGATAGTAACAGTTCCGTGTTCAATTCCCGTGGGTATAACACGCTTGAAAATTTTTGAAACTTGCTGGGGGCTTGCATTAGTGGCAACATCCCAATCTGTTGGTTTTTTCTTTAAAAAAATATCTCTTATAGCTCCGCCAACTAAATAGACAGAAAAACCGTTCTGGGTAAAAATATGAGAAAATTCTTGTAAATCTCGAGGTACGGGTACCGTATTCATGACGTGAGCAGTATAATGAATAAAAGCCTATTGGTACAAGTGAGGGATTATGAGGGGTTTATTGTTTACCGGTGGTAGTCGACCAGATATGAGTCTTGCTACTCGTTTTTTTGGTAAATATGATGCAGTTTATGCGGCTGATTCAGGTTTGCTCGGTGCTCAGGAGGCTGGGATCGAAGTAAACTATGTGGTTGGTGATATGGATAGTATCCCTAATCTTAGCGTATTGGAAAATTTTGATAACAAACAGATAATACGCTCCCCCCGCGACAAGGACTTAACTGATACAGAACTGGCACTCATTTTAATGAGAGAACAGGATATCTCCGAGATTGTACTTATTGGTGGCGACGGTGGTCGTATGGATCATTTTTTTGCCTTGTATAGAATGTTTTCTCTCAAAAAACCGCCAATTATTTGGATTGGCAGTGACACAATTGCTTTTACCCTAGAAGCAGAAACAAACCATGAATCTATAGTTGTGACCGACCTCGATTGCGAGGCTGCTGTATCAATTTTTCCTGTTGGCTCAGCAGAAAACAATGATTTATCCCACGGGCATATTTGTGTGGCCGACGGGCTTTATTGGCCGGTAAATAATCTACTCTGGGATGGCGGTCAATTTAGTTTAAGTAATAGGGCTCCTACCGGAACTTGTAAAATTGAAGCGGTAGCAGGACGTTTTTTAGTTGTTTTACCGCTTATAGGAGGCTATTCCTTGTCTTAACGCCCTTGCATGTTCTTTAGCGGGTGATTTTCTGCACCAGCAGATGTAAAGAAATCGATGAGTATGGGATAGCGGGTTAATAATTCTCCCCATCGGGAATACCTTTCAAATGAAAGATAATCCGAAACTGAATCAGAAGAGCTTTCTGTGGCGGTTTTAGTCCACGATATTCTGCGTTCATGTTGGTAGGTTTCGTACGTTGCGGCTGCAGATCTGTATAGTTCTAGATCAGGAAAGCGGTTAGGGGTTACGAAAACTGAGGTGATTTCAATACCTTCTCCGGCAATCTGTAGTTCATGTACAATATTCTGTGTGATTAATTCAACTTGTAGTTGTGAACCTTCTTTTGAAGCGAGGGATTCAATTGACTTTTGAACAACAGCTTCAATTTGGGATTTTGATCGATCTGAAAGGACTTTTTGTGTCCACAAATCAAGAGCCTGTTGATTTCGAATTGAATGGGATTCAACGAGGTTTGGAAGGAAATCTGGTGTAACACGAGCCTTAGTATCGCACGTAAATTGCCAGGAAAAATCAGGTGTTCCTTCTATCATATGCGAGTAAACGCTGGCAGAAGGGAGGATGCCAGAAACCTTTTCGGTATGACTGATTGGGATGAGGTCAAAGATGATAACTTCTGCATTTGTAGGAAGCAGGAGTTCCCATTGCCATCTAAAAGAACCGGGCACAATAGTTTGATCATTAACTCCACCGGTTTTCGAAACTAATACTCCGTATTGGCCTGCAGGTATGCGAAGTTGAATCCAACCAAAATAAAATATAATTCCAGAAAAAACTAAGAGTACTATGAAAACGAAAAAGCTTTTTTTCATGATGGAACCTCTGTTACAAGCACGATAATATTAGTATAGTACTAGTTATTGGAGTATACTGCACTTTGAAGCCAAGGGAAAGTGGAAAAAACCGTAAAACTCTTACCGCCCGATTCTTATACCGGGCCGTTTTATCCCTCACTGTCTTTTCTGTGGGGCTTACAATTTTTTTCTTTTTTGGAAATATTCAACAGTTCCTTGATTCTACTCAAATTTTAATTATAACTATTCTTTCCTTTTCCGCTGGTGCGACCGTTCTAGCGGTTCTCCCCTTGCTTATACCGGAAATTATTCTAGCAATTACCCAGCGACGTAAAAAGTTTGTACATTTTCTTGTGATAAGTCTTATATGTTTGGGTATTAGTTTGATTCTTGCGGTTATGTCGCAAGCTATTCTTATACTTTCACGGGGAATGTAAGTCGTTGACAAATATTCATTCTGCACACTACTATGGCTTAAATGAAAACTACCAAACGTTTATATGCAGTTAGAGGTGCAGTATGCTGTCAAAATACGGTAGCATCAATTACTCAGCGTGTCCCCGAGTTGTACCGTAAGATAACAGAAGATAATACTATTGAGTCCCAACACATTGTTTCTGTACAGTTTTCTGTAAATCCTGAGCTTACTGCCTTGAATCCTGCAACAGCCTTAAGAATTAAGGGACTCGCTCAAGACGTTCCGTTGTTTTGTTCTGCAGAACCTTATATAGACGGGTATCTAAAAAATATAATTAGAATTCTTATAACTTATTATGGTACAAGTATTCCAGTTCCTGTCTATTTGTATGGAGCCGAAATGCTGCGCCCAGATATTCTACAAGGCTCATTAAGGAATAAAAGTACTCATGAATAATACATGTTCCTCTGTTTGGCTCGTTACCCGGGAATATGCAGGAGTAGCAGAAGCTGGTGGTGTTAAAAATGTAGCATGTTCTCTTGCCGAAGCACTTTTACGGAAAAAAATTGCCGTAACGGTATTTATTCCCCGTTATGGTTGTGTGCCTCAAAAAGGAACCTATCTTTTTAGTTCTACGGTTACCGTTTTGGGTGTAGAACATCCAGTGTCTTATATTTCAGTAACACTCCACGGAGTTCCTCTTATTCTGATAGATTCGCCAATTTTTTTTGAAAAAGACGATGTGTACGTGTATTCAGATCGTGAGACTCATATTGTTCATGGTGCAGTACGAGGGCACGGTCATAATGATATGGACTGTATGAACTTGGTACACCAACGTAGTGTTTTGGAATATGCACGCATAACTGTTACTGCTCCCGACAGTATACATTGCCAAGATGCGCATACGGCCTTACTGCCGGCTATCGCGCAGACAGATTCTCGGTATAATAATCTTTTTACCAACACTTCTTTTGTGGTAACAATTCATAACGCCGGTCCTGGGTATAGGCAACTTGTTCCCGGAATTGACCGCGCGGTTGAATTAACCGCACTAAATTCCGCAGTGCTATCGTCTGGCATGTTTAATGGGAATCTCGAACCCTTTTTGCTTTCTGCTGAGTATGCCCATCTTACCACCGTCTCTCCTTGGTACGCGGATGAGCTTACTAGTTCCGTTTACAGTGCCATGACAGAAGGACTATCTGCAGAATTTGAGCGCCGTGGAACACAGATCGCCGGTATTGTTAATGGTATTGATTATCATCGCTATGAACCTTCCGATACTAAGATATCCTTGCTTCCTTTTGATTATAATCCAATATCCGGAGATTTTGCCGGTAAATACCTTTGCCGTGAATGGTTTATGGATAATTTCCATTTACTAGCAAAAGAAGCTGGTATCACTTGTTATGGTAGTTTGAATTCCTCAGAACATGCCGTATATTTTACCTATCAAGGCCGCATAGTCTGGCAAAAAGGCTTAGACATATTTGCTGAGGCCGCACAGCAGGTTATGGCTCGTCTTCCAGAGGCTCGGTTTATTGTATTGGGGCAGGGCGATCCTCTTTTAGAAGACATGCTAGCCCGCCTTTCTGAATCTCACCAAGGAACTTTTTTATATTTACGTGGTTATGAACGAGCGCTTGCTCGGCTTTCTGTAGCGGTAGCTGATTTTATTGTATTGCCCAGTATGTTTGAGCCTTGTGGTTTAGAAGATTATATTGGACAAATATTTTCGACTTTGCCGGTGGCCCATGCTGTTGGAGGGCTTCAGAAAATCTTAGAAGGTAAAAACGGATTCTTGTATCATTCAGATTTATCTGGAAACTCTGCAACAATTTTAGCCGATCGTCTTACTTCTCTAGCTTCTCCTATTATTGCAGCACATGGCCAAGGTGCAGCAGCCGATCCAGAATATAAGCGTATGCTTACTTTTGCAGCCAATCATGTGTTAACCAATTGTAATTGGGACTCTATCGTTGAACATGCCTACATTCCTTTTTATAACTCGATATTTCCTGTAAAGTCTTGACTTTATATTAGCAATATTATATCTTTCTACTCGTTCGCAATGCCAACTTAGCTCAGCTGGCCAGAGCACGTGATTTGTAATCTCGGGGTCCAGGGTTCGAATCCCTGAGTTGGCTGTGCTTCATTCATTGCATACTGGGGGAGGTTCCCGAGCGGTCAAAGGGGGCAGACTGTAAATCTGTTGGCTACGCCTTCCAAGGTTCAAATCCTTGTCTCCCCAAAGCCTTCCTCTAAGGAAGGCTTTTTTTTTACCCCATGTTTCCGAATTAAAGAGTATGAAAGACGTGTTCTATAAAAATGGTTTACGATTTTCCTGCAAAGGTTGCTCTGCTTGCTGTCGCCATGATCCTGGGTTTGTATACCTTTCTAAAATTGATTTAGACCGGTTTGTCTCTTGGGCTCATACGTCTCAGGAAGAATTTATAAATAAATACTGCCGTTGGGTTCCCAAAAGAGACGGGTTTGAGTATCTTTGTCTTCTAGAAAAAACAAATTATGATTGTATTCTGTGGGATAATGGGTGTATTGCTTATGAATCACGCCCGCTTCAATGTTCTGCATATCCCTTTTGGCCATCTATGCTTCTCGATGAGGATTGGTGGAACGCATCTGCCGAAACTTGTCCAGGAATGAACAATGGTCGGTTATATTCGTATGAAGAAATTACCGCATTTCTTGACCAGCGCAAAGCTGAACCTTACCTTCGAAAAAAGATTTTAGCGGAGAATTAATAGGGGGATGAATAATGAAAGTTCATTTTTGGGGTGTTCGCGGGTCCATACCAACACCACTTTCTCCACTCCAGATTCAAAATAGAATTGGTGCCGTTGTACAGCGCATTAGCGAAAAAGATTTGAAGGACGCCGATAGCCGCGAACGTTTTTTAGCATCACTTCCAAATTGGCTGTTTGGTACTGTTGGCGGTAATACCTCTTGTGTTGAATTAGAAACAACGGAAGGCGCATGCATTATACTAGATGCAGGAAGTGGATTACGCGAGTTATCGAATAATTTACGTGAGCGTAAGGATTCCGAACGAGGCAAAACTTTTCATATTTTCTTTTCACATTTTCACTGGGATCATATTCAAGGACTACCTTTTTTTTCTCAAGCTTTTAATCCCGCTAATAAAATTATTTTTTATAGTACCAATCCTGATCTAAAAAGCATTCTTGAACGTCAAATGGAAAATCCGTATTTTCCTGTTCCTATGCAAGGACCCATGGGGTTTAATGCTGAACTTGAATTTATTAATTTGTTGGATACTGATGGAATTACCATCGGTGGTACCTATATACGCTGGCATGAGGTAGCTCATCCAGGGGGATGTGTGGCGTATCGTTTTGAAGACGCGGGTAAAACCTTTATTTATGCAACTGATACCGAGCTAAACCGAGATGATTTTGTAAAAACAGAAGAAAACTCTCGTTTTTTTGCTAATGCCGATGCCGTAGTAATGGATTCACAATATACCATGGAGGAAGCGCTTGAGAAAACAGGATGGGGGCATTCTGCCTTCTCAGTTACTGTTGATTTTGCCCTGAACTGGGGTGTACAAAAACTCATACTCTTTCATCATGAACCCAATTATTCTGATAAAAAGCTTTTTACCCTTAAGCAATCTGCTTCTTGGTATTCAAATTACGGTGATAAAGGTGTTGTTGATATAGAAATTGCTCAAGAGGGTATGGAGTTTGAGTTATGAGTACTAAAACTTGCGTGCCATACTCCTTTACCGAGCAGGAAATAAAGAGTCTCGCGCTATTACTGCGAAAACATGAAGCAGTTTTGGACAATAAACTGGACGCCTTTCGATTATTTATCGAAAATGCCGTGTATCAAGCAATGACTATAGCCGAAGCGGAAGATTTTTATAATGAAGAACATTAAAGTATTAACTCGATTTGTTTTTATATTTTTCTTATTACTAGCCCTTGCCTGTGCATTTTTCATCGCAGCTTATTATGCAAATCGTCCGGTATCTCTCGCTGGAGATTCCGTTTTGTATTCAATTTCCCGTGGACAGACCGTGTTATCAATTGCGGTTGGCTTAGAAGATCAAGGTATTGTTCGCTCTGCGGCTTTTGCTTCTTTACTAACACGAGTTTGCGAATATTCGCTTAAGGCTGGTACCTACCGTCTTTCTCCGCGGATGCCTACCGACGCAATATTGAAAGTTATCCATGATGGACGCCAAGAATCTATCCGAGTAACTATTCCAGAGGGGCTTAGCCTTACTAAAACATCTCGTCACCTTGAAAAAGCCGGTGTTGTTTCATCTGCTGATTTTATTTCGGCGTGTCGAAGCCCAGAGTTATTGCAACGTTTTTCAATCCCCGGACCTTCCGCTGAGGGATTTTTATTTCCAGATACTTATAAATTTACCTATGGAATGCAACCAAGCAAAGTTGCTGCTATTATGATAGAAAACTTTTTTACAAAAATTGACGAAATACCCAATGTTCCTAAGACGCATAAAAAACTCGTTGATAGCGTAATTCTTGCTAGTATAATTGAACGTGAATATCGAGTAGCGGCAGAAGCCCCGCTTATAGCAAGTGTTTTTAGCAATCGGCTTACTATTGGAATGGGGCTTCAGTCCTGTTCAACTATTGAGTATATTATTACAGAAATACAGGGGAAGCCTCATCCTGCGCGTCTTCTTTCATCAGATTTAGAAATACCAAGCGATTACAATACCTATCTTTGGGCTGGCCTCCCTCCAGGGCCTATATCAAATCCAGGGAAAGTGGCTCTTTCCGCGGCATTTAATCCTTCTCGTACCCGCTACTTGTATTTTCGTTTGACTGATCCTGCTCAGGGAACCCATTCATTTACGCAATCGCTCGATGAGCATGTGAGCGTTGGGCGTCAGTTTTACCTAAAGAAGGCGGCGGGTAACTGATGGCGAAAATAACGAATGAAACTATAGAAGAAGTAAGTTCTCGAACAAATATTGTTGCCGTTGTTGGTGAATATACCCGTCTTGAGCAGCGGGGTGCCGACTGGTGGGGGTGCTGTCCGTTTCATAACGAAAAAACACCCTCTTTCCATATAATTCCAGAAAGAAACATGTACTACTGCTTTGGATGTGGAGAAGGTGGTGGCGTTATAAAATTTGTTATGGAGATAGAAAAACTGACTTTTGTAGAAGCAGTTGAATCTCTTGCAAAAAAAGCCTCCGTTGAAATAAGATATGAGGGTGGTGGTGGTGCGATTCCCCAACGTCATGATGATACCCGAGAAAAACTCATTGAACTGTATACTCGCGTTGCAGGTACGTTTCATTTTTTTTTAACAAGTTCCCCTCAGGGAGAACCTGTTCGGGAATATCTTGCGGGGCGAGAGGTATCCGATGAGATGGTCACAACCTTCAATCTCGGATTTGCTCCTGGTAATCGGTATTGGCTTCACTCTTTTTTATTAAAAAAAGGGTATTCACGTGAATTCCTTCAAGAATCTGGTCTCTTTTCTAAAAATTATCCTGAATCTTCTTTTTTTTCTAATCGCCTTATGTTTCCTATTTCAAATCGCAAGGGAGAAGTTGTAGCGTTTAGTGGAAGACTTGTTTCAGGAACTGGACCAAAATACCTCAATACCCGAGATCTGCCTCAGTATAAGAAAGGTGAAACCCTTTTTGGTTTTGATCATGCTCTTCCCGAGATCCGTAGTACTAAATCTGTAATTTTTTGCGAGGGCTGTATGGATGTGCTTGCTTGGAATCAAAGTGGGATTCAAAGAGCTGTAGCACCGCTTGGTACTGCATTTACAGAACAACAGGCTAGAATGGTTCGTTCTTTTGCAGAAACTGTATATTTTTCCTTTGATTCGGATACAGCAGGCCAAAACTCTACGTATAAAGCAATACTTCTGTGTAGAAGATTACTATTTGATGTTCGCGTTCTGAATTTTGAAATAGGAAAAGACCCAGCAGATATTTTAAAAAATGATGGCCCAGAAGCATTGAAAAAACTACTTGAATATTCTATACTAGACTTTGATTATCTTATTATGATAGCTGGTACTAATTTTGATACCACTAATCCGGAAGGAAAAGCTCGTGCAGTTGCTTCCCTGTTTCCTTACTTGGAGGCTCTGGAATCCGATATACAAAGGGAGTCTACCATCCAGCGGCTGTCTGCCGCGTTTGGAATCACAGAAAAATCGTTGTTGGCTGACTTTAAGGCACGCCGTCAAACTAATTCAGTAGTTGTAAGACAAGAGAAAGATCAACCTGAGAAAAAACGTAGCATAAAGCGAACTGCTGAACTTCGTGCTGTTCTTGCTGTTGCTGCAAATCCACAGTATTTTCAGGTGATGAGATCTCGAATTACTTCCGATGATATAGAAGACGCTGACGCAAGAAATTTGTATATTGTACTTGAAGACTGTTATCGTAACGAAACCATGAGCCACGAAAGCATTTTTGCAGCATGTCAAGATGAACAAATGCGTACAGTTATTACTGAAACGATTGTGCAGGGCGAATTTGCTGAAAATGCCCAAAAGGTTATGGAGGACGGAATTGTACGTATTAGAAAAAATGGCCTTGAAAAAAAGCGTATTAAGCTTATGGCACGAATGAATGTAGCGCCAGGAACTTCTCTCGAAGATGTGAGAAGCATTGACGAATTAATGGCAGAGAAGAAGAGTATCGATGAAGAACTTGCTAAATTGAAGGATATGAATGAATGACCGAGCTTGCACTTGATCCCGCTGTGGTTAAACTGCTTGAATATGGCAGAGAAAAAAAAATTATCAGTTGGGATGATGTAAATGATATATTGCCTGAAACCATTGTCAATACAGAGAAAATGGATCAGGTTCTTGTTTTACTTGAACAAAAAAAGATTCAACTTCTCGAAGAAGATTCTATTGTAGAAGACGAACCAACTCCACAAGAGAAAAAAAAGAAAGCAGCTGGACGAAAACGTCTTGTATATTCTGATAAAGAATCGTCTGTTGATGATCCTATTCGGTTGTACTTGCGAGAAATTGGCAAAGAAAACTTACTCACCGCCGAACAAGAAGTAGAACTTTCTAAAAAAATGGAAGACGGAGAAAATATCATTAAGGATGTTGTAAAAAACTCCGGTATGATTATTCCTGAATTCTATGCGATAGCACAGAGAGCATTTTCTAAACTTGATCCAAAGGAAAGTAGTAAGCCACGCAAAGAATTAAATGAAGAAATGGCAGAAAAAAGACGGTTGAAGCTTCTCTATGGGGAAATGCTGAAAGCTGTTATGCCCGATATGAAGCAATATATGCTTTTAAAAAAGCGGCTCTTTGAGCGAGATCAGGCTACAGACTTTTTTGATGACCCCGATTTAGTGGTTTTCCGTAATAAAATTTTACCCCTTATACAAGCAACAGAGTTTCATTCCGAGGAAATCGACCGTTTTTCTGAAAAATTTGTCGAAGCTACTCGCAAAATACGTGATTATCGCCGTCGTCAGGAAAAAAAGGAAAAGGAATTACGCCTTACCGATTATGGTGAACTGAGAACGCTTGGTAAACGCCTTGCGACTGCTCGCGAACGTGCTAAACTTGAGCAGGAACTTGGTATAAGTGCAAACGATATAAAAGAAATATACACACATATACAGGTAATAAACCGTAAAATCCGCAAACTTGAATACGATTTTGAAAACTCTGTAGATCAGATTCTTTCTATGGCTCGGGAGATTCACCGGGGTAAAGTTATGATGAAGAGCGCTAAAGATCGCCTTATCAATGCTAACCTTCGCCTTGTTGTTTCAATCGCTAAAAAATATACAAACCGGGGTCTCCATTTCTTTGATCTTGTTCAAGAAGGAAATATTGGTTTAATAAAGGCTGTTGAAAAATTTGAATATCGAAAGGGATATAAATTTTCAACCTATGCCACATGGTGGATACGCCAAGCGATAACTCGTTCTATTTCTGATCAAGCACGTACCATTCGGGTACCAGTTCACATGATTGAACAAATAAACAAGGTGGTTCGAGAGTCTAGGCAACTTATGCAACGTCTTGGTCGTGAACCCACTAACGAAGAAATTGCCGAACAGCTTGGTTGGAACGTAACTCGGGTTAAACAGGTTAAAAATGTAGCCCGTGAACCTATTTCGCTTGAAACACCAATCGGAGAAGAAGAAGATTCTCTTCTTGGTGATTTTATAGAAGATAAGGATGTAGAAAATCCTGCAAATCAGACGGCATTTACCTTGCTCCAAGAGCAGCTTCGAACTGTTCTATCTACGTTGCCGCCACGTGAACAAGAAGTTTTAAAGATGCGTTTCGGGCTCGATGATGGATATTCTCTTACTCTCGAAGAAGTGGGACTATATTTTAATGTAACTAGGGAACGTATACGGCAGATAGAGGCAAAGGCTCTCAGGCGGCTTAGACATCCGCGGAGAAGTCGCAAATTAAAAGATTATCTTGATAATTAAGGTGATATAAGAGGGGATTCAAGTATGGTAATGACGGAAGTGTTGGATAAGCTCAAAGCGTTGCAGGAAATTCTGGCGCAAAAAAACATCGTCGAGGCAGAAATTGAAGAAGCGCCAAAAATTCTTTCAACTCAAGAAGAGCTCCTAGCCCGCCTCAAGAAGGGTTATATAGAAAAGAATGATCAGTATGAGCTAGTAAAAAAACAGATTACACATCTTAAAGCACAGCTGTTTGAAGCAGAAACTATGCGCGAAAGCTCAGAAAAAGCAATGGATAATATTTCTACTCAGCGTGAGTATGAAGCGTTGGATAAAGAAATTCGTGAGGCAGGTGAACGCGAACAGAACTTCCGTAAAGAAATGCAAAAAGAAGAACGTCTTTATGCAGAACTTGACGAACAATTAAAAAATGAAGAAGCGCTCATTAAGCAGCAAGAAGACGAACTTACAGAACGGAAATCTAAAATTTCTCACGACATTGATGAACTTAACAAAACACTTAAAAAGCTAATAACTAAAGAAGAAAAAACTATCCCTGGAATACATCCAGAAACTCGATTTAAACTTGAACGGATTATTAAAAGCAAACAAGGTATTGGTATTGTGGCAATTCAAGGTAACGTTTGTAACGGTTGCCATATGATTCTACCTGCTCAGTTTGCTAATGAGGTTAGAATAGGAAATGCAATTCTTTATTGCCCCTACTGTAGCCGTATTCTTTATTATCAGGAAAATGTTGAAGGTGAGGGCGATTTCTTTGATGAAGACGACGCCGGTAGTCTTGCGGATCTTGATGATTTTTCTGAAGAAGACGAAGATGATGACGATCGGGAAGAAGAAGCTTCACCGGCAAAAATGGATTACGAAGAATAAAGCAGAGGGCAGTTGGGGTCGCTTGGTAATTGCTAACGCAATTACTGAGAGGAAAGTCCGGGCTCCTTCGGAAATGGTGCCGGTTAATAACCGGGAGGCAATAGCGAAAGCTATTACTTACAGATAGCGCAACAGAAAGTATACTGCCGTTCAGATGCCTCGGTATCCGAACGGTGAGGGTGAAATGGCGGGGTAAGAGCCCACCGCGATTCCGGTAACGGAACGGCAAGGCAAGCCTCATCAGGAGCAAGGTCAAACAGTAAAGGGTTTTCCGACCCATCTTTACGGGTAGACCGCTTGAGATACACGGTAACGTGTTTTCCTAGATAGATGACCCCTGTCGTTTCCCGTTCGCGGGGAACGAATACAGAACCCGGCTTACTCGCCCTCTGCTTTTTTTTATATTTAATGGCAAGGAATCTATTAGTATGAGACAGCAATCTTCCAAAAAAAAATACCTGCTTACCAGCAGACACAGTTTTTTTACCAGCAGTCTTGTTCGCCTTGTCAGTATAATTCTCTTTTTTGTATTAGTATTTTTTGTTGCATTTAAGGTACGTTCTCATATTGAGATGCTTCCGCCGGTATCAGCCTTATATCTAGATTGGGATGAAAAGAACTATACAGCACTTCATGAAAAAACTGATCTGATTTTAAAAAAGCGCCCATTAGACGGTGAAATTCTCGCCCTTCACGGTTTTTCTTCTTATTATTTGAGTCTCGAACAAACAGATTCTGCCGAATCACGAAATTTTTTAGTAGAGTCAATTATCTCATTACGAAAAGCTTGGTTACGAGTGTCTTCTCGTGAGCGAACAAATATTGCCTATGTATTGGGCAAGGCATATTACCAGCGTGGCACTTTTTATGCTGATAGCGCTCTTAAATATCTTGATTATGCACGCGTGAACGGTGCCGACTACGCCGATATTGATGAGTTTAGAGGTATGACTGGCGAACTACTCGGCGATCATCAGCTGTCAATTTCTGCGTTTACTGCCGCTCTCGCTAACGAGCCAAGTGATCTGCTGCTCTTTACTCTCGCGCGTAATTACCGCGCCGTTGAAGATAACGAAAAAGCAAAACAATATCTTTCAGAAACTATTAGAACTACAGAAGATGAGCTTCTTGAGTTAATGTCCCACTTTGAACTCGGTATGATTCTTGAGTTAGAAGGAAAACAATTAGATGCTGAAAAAGAATTCATGGCAATACTGCAAAAAGACCCGAATTATGCTGACGCACACTATGGACTTGGTGTAGTATATGAGTCTCGTGAGGATCTAATAAAGGCACGTGCAGCATGGAGACGGGCATTGCGATTGGATCCTATGCATGAACATGCGCGAAAAAAATTAACATTATAAACAACAGTGAATATACGGTAGAGGAGCATCTTGTATGGGGTTTTTCAAAAGACTTTCAACTGACATAGGTATCGATTTGGGTACCTGCAATACGTTGATATACATTCACGGAAAAGGAATCGTAGTTAATGAACCATCCGTGGTAGCAGTAGAGCGAGGCACAAAACGTGTTGTAGCGGTTGGAGCAGAAGCAAAACAAATGCTGTGGAAAACACCCGGCAATATTATTGCTATTCGTCCGCTCAAAGACGGTGTAATTGCTGATATGGAAACTACTGAAAAAATGATCCGCTATTTTGTTTCCAAAATTATGCCTCGCCATGGGCTTATTAAGCCTCGAATGGTTATAGGTATTCCTAGTTGTATCACTGATGTTGAAAATCGTGCGGTAAAGGAAAGTGCTTTCAAGGCTGGAGCACGTGAAGTGCATGTAATTGAAGAATCTCTTGCTTCCGCGATTGGCGCCCAGATTCCAATACACGAACCAGCGGGTCACATGATTTGTGATATCGGTGGAGGAACTACAGAAGTATCTGTAATATCCCTAGGTGGTATGGTTGTAACTAACGCGATTCGCCTTGGTGGTGATGAGTTCGATCAGGCAATTATTAAACATGTTCGATCAGTACATAACCTTAACATTGGTGAGCAGACTGCTGAGCGGCTAAAAATTGAAATAGGAAACGCTTCTCCAGAAAAGAGTATAGAAAAAGTAGAAATAAAGGGAAGCGATGCCATTACTGGTCTCCCTCGACGTCTTGAGATTGACTCTGTGGAAGTACGTGAAGCACTCAAAGATCCTATTACTCAAATTGTTGAAGAAATAAAGCGTACTCTTGCGCAAACCCCACCAGAACTTGCGGCCGATATTGTTGAACGCGGTATAGTTATGACTGGTGGTGGTGCCCTCCTAAAGGGTTTACCTAAACTCATATCAAAAGAAACCGGTGTGCCGGTTATTCTTGCAGAAAATCCCATGAACTGTGTTGCTATTGGCGCTGGACAGTATTATGAAATTTTCAAGGATATGTCGATCGACCGTAGCGTTTACGATAATCTGAACGGCTGATGAGTAATAAAAAGGTTGCGTTCAGGTTTCACCTGAACGCGTTTTTATTAACAGTATATCTCATTATATCTGGGGTGTTACTCGCGTTTTCTTCTGGCGGTATGGTTGTAAATTTTCGTGCACTCGGTTTTAACCTTATGTCTGGAACACAACGTGGTATTAATACCCTAACTACCTTTTTTTCAGGAACAATTACTGCAATTAATGAACTTTCGGAACTTAAACAACGCTATGATGTTTTAGAAACTCAGTTAAAAGATTATGAGTTATTGCAAAGAACAAATGCCAATATAATTCTAGAAAACGAACGTTTAAAATCATTGCTCGGGTTTTCTGAATCCCTTTCTTTAAAAAATATTCCAGCAGAAATTATTGGCCGAGATCCCAACAACCTTTATTCAGGAATAACAATTAATCGTGGCATTAAGCATGGTATCAAGAAAAACATGCCGGTAATATCGTTTCAAGGTAGCAATATTGGTCTTGTAGGAAAAATTGTACAGGTTGGTCGCAATACAAGTATGATTATGCCAATTTACGACTATCAATGCTTTGTATCAGCTCGGCTCGAAACATCGCGGTATATGGGTTTAATTAATGGTAGAGGTACACCAGAGGCAACCCTTGTTATGAAGTACTTAAAAAAACGCGCTCGTGATGAAATTCGAATGGGTGATAAGGTTGTGGCATCTGGAGAAAACTATAACTACCCTAAGAATATGCTAATCGGTTTTGTTTCGGGAATACGGGCGCTCGATTATGAAACATCTATTGAGCTTGATATTGAACCAATTATTGATTTTTCACGATTAGAGAATGTTTTTGTACTCGATATTGCTACTTTAGCAGAGGAGGTAGACTGATGGGTAGAGTTATATTTTGGTCTTGTTTTGCATCAATCTTTTTTTCTTTGCTTTCAGCAACCGTTTTGTCTAATATCACTGTTCTTCCCGTTGTACCTGATTTAGTTCTGCTTCTCGTTATCTATATTTCATTTATGAACAATGCGGTTCTCGGTTGTACTATAGGTTTTATCTCTGGATTTTTGCTCGATTTTCTTTCTGCCGCTCCCATAGGTCTTAATGCATTTACTAAAACTCTTACAGGTTATATTGGGGGTAAACTATCGGGTGTGTATAACCTTGATAGGTTTTTTATTCCCTTCCTTATGGGTGTTGTTGCAACCATACTTAAGGCGCTTACTATAGTAGTTCTCTCTTGGTTTTTTGGAAAATCTATTGTTGTTTTCCGATTCACTGAAAGTATTTTTTGGCTTGAGGTACTTTTTAATGGACTTTGTGCTCCAGTGATTTTTTCTTTATTGGGTCTGTTTCCGTCACTCTTTTTAATTAAAGGCGAACGATAATGAGTTTGAAAGGCAATAGAGCATTTCGAATTTCTGTTTTGTCTTTCATAATTCTATCTATTTTTTTTGTTTACGCAATTAAACTTTTTCATCTGCAAATAGTTCAAGGAGATGTATACCGCAAGCAGTCAAAATCGATTTCTCAGAGAACAAAACGTATTTCTGCACAGAGAGGAGAAATATTTGACAGAAACGGAACTGTTCCTATGGTTCTCAATATTGATTCTTTTGCGGTAGACATAGTTCCTGGTGAAATTCCCAGCGACCAGTTTGAAACTGTTTTTTCTCGTTTATCAACTATTCTTTCTGTTCCTGCGAATACAATTCGTCAAAAAGTATCTCCAACAATTCGTCGGTCATTCCAAACAGTCGAAGTAAAAGCGAATGTATCTTTTAAAACAATAACTGCAATTGCAGAACGGATAGACGAACTACCTGGTGTTTATTGGCATTCTAAACCTATTAGAAACTATGTAGAAACAGGATCCATGTCTCATGTAATCGGATATGTAGGCGATATTACTCGTGAAGAACTAAAGGTTTTATACAACAAAGGATACACAAAGAACAGTGTTATCGGTAAGGCAGGAATAGAAAAATATTATAACGAAACCTTACAGGGAAAAGATGGATTTGAGTACCGCACTGTAGACGTAAAAGGTAAGTACATTGAAAATAGCACATGGACGAGACAACCAGAAATGGGTAAAAATATTATTTTGAGCATTGACCGTGAAATTCAATATCTTGCTGAAAAAGCTCTTGGCGACCGTATTGGTTCTGCAGTAGTTTTAAAGCCTGCTACCGGTGAAGTTCTTGCGATGGTTTCATATCCTTTTTACGATCCAAATATATTCAGTGGGGAACGATCCGGAGATGCCTACAAACGTTTATTAGATGATCCCAATAATCCCTTGTTGAACCGCGTTATAAATGCAAGTTATCCGCCAGCCTCAACTTTTAAAATTATTCTTTCTACTGCATTACTAGAAGAAGACCTTATTCCTCCTGATAAAGAAATTGACTGCAAAGGTGAAATTGAATATGGCGATCGTATATTTCGATGTCACATACGGCGTCCTGGTCACGGCCTCGTTAATCTTACCGAGGCACTAGCCCAATCCTGTGATGTGTATTACTGGACAGTGGGACGAGATGTTTTAGGTGTGGATAGAATTGCTTCGTATTGCCATGAGTTTGGTTTAGGAAAATCTGCACGCATTGATTTGCCCAGCCAAACAGAAGGCTTTATTCCAACACCGCAGTGGAAGGAACGCCGTTTTCATGAACGATGGCTCGGTGGTGATACTATGAATATGTCTATAGGGCAGGGCTTTACTCTAACTTCTCCGTTGCAGATGGCAAATGTTGTTTCTATGATTGTAAACGATGGAGTGATTTATCGCCCGCATCTTCTAAAGGAAGTTCATGATTCCGTTACAGGTGCAGTATTATCGGTGGCCCGTCCTGAGCCACTGTTTACCAGTACAATACGACCCGAAGTTTTTTCTCGTGTGCGCGACGATATGCGAAATGTTATTGCAAACGGAACTGCGCGTTTTCCAATGAAAAATCATGTTGTTAAAACAGCTGGTAAAACGGGAACTGCAGAAGTGGGGCTTAATGACCGATGGCATTCTTGGATGGTTGCCTATGGGCCTTATGATGCACCAGCCGAAGACGCTGTAGTCGTTGTGGTGATGGTTGAAGCCACAAACCCTTGGGAATGGTGGGCACCGTATGCTACTAATATTATATTCCAAGGAATATTTGCTGATGAAACATATGAAGAATCAATAGATTCGCTTGGGTTCCGTTATCTTGTACAACCTCGGGGAAGGCGCGAATGAACTTCAAAAACTTTACATATTTCGATTATTTGTTATTTCTTTCTGTGATGATATTAACGGTTATTGGCATCTTATTTATTTATTCTTCAGGAATAAATTCAGATGGAATTCTCGTATCCAAAGAATATATTAAGCAAATTGTATGGGCAGTTTCTGGTTTATTCATTATGGGTTTAATCGCCTTTACTGATTACCGTCGTTATGCCGACCGGACTTTTATTGTTTTTGTAGTAAGCCTTCTTGTTTTAGTTTACACCCGTTATTTTGGTCGATATGTTAATGGTGCTAAAAGTTGGATTGGCATTGGAGAGCTGGGTATTCAACCTTCTGAATTTACAAAGCTAATATATATTGTATATCTTGCGTATTTTCTTGACCGTTCAGAGAAATCTAACTCTTCCTTTAATCGCTTTTTAAAAGCCCTTGTTATTATGATTTTGCCAGTTATGCTTATTTTAACTCAACCAGATCTTGGGACTTCAATGGTATACGTTCCCATTTTTTTAGCAATGTGCTTTATGGCAGGTGTGCCTCTTAGATATCTGGGAATAGTATTTATAGGTGGCGGTTTCACAATTATTTTTACAGTATTACCCTTATGGGAATCAAATATATTTCAACATTCAGTACCAGCTATTCGGATTTTGACCGATATTCGCCTCACCCTAATAGCATTAGTAACCTTGTCAATTATTACAGTGTTATCGATAACGGGTCGCTTATTATTTAAAAATAAATACTACTATTGGATTACCTATGGCACTTCTTTGATAATGTTTGCTCTTATTGGATCCATTGGTGCTTCAAGATTTTTAAAAGATTATCAAATTATGCGACTTATTGTATTTCTTGATCCTGCAGTAGATCCACTCGGTTCAGGATGGAATATCATTCAGTCTATAACCGCGATTGGTTCAGGTGGTTTTTCTGGGCTTGGGTTTCTTCAGGGAACTCAGAGTCATTACCGGTTTTTACCCCAACAAAGTACAGACTTTATTTTTAGTATACTTTCAGAAGAATGGGGTTTTATTGGTGGTATGACGGTGTTTTTTCTCTATGCAATAATAATGATTCGTGGAATTATTATTATTAAAAAAACTGAAAGTTCCTTTGGATCTCTTATTGCAACCGGTATTATTTCGATGTTCTTATTCCATTTTCTTGTTAATGTGGGAATGGTAATGGGTGCAATGCCTATCACTGGTATTCCTTTACTTTTTCTTTCCTATGGCGGGTCGTCTCTTTGGACCGCCTTCATGGCAACCGGCTTATTGATATCAATTAATATGCGCCGACTCGACCATTGATTAGTATTGGAGTTACTTCATGAAAACCGTTAATCCTCTTACAGACTTGGCAGGAAAACTTGGCTCGGTGCAAAATCCTGCTCGCTATCTTGGCGGTGAGTACGGGCAAATTAAAAAGGAATCAGGAGATCTTATTTTTGCCCTCGCTTTTCCTGATTTATATGAAATAGCTATGAGTAATCTTGCGGTAAAGGTTCTGTATGACGGCTTAAATCGGCTCTCTGGCATCCGTTGCGAGAGGGTATTTGCCCCAGCTCCAGACTTTGAAGCCTTGCTGCGCAGCAACGCAATTCCCTTGTATACTTTAGAAAGCGGTATCCCAATTGTTAACACTGATATTGTTGGTGTAAGTATTGGGTATGAACCCGGTATTAACGGATTGCTTTCTATTTTAGATACTGGTGGAGTTCCTTTAGAAACTAAAGATCGCAAAGAAGGTGATCCCATTGTTATTGCTGGAGGCTGTGGTGTTACTAATCCCTTGCCTTTTTCACGTTTTATAGACGCATTTTTTATTGGGGAATCTGAAGCAGGTCTTTATGACCTTGTTGAGCTTCTCGGGGAAAGAAAAAAAGCAGGAGCAACCCGCTCCGATTTGCTTTCTATTATTGCCGATCATCCAGCAATTTGGACTTCAGAAAAAAACAGTTTGCGTAAAAATAATCAGGTATGCACACGAAGAGCTGTTCTTTCTAACTTTGGCTCTCTAGATGGAGCTGATCGTCAGGTTTGTTTTCCTGTTCCTAATCTTCGAATTGTTCAAGATCATGGTGCTGTAGAAATAATGCGTGGTTGCCCCAATGGCTGTCGCTTTTGCCATGCTGGTATGTATTACCGTCCACAAAGAAGTAAAGATCCTGCACGTATTCTTGAGGACGTTGACTATCTTGTTAATCGAGGAGGCTATCGAGAGATTAGTCTTTTATCCCTTTCTTCTGGTGACTATGGTGAAATTGATTCACTCCTTGAAACCCTCATATCTCGTTACTCAAAACAAAATGTTTCTTTTCAATTACCTTCTCTAAAAGTAAATACGTTTACCTTGCCCATTCTTGAAAAACTTGCTCGAGTTAGAAAAAGCGGCTTAACATTTGCGGTTGAAACACCGGTTGATGGTTGGCAGAGATCAGTTAATAAAGATGTATATCGCCAACAAATACTGGATATACTATTTGAAGCAAAAAAACGGGGTTGGAATAAAGCAAAGTTTTATTTTATGGTGGGATTACCCATCGACGAAACAGAACAATCAGAAGAAGCTGCTATCGTTGAATTTCTTTTAGATGTTCAAGCAAAAACTCGTATACAGTGTATTGTGAATGTTGGAACCTTTATACCAAAGCCACATACTCCGTACCAGTGGGAAGCTCAGCTTTCGATGGAAGAATCAAAACGAAAACTAGATTACATATATCAGAATTTACCAAGGGCTAAATTTAAGGTGAGTACCCACAATCCGTTTGGCTCGTTTTTAGAAGCCGTTCTTTCTCGAGGAGATGAACGGGTAGGGGAGCTTGTGCTTAAAGCTTACCAACGTGGTTGCCGGCTAGATGCTTGGGACGACTGGGCTAAACCCGAAATATGGAAAGAAGTATTCGCAGAAGCAGACTGGGATGTTGAGGCAGAAACTATACGAGAACGAAAAATTGATGAACCTTTGCCCTGGGATGGAGTAAGCCTTGGACCCACCAAAATTTTTTTAGCTCGCGAACGTGAGAGGTCTCGTCTTGAAATACGAACAGACCCTTGTTCTCCTGATTGCCCAGATCCTTGTGGTGTATGTAATCGAGATGTTTCTGTATTTCAAACAGGTAAAATAGATAAAATGACACCAGAAAATCTTGAACAAAGCGAAATTTTACAGGAAGACTCAGATGAACGATATCGAGTAATTTTATCCTTTGCAAAACATGATGCTGCTCCGTACATACCGCATCTTGCATTGCTTGAAATCTGGTATAAAGCATTTTCTCGTTCGGGGTTACCAGTGGTATATTCAGAGGGCTTTAACCCAATACCTCGTTTAGAACTTGCCGAGAGTATGTCGTTGGGAATTGCCTCAGAAGATGAAGTCGCTTCTTTTATGTTGTTCAAAAAACCAGATAGTGAAGAAGCAATAATGAATCTCTTAAATGATTCATTACCAGAATCACTCAGAGTACAGCGAGTGTTAGTATATTTTTTGTCGAATAAAGTAAAGCGAAAATCCCTTTCAGTATTCTTGTGGGGTAATAAGTTCTCATATAAATTTTTGTCTTCCGACTGGTGTACAACAGTATTAGAGGACGAACGTATCAAAGCATTTATACAGGAAACAGAGGGGATGGAGTTCGAAGATAAAACAGATACGAGTATTGTTTTAACAATACCCTTTGCAGCAGATAGAAAGTTTCGAGACCTCATGATGGAAGTTACAGGAAAACCTTGGCATGAGTATACTGCAATCACTAAGCTACGGAGCATAGCCCACAATCCAAGACTGCCAGAAGCCAATGATTTTTTCACAGTCTATAGCTCAATTGCTCAAGAAAACTTAAACGCAAAAGAATCGTCCTAGGCCTGTACAAACTAATATAACAAACCATCCATAATATGAACTGGTAGACAGAACATACATTATACGCAGTTAAACAGGTGTTAAATACTGAAATATGCACTAGAACAAGCCAACTACCCTGTGATTAAAGGGAAAAAAGACGTGATTGTTCTGAAATAATCGATGCTAGCGCATCGGTTGAAACGTCTAAAACAGGACTTTCAAATACTAACTGGGCGGGTTTTCCTCCAAGTATTTTTATGTGATTAGCTATGGTTTTAGCTTCATGCACGTCGTGAGTTACTGCAATAACGGTGCGTTTTTCAATTTCTTGTAACTGCAAAAAAGTTTCCATCAGGCGATCTTTAAGACCGGTATCTTGAGACTGAAATGGCTCATCCATAAGGAGAACTGGTGCCCGGCACGAAAAAGCTCGTGCTATTGAAACTCTCTGGCGTTCACCGCCTGAAATTTCCGTAGGGAGTTTACGAGCACTTGAGCCCAAATGTACTTTATCTAAATACTCACGAGACCTATCTCGTTTTTCCGAAGTTGATCCACTCATCGTTAACTCGAGGTTTTTTTGAAGTGTACACCAGGGAATCAGCCGTGGTTCTTGAAATACAAAAGATACTTTAATATTTTTTTGTAAAGCATTTGCTATAGCAAAAAGAAGCGTTGTTTTTCCACATCCTGAGGGACCCAGTATTGCAGTAACTGATCCATCAGTAACCGAGATTGAAAAGTTCTCAAAGACACTACGATTTTCATAGTGAACAGTTATAGAATCTATTGTCATGCTTTTACCCGTGAAATACGTTTTGCTAATTTTCTTGTTATAAGCGCAAAAACTTTTTCGGTTATAAGACATAAGATAACAGCAATTATAGTGAGTGAGAAAACTCTTCCGGTTTCAAGATGAACTCGTGCTGTTTGCATTGCGGTTCCAATGCCAAAACGGGGAAACGCGAGAATTTCTCCAGCTACAACAACCTTCCAACTAATACCGAGCGAAGCCCCTGCCCCACCAATAAAATACGGTAACAATGATGGTAAGCGAATATAGAATAAAATATTTTTAAAACTAAAACGATATACTCGAGCCATAACAAGAAGGTTTGTATCTGTATTTTTTATTCCCTGAACAATAGAATCCGTCATTATTGGCATAGTCATAAGTATAGCTACAAAAATAGGAACGATCGATGAACCAAACCAAAACAGAGCAATGAGTATGAGTGAGACAACCGGAGTTGCTCGAATTACAGCCATCCATGGTCGTGTGCTTGCTTCAAATCCGGGGAAAAGACCTGCAGGTACACCGATTACAAATGAAAGAATTGCCGATACTGCAAAGGCTGTGATTCCTCTTGCGAAGGTTGCGTACAACATTGGAAAAAAATCCTTGTTGGCAAGGAGAGACCAAAGGTCAAAAAGAACAGCTCGGGGATAGGGAATAATAAAGCTAGAATCTATAATAGTAGCAGCTACATGCCATAGTCCAATTAATACAATGGTGGAAATAACTCCAAAAAAAGACAGGCGTTTCACTTAAAATAAAACCCGTCATCAGGGAGAGAACCACCAATTGAAGATGGTGCATAATCTAAAAAGACGGAAAGAAGGGATTCAATTAGTGGTTTTGCATCCTCGGCAGAAAGAAAGGTAAATCCGCAATGCGGTATGGCCGCTTCTGCTACGGAGGCTAGTAAACCAAGGTTTGCTTGTTCCGCACATTGGGCTGCCTTATCTGGATTTTGAATTGTCCAGAAAATAGTTTCGCGGTAGGCTTCAAGGAACTCTCTCACTAACGCTGGATTTTTTTTTGCAAAACTACTGCGGATAACGCATACCGTCATGGGGAAATCATCTCCATAACCAGAGAATTTCCACACCTTAGAAAGATTAATTGCACGAAAAAGCGGATTCTTTTTGGAAGAATTTTTTAAGGCGAGTGTGGTAAAGGGTTCAGGAATAAGAGCATAAGAAATCCGGTCGGCCGCAAGTGCCGTTGCTATTTCTATTGTTGGCAAGGAGAAATCAAGAATTACTGATTTTGCTTGATTTCCTGGTGCGGCTATAAGAGAACGAAGAACATATTCTGGAGTTGATCCCTGTCCTGCTACATAAACTCGCTTACCTTTGAGGTCGCTAATCTGGGAAATTGTTTTATCCCTTGTTACTAAGGAAAGCATACCGGTACCGGTTACTGCACCAATTATTATTGTTTTGGGATTCGTCGTATACAGTTTTGCTGCAACATTTACCGGTAGTATTCCAATATCTACATCTCCGGTTATCAGCTTGGGTACAAGAATATCAACTGATCCTGCTGTTTGAAAATCAAAAGAATGGGTACCAATGCGGGGAGGTTCGCAAAAAAAGCGAGCCATGGAAAGGCCAGAAGGCCCCGCCAAGGCCGCAACACGAACCGGCTTTCTGCTGTCAGCATTATCTGGCCTTCCCGCCCCAATAATTGGGGAAAGCAAAAAAGCGAGAAATAGTACTGACGGCAGAATCGGTTTCATATAATTATTTTTTAGCTACTGCTTTTTTCGCAGCAGCCTTCTCCGCTTTATCTTCGATCGCAGCCTGTGCCGCGGCTAGGCGGGCAACGGGAACGCGGAACGGAGAGGCGGATACATAGTCCATGCCTGCTCGGCAGCAAAACTTTACTGAATCAGAATCGCCACCGTGCTCGCCGCAAATACCGATCTTAAGCTTGGGTTTTACGGAGCGTCCCTTTTCAATTCCAGTAGTAACAAGTAAACCAACTCCTTCCAAATCAAGGCTTTGGAAAGGATCTGCACGGAAAATACCAGTTTTGTTTTCATCAACATAATCAATAAGGAACTTACCCGCGTCGTCACGGCTTATACCGAGCGTCATTTGAGTAAGATCATTGGTACCGAATGAGAAGAAATCAGCAGAACAAGCAATCTTATCAGCAAGAAGAGCTGCACGTGGTGTTTCTATCATAGTTCCAACCTGGTATTTTACCTTAATACCGGTTTTTTCAATAACAGCATCAGCTGTTTTTCTTGTGAGTTTTTCAAGAATGGAAAGTTCAGTTGCGTCGATTACAAGGGGTATCATGATTTCCGGAAAAACCTTTACTCCCTTCTTACTCTCGCGGCATGCTGCCGTTACAATAGCAGTAACTTGCATTTCAAGAATTTCAGGATAGGTAATTGCAAGTCGGCATCCTCTATGCCCGAGCATGGGGTTTGATTCATGAAGTCTTTCTATTCGTTGTTTAACTGTAGCAAAAGGCAAGCCTAAAGATTTTGCAAGTGCTTTTTGGCCAGCATCGTCATGAGGAACAAATTCATGTAGAGGTGGATCTATAAGACGGATGGTTACGCCTAGACCGTCCATAGCTTTGAAAATACCTTGGAAGTCCTTTGTTTGTATTGGCAAGAGTTTAGCAAGTGCTTTTTTCCTTGATTGAGCATCTTCTGCAATAATCATTTCGCGGATTGCAAGAATACGATCTTCTGTACTAAAGAACATATGTTCCGTTCGGCACAAGCCAATACCTTCTGCGCCAAGCTTACGTGCATGGGTGGCATCTTTGGGAGTATCTGCATTTGTACGAACCTTTATAGTTCTCAGATCGTCAGCCCATTTCATAAGAGTTTCATAGGAAGCAGGGAGTTTTGGTGGAACTAATTTGAGTTCTCCGAGGTAAACATTACCGAGAGATCCGTCAAGGGTTATAAAGTCGCCTTCTTTTACTATAATTTTTCCAACTGAAAATTGTTTCTTTACATAATCAATATTGAGCTCTTCGCATCCAACAATACAGCATTTACCCCAACCACGAGCAACTACTGCTGCATGGCTTGTTTTGCCGCCTGTTGCAGTTAGGATTCCTTGGGCTGCATGCATACCGCCAATATCTTCAGGGCTGGTTTCTTTACGTACCAGTATTACCGATTCACCTTTTTCTGCCATAGCTTCGGCGCCTTCAGCACTAAAGCATACCTTTCCTGCTGCTGCACCTGGTACTGCGTCGATTCCATTTACAATGAATGCGTCTTTTAGAATCTGAGGGTGGGATTTATCGATAGCTGGATAAAATATACCTTCTATATCGCTTGTCTTAATACGGGAAACTGCGGTTTCCTTGGAGATCAATTTTTCAGAAACTAAGTCTACGGCAATATTAAAGGCTGCTGCCGGGGATCTTTTTCCCGTACGGCATTGGAGCATATATAGCTTGCCTTCTTCTACGGTAAACTCAAGATCTTGCATATCCTTGTAGTGTTTTTCAAGTATTAGGCGCACTTCGCATAGTTGCTTGTAAGCCTTGGGGTCTTTTTTTTCAAAATCAGAAAGTTTGATGGGAGTACGAATTCCGGCAACTACGTCTTCTCCCTGGGCATCAACCAAGTAGTCTCCATAAAAAATGTTTTTACCATTATTAGGATCACGGGTAAAACAAACACCGGTACCGGAAGTGCTGCCCTTATTGCCGTATACCATCTGTTGAATGTTAACTGCGGTTCCTACTACGCCGAAGAGTTTTTCTACCTTGCGATAGGTAATAGCCTTATCTGCCATCCAAGATCCAAAAACTGCTCCAATTGAACCCCAAAGTTGTTCTTCTGGATCCTGGGGAAAGTCTTGTTTTATTTCTTTTTTATAAAGAGCCTTAAACTGTACTATAAGCAATTCAAGTTCTTTCTCATTTACATCAGTATCGAGGACCTGAGTGCCAGCAGTAATTTTTAGTCGCTTGCGCGTTACGGTTTGTTTGATTTTATCAAATAATGCATCAAATTTTTCCCGAGGAATCCCCATGGCGGTTGAACCGTACATCATGATTAACCGGCGATAGGCATCAAGAGCAAAACGAAGATTTCCCGTTTTATTAGCTATACCTTGAACAGATGAGTCATTAATACCAAGATTAAGTATTGTTTCCATCATTCCAGGCATGGAAACGGAAGCTCCCGACCGAACTGAAACAAGAAGCGGGTCTGAAGAATCGCCCAGTTTTTTCCCCGTTGCTTTTTCCAGCATTTTAATGTTTTTTGAGACTTCTTCTTTTAGTCCGGCTGGGTATTTTTTATTATTTTTGTAAAACAAATCACAAACTTCCGTTGTGATGGTAAACCCACCGGGAACGGGAAGTCCAATTTTTGTCATTTCAGCAAGGCCTGCACCCTTACCGCCAAGTAATTCTTTCATCGTTGAGTCACCTTCTGCGGTTTTATTACCGAAGAAATAGACCATTTTGTTTTTTGCCATAGATGTTTTCTTTTCCTCCTGGATAGTTTCGTCCGAAAAATACATAGAATTGTAGCTTGAGTACCCCGTGCTGTCAATGTATACTACATTTCGTGACTAATTGTATTACTACTAGACACCTTTTATACTCCCTGTTTTTTGCACTAATCCTGTTAGCTAGTTCGTGTGCATCCGTGTCATCGGAAAAAGACTCACGAGATGAAGCTAGTTTTCAACAACTGATTATGACCTTCGCAGGTGATATCATGGCTCATTCTGTCAATTTTACTATGAAGGATTATAATCGTATTTATTCCGACGTCGGTACATTTCTTCATTCTGATGATCTAACATTTGGAAATTTAGAAACACCTATTACAGATATCCTTCCTTGTTCTACCTACCCCCGCTTTAATGTACATCATTCATATCTACACGCAGCTATAGATGGTGGCTTCGATGTTTTTTCTCTCGCAAATAATCATTCAAATGATCAAGACAATGCTGGAATTTACGGAACCCTCAATGCTATAAATTCGTTACCAAGCTACATATATGCCAATGGCCTGCGTATTAAAGTAGAAGACTCCATAACACCGGTTGTTATTAAAAAGAAAGGCTGGACAATAGTATTTCTCGCAATTACTGAAATATTGAACTCCCATGATCCCTCTGCACAGCTCGTATATTACTCACCGCCAACTACTTCCGGTAGAAATGCTTTAATACAACGCATTGAAGAAATTACAGCTGAGTATCCAAATGCCTTCTTTGTTCTTGCCCTTCATACTAATGAACCTGAATATGTTCGAACTGTTAGTAATTCAAAACGTGAGTGGTGTATTCGCCTTGCTCACTCTGGAGTAGACGTTGTTTGGGCGCATCATCCCCATGTTATGCAGTCTTGGGAAGTTTGTGAGGTAGCAGGAAAAAATCGTCTTTTTATGTACTCCATGGGTAATTTTATTTCTGGGCAAAGATATACGGCTAATATTGAAAACCCAGAAGCAGACCGTGAGTATACTGGGGATGCAGTACTGCTGCGTGTACAGGTGGAAAAGGCTCCAAACACGGGAACACTCGACACCTTCGTTGTTACGCCGATTCCCATTACAAATTATAGAGATCCCGACCATGGTATGGTAGTTAAGCTTCATACAGATACATTTATTGAATCCCTGCCGAAAAAATTACGAAATTATTACTATAAACGCCTTGAACTTATGGAAGAATATTTACCGATATTGCCCTGAACGACATGAAGGACTATACTTATTAGTATGAAACCACACGAACTACCTGTATATCTGCAAAAACAACGAATTCTGGATATGTTATCGCACAACCAGGTTCTTGTTATTGAAAGCCCAACTGGTTCAGGAAAGACAACCCAGCTTCCTATAATTTTTCATGAGGCGGGTTATACGTCGAGCGGCATCGTTGGTGTTACACAACCGCGTAGGATTGCTGCCCTTTCCGTAAGCGAATTTATTGCAAAACAGCTTGAAACTCCCCTGCCCGGTTTGGTTGGGTACAAGATGCGTTTTGAAGATATGACAGACCTAACTACTCGTATTAAGGTTATGACTGATGGAATCTTGCTTCAAGAAATGAAACTTGATCCCTGGCTCAGCAAGTACTCAATGATAATAGTAGACGAGGCACATGAACGAAGCCTCAATATTGACTTTATTCTGGGTTTGCTCAAACGGGTTATGGCCGAACGCCACGATTTTAAGGTCGTTGTTTCATCAGCAACCATCAATACAGAAATGTTTTCAACCTATTTTGATGATTGCCCTGTTGTAAAAATTGACGCAATCACCTACCCCGTTACTATTGTTTATGACGCTCCAGAAGTTCCCGTTACCGGTGGTTTTTTTGAAGCCGAAGCAGCCCTCATGGAAAAAATTACTTCTATAATATCACGCATTATGGATGAGGATCGTGATGGTGACATACTGATTTTCCTACCGGGACAAAGAGCTATAAAAACCTGTGTTGAACGTATATCCCAAGAGCATTGGTATTCTAAACTTCACGTACTACCTCTTTATGGAAGATTGCCTAAGGAAGAACAGGAACGCGTCTTTCATGATCCGCCATTTGGAAAAACTAAGGTAGTTATTTCTACTAATATTGCGGAAACTTCTATAACTATAGATGGTATTACCTCGGTTATTGATTCAGGCTTAGCAAAGCTAAACTTTTATAACCCCCATACCTACACATCGAGCTTGGTTGAAGTACCCGTATCTCGGGCGTCTTGCAATCAACGGCGTGGTCGTGCAGGGCGCACACGTGAAGGATCCTGTTACCGGCTTTTTGAACGAAAAGATTTTGAATCTAGACCCTTATATACTACTGAGGAAATATATCGAACTGATTTATCAGAAGTTGTGCTGAGGATGTCTGAGCTCGGAATAACAGACTTTGATACGTTTTCATTTATTTCTCCACCATCTCGCGAAGGTATGCTTGGTGCAAAGGACACTCTCACCCTTTTGCAAGCCATTGAAACAGACAATTCTCTTTCTAAAATTGGTCAAATGATGTGTCAGTTCCCACTCCAACCCCGGCAGTCTAGAATTATTGTTGAAGCTATTCTTAAATACCCCGCTGTTGTGGAAGAGGTGCTCATAGCAGCAGCCTTTCTTTCGGCGAAGAATCCGTTTGTCTTACCGCCAGGAAAAGAAATGGATGCTCGCAAAGCACATCAGGGATTTAGGGAACCAACTGGCGATTATGTTTCTTTCTTGAGAATATTTCGGATGTACAATCGAGCAAAGAATCCGGTCAAATTTTGCGAAATTAGCTTTCTTGATGAACGAGTAATGGCAGAAATTTCTAATATAAAAGAACAACTAGAGCTTATTGTTTCAGATATGGGTGTACCCATATCCTCTGGTGGTGCTATAGAAGATTATCTCGCCTGCGTCGCTACAGGAATGATTCAGTTTGTGTGTGTTCGAGATGGTCGTGATTCTTTTCGCAGCTTAACAGCAGAACGTATACAAATACACCCCGGATCCTGCATGTTTAGAGAAAGCCCACAGTTTATTGTTGCCGGCGAAATTGTTCGAACAAGTCGCATGTATGCAATGTCTGTTTCTCCCCTCACTAGGGAAATCCTTGCAAAAATTAACCCAGATCTCGCTGATAGTTTGCTTCCTCGAGGAAAAAAAGGTGGGAAGGAACGTACTGCTCGAAAAACTGACAAACCTACTACAGTTCGAGATGCTAAAAGAGACGATTCAACCTTAGTAATTGGTGGGCACTCATTTCCCATTGTAAAAATTAAGGGTAAAAAACAAGTCAATCTTTCGTTAGAACCCCTTAACGCCGCTCTTTCTTCAATGGAGAGATCGGGATCCTATATGCACCAGCTTGCAGGATTGCGTGGGAAAATTATCATTGGAAAATATGAATTACTTGTTGGAGAAAAACTTGACTTGATTATCCGAATCGCAAGTTCATTTGATCTGCGTCCAGTACAAAAAGATGCGTGGCCAAGAAAAAGGAACTATGTTTTTTCCGAAGACTTTGCCGAACTGATTGCAAGCCTCTCTTGGGTGTTTCGGGTAACGGTTGCTAAAGAAAAGAGCCGCGAACTTGGCTTTCTCTGCCTTTTTACTGACGGTGATGGTAGATACTGGTACAAGTGTTCTCGTGGTTTCCATACTGCGCTTAATGAATCAATTTCGAGTCTTGAAACCCTCATTGGTGAATCCGAAGATTCTATTGATCGCAATGCTAAGGATACTATTGGACGATTATACGCAAAGCTAAATACATTTTTTAAATGATTTCAGTCTGGATTTATTTCTTCTAGGCAATCTGAAAGAAAGCGATCCAGTATAGGTAACCCTTCTCGGGTAAGACCTACTGTTTCTTCTGTAACGAAGAAGAGGGCTTTCTTTTGCCAATTGCGAGCGGTTATACCAATATAGTCCAGTATATCTTTTCCAAAACGATCCTTAAATGATTTTCGGGCAATTCCATCTCTGAGTCGAAAACCCATGAGCAATACTTCTATAATAGTGTCGGTTCGTGAAATTTCTTCAACTATTTGCTGCTCAATAGGGTTTTTAAGCCATGCGGCAAGGTCTCTTTTATTGGTATACCGTATGGATTTGTCGCCGTTTTGAATGGTGCCTACAGCAGAAGGGCCAACTCCTATATATGAACCCATATGCCAGTAAATTAGATTATGTGCGGACTCTCCACCCGGTTGGGCAAAGTTAGATATTTCATATTGCCTAAAGCCCCGCTCTTCTAGTGTTTGCCGAGCGCTAAACCATAGAACTTCTTCATCTGGGGGTAACAGAGGCTCAGGTGAGTGTGCTATGCGTTGTGCTAGCGGAGTAGTAGGTTCAATGATTAATGAATATAAAGATACATGGTTAACCGGATATTTGCTTACTTCTTCAATATCCTCAAGGAGCATCTTTTTAGTTTGACCAGGTAAACCGCACATCAAATCCACTGAAAAGGATCCTTTCCAGCGGCGAGAAATTCGGGCAAGGGCATCTCGGTTTCCTTGAGCGCTGCCACGCCTACCCACTGCATCCAAAAGAGGTGTGTGCAACGTTTGTATACCCACTGAAATACGGGTAATACCGGCTTCTGCGCAGACATCTAACCACAGATCAGTAATACTTTCTGGATTTGCTTCTATTGTTACTTCGCTTTTAGCAGTAAAGGCTGCGCCCAAACGAAGAAGATCCCGCGGTGGAAGCAAACTCGGGGTCCCTCCCCCAATAAATACAGTATTCCATTGAGAAACTCCCAATGTACCGCTACGAGTTTCTATTTCCTCAATTAATGAATCCGTAATGCTTGTAGTTATGGATTCAGGTGATTGGGAAAGTGTTGAAAGCGGTATAGAATAAAAATCACAGTAATCACACTTCTTTTTGCAAACAGGAACATGAATATACAGTGAAGGCATTGCGTCTTCGTTCAAAACTTTTCAAACCGTTTAAATGGCCAGTAACGAAACAAAACCTTTCCTACTATGCGCTCTCGGGTAATAGGACCCCAAATACGACAGTCGCTTGCCATAGAGCGATTATCACAAAGAACAAAATATTCATTAGTCCCAAGGGTAATTTCTTCAAAAGAGTTTGAAAAAGGCATGTTTGTGTTCCAACCATCAGGAAGTGGATCAATACGCAATTCATAGGGATTGGATACTAATTCAAATTCAGTTAAATAATGAGACGAGTCTGCAGGTTTAATATGCAGTATAAAATTATCCATGTAGAGACTATCTCCAGGGTACCCTAAAAGCCGACGTATAACCGGTTTTTTTCCCGGAGTATCTTCAGACGAGAAAGGCCTGAACTTTTGAAAGGTAATAAACGAGACAATAGAACGGAATGCCGTCTTGAGTGTTCCCTGGCTATCGGTGTTAATTGGTGATATAACGACGATATCCCCTCTTTCTGAAGAAAAAAACAAGGAAAACCCCGTTTTTTCTCCTGGATGTGCGGAATACAGTGGTGAAGAAATTATTCTTTCTTCACTATAGAGCGTAGGCTCCATGGTTTTGGCTTGAAGTTTATACATAGTAACTGCGTAATTGTGTATGAGCGTAAACAAAACGAGCGAAAAAACTAAAAAGACGATAATAGCAATAAAGGTTCGCCGTTCATCTCGTTGTGCTGTGTACGAATATTTGTGCCATTTGGCGGGCATGTGCAACCTCTTTTTTGTTGTAATTATAGAAATAGAATTTTACCATTGTCTTGCATCGTTGACAAGTGTGTAAGCTAATTCATATAATTCCTGTAATGAGTAATACAACACCGGTTAAAATATTGGCAAAAAACCGTAAGGCCCGTTTTAATTATGCTATTGAAGAATCTATCGAATGTGGAATTGTTCTCCAAGGAACAGAGGTAAAGTCTATCCGAGCTGGAAACATGTCTTTTCCTGATTCTTTTGCCGAAATTCGTAATGGTGAAGTATGGCTTATGGGATTACACATTACTCCCTATGTATATTCGTCTGTTTTTAATCATGATCCATATCGTCCTAAAAAGTTATTGCTTCATCGCGATGAAATAAAACGCTTGGCAAGAAAAGTAGATGAAAAAGGCTTTACCCTCGTACCCCTCGATTTTTATCTAAAAAACAGTATAATAAAGGTAAACCTTGGTATTTGCCGAGGTAAAAAACTGTTTGACAAACGATCGGATATCCGTGATCGTGATGTCAAAAGGGATCTTCAGCGGGAAATCCGCACAAGGAACAATGGATAAAAATAAGAGAGACGTGAACCAAGTACAACGTATCCTCGTCATATTCTGCATGTTTTTCTTTTTATCTTCAATTGTTTATGCACAGTCTCTCCCTTCGGTAGCTGTTTTTTCTCTATTTTCAAACGATCTTAACGACAATATTTCTATGACTGTTGATGATCTAGTGTATTCTTTTATTCGGGAACTACGAACGTATCGAATTGTGGATATGCGTTCCGATTCCCCTCCACTTGATTTTGGTGTGCCAGATGGTACTGATTATGCATTTTTTGGAACTATGACCAGTCAACCTGATGGAATTAAGTTAGAATTAGTTCTTAAAGGTGGCCCTTTCGGTGTAACCCGCCTTATTTCGCGTGTTTATGAAAATTCTAATCGAATATTACTTGAGTCTCGTATTCTTGTTCGAGACTTGTTTGATCAATCAATTCGTTTGCCTGACCCAGACGAACCAGTGTTTGTTCGTAATAGGCAGGAAAAACCTATTGTAACTGATACTTCCACTCTGGAAGAAAAGGCACTTGTTTCGGTAACTAATATAGATTCTCTAGCAGGCTCATGGCGTGGTGAAGACGGCATAGAAAAGATTATGCTGTTACGAGGTGGCCGCGGAGTAGCTGTTCTTTCAAGTGGTGTATCGCTCTCTCTAGAAGTAATTGTTTCTAATGGAGACCTCATTGTTCGTCAAAAAGGAAGTTCCAATCCTCGTCAGTTTGATAACCTTCCCGATCCGGTAGCAAAACAAGCAGTCAATGTGGCACCGCCTTTAGAATGGAGGTTTTTAATATCAAAGGATCAAAAAACTCTTTCTGGAACAAAGAAAACAGTTATTATAAAAAATGACGGAAAAAATATTTTGAAAATGGAAAATGACGAGCGACCGGTATCGTGGGTTCGAGATTAGTTATAGTATTTTGAAATATTCTTCTGGTACGACAACCCCACCCTGACGAATTACGCTACCCTTTATTGTATCAACAATAGTTGATGCTGAGCTGAACGGCAAGGTTCCCGCGTCTACAATACATTCCGCGATTGTTCCAAATTCTCTAATTATTTTTTCTATGTTGTTAAATGGATGTTCACCCGTGCGATTTACGCTTGTTGAATATAACGGACTTCCGGTTTTTTCTATTACAGAGCGCAACCACGAATCACCCGGACAACGAAATGCCGTGGTTGTATTATGTTTCGTTTTTACTATATAAGTTACCGCTCCTGGCCATAAAGAAAGAAGTGCCGGATTAAATTTTCCCACTAGGTAGGTATATAGGTCTTCCGGTTGTGCAAGTAGTTGTATAAATGATTTACCTTCGTCGCGACCCTTAACATGCAAAATTTTGCTTGCGCCTTGTGGTGCGATGGCAGAAAACCCATATATAGTATCAGTTGGAAGTACTACAAGTGCGTTTTTTTTTAAACATCTGGATACTCTGTCTATAGAATCAGCATCTTCTTTTTTTATTATCATGAGTATATTTCCTTTTAAAAAGATCCATTACAAAAAAAGAAAGTAATCCGAAAAGAATTCCTGTGATTTTGCATATCCATTCTGGAACGTATTGGGGGATTCTCGACTCAAGTGCAGACCCAGAATACAAGGTTCGATCAATTCCACCGGTAAAACCAGCGAGTTTAATTAATTTTTCACCTTCGTGAATATAACCAAGTTCATGGGCATATACAGAAATAGTGTCGGAATCTGAGGTAAGATTGGCTAATCTTGCTTCAAGAGACCCATTAATATTCTGTAGAGTTTCAAGATTTTGGTTAATGCGCGTATATTCAACTTCTAACTGCGAAAAAGGCCAAAACCCTTTAGGACCAGCAGAGAAACTGAGTAATGAATAAATCAGTGTGCCCAAAAAGAGCGGTAGCACAATTCTTAAATACTTCATACAATAACAATAACGGCACACAAGATGAAAACCTTGAATATTATTGACAGGGCGCTGGTGGTAATATACAGTTAAATAATTAGCTTCCACCTGCCGATAAGTTAAGTAGAAAACCATTTATTTCGGGAGCGATGATAATGCCGGACTTTGATAATGACGAAATACGAGACTCTTCTTTCCCTAATGACTTCAATGATGAAAAAGAAGCATTGGATATGTATGGTGTTTGGGTAAAGAGCGGTCCTCGCGATGTATCCTCACCCTATGAAGAAGTAGAAGATGTAGATACTTATATACAAGATGACAACGTATTGCCAGATTTTGAAGATGTTCCTGATATTTCCGACTTCGGAGATCTTCCTGATATTCAGGATATGGAAGATGATCTTGAACTAGTAACCTTTGAAGCCTCTCCTAACCAAGAATCCGATTCTCAAAATAATGAAGATACCGTTATAAATTTAGAAGATTTTGATATGGAAGACGACACTAGCGATACAATCGAGAAATCACTAGACGAAACTCCTGATTTCAATATAGACGACATAGATGACATAGACGACATAGAGGACATAGACGACATTAACGACATTAACGACATTAACGACATAGACGACCTAGACGACATAGACGACATAGACGACATAGAGGCTCTCGCACCAATAGAATTGGAAACAGAAGACTCTGACCATATTGATCTAGTCCAAATTGAACCAGAAGAACT
>DUOS01000100.1 GCA_012838745.1 Treponema sp. | reverse complement strand
GTTTTGAGATAGTCAAACCAACGGTTTTCTTTTACTATCTCTATCTTTTGAATTATTATACCTGCTAGATTTTACCTCGTCAAGTTTATTTTCATAAATCGACCATATTCGTGTGACAAAAGGCTATCCAGTGTCACGCAGTCTCCATTATCTCCAATTTCTTTGAAATAAGAAGACAGTAAAAGCCGCAATAAAAAAAACATTGGGAATGTTGCTCGAAAGCAAAGAGCCCAAAGAAGAGCCAAAAACATGGATTTCATACCCAGTAAAGAACCCAAACACCTGAAGAGTCCTATATAAAAGCCCCGCATACGAGGCAAGAATACCGGAAATAACGAGAATCCAGGGGAGGCTCGTAGTCTTAGTCCACGAAATAATGGCTAAGAATGCTGCAATAGCACCAAAAATGAGTGAAACCAAGAGTTCAAAGATTTCTGGGTTCTGCAATAAAGCTACCCCCGCATTCATAGAGCCCCACTACGCTGGAATGCCTTGAACTCACCGAGATCTGCCGTAAAAGGTATTATAGAAGGAACGTGATAATTAGGAGATATAAGAAGGCCCTGATCAAGGCAAGAATAAAAGAACTGTGTATAGCGAGATGGGCGCATCTTAGGCACGAGATAGGGGCCACGGCGATCCCACCACTGCCCCACAAACTCATCGTACACAATCCAGTCTGATTCTGTGCGCGCAAAGATAGCCGCAGAAAGATCATGAAATGCGCGCGCTAATGCACTAAGCAACGCTGGAGCCACAGAATCGGAAGGGGGAATGCGAGCGAGGGCTTCTTTCGAACGCGGTGCAAACACCGCTAAGGTTACCCCGCTAGCAAAAGGAAGGGGAGAACTGAGCACCATTGTATCGAGGGTTTCGTGCACCGAATGTAAAAAAGCGGAATCTACCCGGTCGCTCATAGCGTAAAAGGCTTCATCGAGCCAGGGGCGCCAAAGTTGCACACCACGCAGTTCTTTTGCGGCTGAAAGCGGTGAATCTCCCCCAGGGCCAATATCCGAGGAAGCCTCAGGGTGGAGTAGCGGAGACTCCATGAGGGGTATTTCACTCCAAAGATCAAGAAAGCCGGCACAGGCACGGCGAGCCTTCTCCTGGGACACATACCAGCGAACTTCAGAATACTGAGGAACGACTTCTTGAACTGCACGAACGAGCTCGCCTTCCGCATCGCAAGGGAAGGAACCGGTTAAGCCGCGGTCCAGCATACTTTTAAATACAAGTTTCGATTTACCCGCACGCCAACCCAAAATAGCCGAACCCGCTTCTTGATACAAATCAAGGAGACGTTTGCCTTTTGCGGTATACAAATGATATTCATGCGCACGCCGAACACTGCCATACCGAGTACGGATGGCGTCTTTTAGATCGATAGTTTTAACTGATTCCATAGTGGTACCTATTCTAGCGGATTACCGCTAGTCCGCAAGTCTTTTTTGTACGAGCTCCGCGGCAATGGCAGGATTCGCCTGTCCACGAGATTTTTTCATCACCTGGCCAGTAAGCCACGCGATAACATTTGTCTTGCCATTTTTAAAATCTGTAATTGCCTCGGGGTTTTCTGCGAATACTTCATCTACAATTTTTTCTATGGCACCGGTGTCGCTCACTTGAGCCATTCCACGCTCAGAAATAATCGCATCAGGAAGTTTGCCCGTTTTGAGCATCTCGGCGAATACATCTTTAGCTTGGCGGCTGGTTATAGTGTTTTTTCCGAGAGCGTTTACTAAGCCAGCAATGTGATCGGGAGTAATAGAAAGCTCAGAAAGAGCTATTGAACGCTCATTAAGAACGGCTAAAAGCTCGGCAAGAATCCAGTTCGCAGTTTTCTTGGGATCGCTCGATTTTTTCGCAGCTTCTTCGAACCACTCGGCAAGATCGCGCTCTGCCGTCAACGTGTTTACGTCAAAGTCAGAAAGACCATATTCCTGGCGAAATCGATCTCTTTTTTCTGCAGGAAGCTCTCCCACCTGTTCTTTTGCGCGCTGTAAAAAAGCCTCACTGATTGTAAAGGGTCGTATATCTGGTTCTATCACAAAACGATAATCTAAAAAGGCATTCTCAGAACGCTGAATAACCGTTGTACCGGTGGCGTCATCCCATCCCATTGTACATTTAGTTCCCAATGTGTGCGTTTTATGATTAGCCCTGAACGCTTCTAATTGGCGTGTTACCTCATAAGTGCAGGCATCCCGAATAGAGCGGAAGGAGTTCATGTTTTTTATTTCGGATATGGGCGTGCGGTACTCTGTTCCATTTTCAATAATTTTAAGATTGACGTTGGCATCGCAACGCATGGCGCCCTCTTCCATGTTTCCATCCGTAACCCCAATGTAGCGCAGAATTTCGCGCAGGGTTTGCATAAAGAGCGCCGCTTCTTCTGGGCTAGACATATCCGGCTTTGAAACAAGTTCGATTAGTGGAACGCCGGAGCGGTTATAATCGATATAACTATGAGCCCCTTCAATATGAAGGCTTTTCCCCACGTCTTCTTCCAAATGGATTCGCTCTAAGCCTACCTTTTTATATTGGGGAGTTTCATTTGCCGCAGAGAGATTGAGCATAACGTGCCCACCGTGGCAAAGGGGTATCTCGTTTTGGGTAATTTGATATCCCTTAACAAGATCGGGGTAAAAATAGTGTTTGCGATCAAATTTAGTAAACTGATTGATGCCGCAAGAGAGAGCGAACCCGGCACGAGCGCCGAGCTCTACATATTCCCTGCTCGGAACAGGCATGGCACCGGGGAGACCGAGGCATACGGGGCACACACGAGTGTTTGGCATGCCACCATAGCGGTTTTCGCACGCGCAAAACGCCTTTGTTTTAGTTTTGAGTTCACAATGGATTTCGCACCCAATGATTATTTCGTAGCGTAGGTCGCCGTCAGTATGTACTATTGTATTGTTCATTTATCTTCCTCCCAGGCACGCGCAACTTCGAGAATCTTTTCCTCGCAACCCTGCGGGCCACACAGTTGCACACCAACCGGTAAACCTTGGGTACTCTTACCTGCCGGAATAGAAAGGGATGGAATGCGCGCGAGATTGGCAAATGTGGTGTATAGGTCCGATAAGTACATAGCGGGAGGATCGTCTATTTTTTCTCCCAGAGGAAATGCAGTTGTGGGGCTCGTTGGGCACAGGAGGATATCGAAAGATTCAAACACCGCGGCTACTTCTCGCTGAATGCGAGCGCGTACACTCACAGCCTTTTTATAGGTATCTCCAGAAAAATGGTTAGAAAGGATGTAGTTTCCAATGATAATGCGGCGTTTTACCTCCGCGTTACAACCTTCAGAACGGGTTTTTACATACAGATCATCGTAGCCGGTGCCTGGATCCCGGCGGTTTCCATAGCGGATTCCATCAAAGCGACCGAGGTTACTCGCTCCTTCCGCAAGGGCGATTACGTAGTAACAGCCTATGGCTGCCTCAAGCACTGGAATTGATATAGTTTCAATCGTTGCACCGCGAGAGCGGAACCACTCACAAGTTTGTTCAAAGACGGCAGCCACTTCTGGATCTAGGCCTTTTGCTTCCATAAACTCCTTGGGAATAGCAATTTTAAGGCGGGAAATATCTGCTGATTTGAGGTTTGCGAGTGCAGAAAAGTCTGTATTTGTACTGGTATCGTCTAAGCGGTCTAAGCCGCCCATAACAGAAAGCATGAGGCCTATATCGTCTACTGAGCGAGCAAGGAGGCCAACTTGATCGAACGAGGAACCGAAAGCAACCACACCTGATCTACTCAAGGAACCGTAGGTTGGCTTGAGGCCGTAAATGCCACAGTAGGACGCGGGAAGGCGGATAGATCCGCCGGTTTCGGTTCCGAGTGCGATAGGCGCCAGGCCGCCGGCAACAACTGCTGCAGAGCCTCCAGAACTTCCTCCCGGAGTAAGATCGCGGTTTACTGGGTTCCGCGATGGGCCATAGGATGAATACTCGGTAGAAGATCCCATGGCGAATTCGTCCATATTAGTGCGCCCGAGCGGTATAGCTCCGGCTGCCATGAGCTGTTCGGTTACGGTTGCGTTATATGGTGCAACATAGCCTTCCAGTAGTGCGCTACCACAGGTGCACGCTTTTCCTTTAATAGAAATATTATCTTTTGACGCAAAGGGCACGCCAAGTAAAGGCCGGGTATCTCCGGTGGCGCGCGCCTCGTCTGCTCGAGCTGCGTCTTGTTCTGCTGTTTCAAAAAATTCTATATAGCCATGCAGGGGTTTTTCACTGCTTTTATCCGCTTCGTAGGCTTCGCGATAGGCTCGCACAATCGAAACGCTGGTTAGTTCACCTGTCGCTAATTTTTTTGAAAGCTCTGTTACACTCATGTCGCATATAGTCATAGTATATCCTTGAAATTACCGGCTGTATTGATGTTAGGCTCCGCCGCCTAAGACTTTGGGAACACGAAAATACCCATCCATAAATTCGGGGGTAATTTTCTTGAGATCTGAGCTTTCCAGCGCTTTTACCACCGTTGAATCTCTAAATTGTTCAACCTCGGTAGCTGGATACGCTGCGGCGATGTCTTCGTCTTCAGCATATTTTGAAAGAATCTCAACGTATTCTTCTATTTGACGCACCTGCCCAGCGAGGATTTCCTTGCTCGAACTCTCCGGGGAAAGGCGTGAAAGATATAAAAGGTTTTCAAGAGTTGTTTCGTCAACAAGCGTTTTTTTTACCATTATTACAATCCTTTATTCGTTTTCCACTAGTAAAAAGTCTTTGCCTTGATACTTGGGTAGAAAGCGCTTTTCGCCGCCGGTTTCGAACTGGACCATAATTACCAGCTCACTGCCGGCGAAAAAAGACTTCGTTATCATACCATATCCATAATCGTCATGGAAGAGTTTTTGCCCGAGCATCCATTTCTCTGCAAGTGCTTTACTAGCGGGGCTTTCACCGGGAGGAACTTTCGCGGGCGGGGGGCTGACACCCCGATTCGAAACGCTTCCACCCCGCGAGATTTCGGCATTGCGCGAGCTTCCACCCCGCGAGCTTCCACCCCGCGAATGCGCTCGCAAAGGTTCGTCCCCTTCCCAAAAGCCATCTCCCCGCGAATGCGCTCCGCTGAGCCCCGTAAAGGTGCGCGGAGGTTTCCCGAGTATTTCTAACGAATCGCGATCAATTTCATAGAGGAACCGGCTCGGTTCCATAAACTCTGTTCGCCCGTACAAACGGCGAATTGAACAACTCGTTAAGTACAGTTCGTCCATGGCTCGGGTACATCCCACATACATGAGGCGGCGCTCTTCCTCGAGATCATCGCCTGCCTTATCGTCCCGCGGGAATATTCCGCTTTCTAAACCGGTAATAATTACCCGAGGAAACTCAAGCCCCTTAGTATTGTGAAGAGTAATAAGCGTTACTGAATCTGGATTATCTTGTTCAGAGGCCATAGAACGGTCAAGCTCAATATGTTCAAGGAATTCAACAAGCCCTTCGCGGGTAAGGGGATACAAGCTTGCAGCGTTAACAAGTTCCTGCAAGTTCGATTCCCGCTGTGTTCCGGCAATTTCATCTTGACCTCGGTGGTAGGCAACAAGCCCAGAGGAGTCAATAAGTTTTTCCACAAATATGGCAAGACCGACTGCACCACCCTTTTGGCTTTTTTCTTTCTTTTGGTCGTTGGCGATCACAATCTCGGACTCCCCAGCGACCTGTCCGTCAATTAAAATTCGTAATGTTTCTATAGTATGGATAAACTCGGCTAATCCCGAGCGGGCCTTTTTAGAAAATGACTCAAGCAGACGTTTTGCAACGGCAATAATATCCAAATGCTCTTCGAAACCCAGCTCGGCGGGAACGCTTTCTGGATCAAAAAGCTCACGGCGGTACTCGTCAATTATACGATTTCGAGAAACCTCTCCCAATCCACGAGCGGGTTTATTAACGATACGGCGAAACGCAACTTCATCACGCCCGTTAACCACAAGTGC
>DUOS01000099.1 GCA_012838745.1 Treponema sp. | reverse complement strand
TTTTGCTACAGTTGTATTAACGGTGCTTCATATAATTAGAAAAAATAACTCTGGAGGAAGCTCCGGGTGTTCTGGTTCTTGTGGTGGATGTTCGGGATGTAATTAATAGCAGGATTTTTTTTTGGTAAGCTATTCCTAGACCCGTACAGAGCTCCGTAGGTGTTCGCCGGTCATATTTTTAACCCAGCGTTCTGTACGAAGTTGCCAAGTTGCAATAGCTACCTTAGCAAAGTCGGATAGTTTTACTAGGGCAAACAAGGCAATGGGGCCAAGATCAGTTAAGACTGCAAGGACAAAAACTGCGGGCAGGAAGAGGAATAGGTTTACGCTTACATCTACCCAAACACCCATAATAGCGTCGCCTCCGGCCCTGGCTGTGGCAAATTGAGCATTTATATACGTCCAAATAGGTAAGTATGCCGATATTACCCAGAGCATATTTCTGGTTATATTTTGCGCTTCTTGCGAAAGATTGCCAAATACAATCGGAATTATGATCACAGCAAATGCTTCGAGTACGGCAACGAATGTGCCAACTATTACTGCGCCGGTTCGAAGCCAACGAGCCTCTTCTCGTGCTAAATCTAGTTCATTTCTTCCGAGAGTTCCGCCTACAATAACACCGATAGAAGTGTGGAGCCCATTGAATACGAGAAAGAATATATTAGCTATAGCCCACCCTGCAGCCATCCCAGAAATTATTTCTGCGCCCCCTCGTCCGTTAAAAACAGCAGTCATAGTTGTTTCTGTTAAGACCCAGGACATTTCTGAAATAGCAATAAAGAAGGATTTTCGCAGAATAATAAAAAAGAGACGTAAGTTGACTTGGAAATATTCTCGCAGGCGTACATAAAAAGGTGGCTTCGTCTTTATCATAAAGATGATGAATACAACCGTTTCAACTAAGCGTGCTATAACCGTTGCAATTGCTGCACCTCGTACTTCTAGCCGAGGAGCACCAAGGTTTCCATAAATGAGAACCCAGTTTAAGAAGGTGTTAATAAGTGCGGCTGTTACAGATATAACAAGGGGCGCATGTACTCGTCCAATTTCACGCAGGGATGATCCTATAATAATTGAAAGGGTCATAGGTAAAAAGGTAAAAATAATTATCGAAATATAGGCCGCCCCTTCCATGAGTACCATATCGCGCTGGGTGTTATTATTTACAAGTACTGAGAGAATTTGCTGAGGAAAAACTGAAGCGAGGAATACAGCGATCCCAGCAAGGAATAGGCCTGTGTAGAATTTAAAGAGGAAGGTTTGCTTCATTCCTTCTTGATCTTTTGCACCATTGAACTGGCTCATAAATATTGCGCCGGCTGATGATAAGGTCATGAGAGCGACCATAAAAACAAAAACAAGCTGGTTTGTTACGTTTACCCCGCCCATTTTTACATCGCCGAGACCGGAGACCATGAAGTTATCTATAAGAGAAACAAGATTTTGTACTAATACCTGCAACATAACTGGAATAGCTATAGCGAGAGCTTTGAGATAAAATGTACGCGAACCCAGATATTTTTTGGAGATCATAGCGGGAACTATATAGAAGTTTTAGTCCTTGTACCAGTCTAAGAAAAGGCTTTTAAAAGGAGAGAAGAAGCATTCGGGATTTTCTTTTTGTATCCCACTTCTCTCGCCTTTCCTTGGGGAGTTGATCTATGTTAGCAACTGAAAACCCAAATTTTTCAAACCAGTCTGCTGATTGCGTAGTGAGAACAAATATAGAAGAAACCTTTGCAGTTTTTCCGCGTTGTATAAGTAATTTCATAAGACGTGGACCAATACCCATGTGGGTATAGGCTTCATCAACAGCAATTGCGGCGATTTCCCCCATGTTTTCTTGATAAATATGGAGGGCTGCACAAGCACGAATTCCTCCGTCAATTTCAAAAACAACGAAATCTTTAACGCGACGTTCAATCTCTTCGTTTTTTCTAGGAAGTAGTACGCCTTTTTCAACGAAGGGGTTCATGAGAGAAAGAACTGCCGGTATATCGTCGCGAGTCATATTTCGGAACGTTCCGTAATTATTACGGTAAATCATAGTTCCAGACCCTAAGTCAGAAAAGATTTCTGTTGGAATTACACCGTCTATATCTGCATCAAGAATGTGAACGCGCGGAACACCCTTAAGACAGGCTGTGCGGGCTTGCACAAGCAAGTCTGTCATCTTATCCAACGAATGGGGGTCCGTTGTTTTAGTACGGTTTTTTTCCAAAAAGCTATCTATGTCATCCACCGAAAGTGCTGCAAGGCGGCCTTCCGGAGAGAGGTCTGCTGTTTTGGGTATGGTGTAGTCGTTTATTGAAATAGTATTTCCTAAACCAAGAAAGAAAAGTTTTTCCGCCTTGAGAGCCACGGCGACAGAAACTGCTAATTCAGTTGAAGATATATTGTAGGGTCTACCGGTTGATGTCCAGCCGATACAGGGAAGAATAGGTAAAAACCCATCTTCGAGTGCACAGACGAGGGAATCAAGTTGTATTTTATCGACGATGCCGGCACTGCCATAATCGACGCCGTCTATGACGCCACGTCCGCGCGCTCGAACCCAGTTTCCAATTACTGCGGTAAGCCGTTCTGCGGAAAGGCGAGCCATGATTCTATTGGAAACATCAAACGCCGCCATCATGATAAAGTTCGTTCCTTCATCTGTTGTAGTGCGAATAGCGTCTTCCATTTTCCAAGAAATGTCGTACGAATCTAATACACGACTAATATGATTATGCGCCCCCGGGACGAGAACAATACGAATCCCAGTTTCATGCAGAAGGGCGAGGTCGTGAATGTGAGTAGAAAAAAGAGGGGAATCGATAACATCGTCATCTATTCTGATTACAATGGTACTTCCCTTAAACTTGCGTATATAACGAATTACATCACGTATTCCTTCAGTGTGCATCATGAAGCTATGGTACGGCAGGATTCGAGCGCAGTCAACTATCATGTGCTAGAGTTTTGTCTTGACACTTTGGCGTTTTTTGTGGTTTAATTTTATACAATGAAAGACAGCCTGCACTTCGTACGTCACCATCATGTTCTCATTTGTGCGATACCGGGTTGATTTAAGTGCGCTTATTAAGTAAGTACGCCGCTGAACCCTCGGGTTTCGGCGGCTTTTTTTTTATAGTGCGGACGTCTGGAGATCCATAATTCTTCCTGGCGTCCGATACTCAAATAAACAAGTAGTGGAGGATGTAAAGCAATGGAAAAATTAAAGGTGCTGCTGCCCAAAGGGCGAATTTACGATAATGTTTCGGCTATGTTTGCCGATGCCGGTATTAAGATTACTCTACCGGATAGAGCCTATCGTCCAACGGTGAATCAAGAAGATCTTGAAGCAAAAGTTATGAAGCCCCAAAACATAGGAAAGCTTCTAGAGCTTGGTGCCCATGATGTTGGTTTTACTGGTATAGACTGGATTCACGAAACTGAAGCTGATGTTGTTGAGATAATGGATTTAGGTTTTGATCGTGTTCGAATTGTTGCCGCTGTACCGAATGATATTGACGACGTTAAGCTCCATTCAAAACGAATGATTGTTGCTACAGAATATGAAACTATCTCCAAAGTTTGGCTTAAAAAACAAAAAATCGATTATCTTGTTGTGCGCACTCATGGAGCGACCGAAGTTTTTCCTCCGGACGATGCTGACATGATAATTGACAATACCTCTACTGGCAGAACCCTCAAGGAAAATGGCCTGCGTATTGTTGATACAATAATGGAAAGTTCTACCCGTATGTTCGCTTCAAAAGAAGCAATGAAAAACCCCGAAAAGGCTAAAAAAATCGGCGAGCTCAAGATGCTTTTTGAAGCAGTGCTTGTTGCACGAAACCGAACCATGCTTGAAATGAACGTTTCAAAAGCATGCTTTTCTGATTTAGTAAGCGGTATACCCGCAATGAAAAGCCCTACTGTTGCGCCCTTATATGGAGATGACGGATACGCAATTAAAATTGTAGTTCGAAAGAGCGAAGTTCCCACACTTATGCCACTTCTCAAAAAACTCGGTGCCACAGATATCTTAGAATATGAATTGCTAAAGGTAATGCCATGAGTGATCGAATAGCGCAAGTTCAGCGGAAAACGGGAGAAACAGTTATAGATTTATCCTTGAACCTGGACGGAACGGGAACGTGTGAGGTGGACTGTCCAATAGGATTTTTAAGCCATATGCTTACTTCCTTTTGTAAACATGGGCTTTTTGATCTCACTGGATCGCTTAGTGGCGACCTTCATGTAGACCAACATCATTTAGTTGAAGATACCGGTATTGTGCTCGGTCAGGCTTTCGATAAAGCTCTCGGTACACGTGCAGGAATTTCTAGATCAGGATTTTTTATCTACCCTATGGATGAAACCCTCGCTCGCGCTGCTGTAGATTTAGGTGGCAGGCCTTGGCTGGAGTGTTCTCTAGAATTAAACGGAGCCGCTCTTGTGGCATCAAATGCTTCTGGAGAAGCTATCCCTGCTTTTCAGACTGATACTGTCGATGATTTTTGGCAGGGTTTTTCTACCGGGGCAAAGTGCAATTTACACATAGATATTCTCCGAGGGAGAAGTGATCATCATAAAATTGAAGCGGCGTTCAAGGCTGTTGCTCGGGCATTGCGTTTGGCAGTAGCTATAGACCCACGCCTTGGCGGAGCTATTCCTAGTACCAAGGGAACTCTTACAGATTAAAATAATGAGGATTGAGTAATGATTGTAGCATCTATTGATTTAAAAGACGGTAAGGTTGTTCAACTATTGCAGGGTAAAGATCTTGTACTCGAACGTGATAATCCGGATGAAATTATTAAAGATTTTGACCGATACGGAGAGGTTGCGATAATTGACTTAGATGCTGCTCTTCGTAACACATCGCCAGATGGTTCAACCGTGAATACAGAAATACTCAAGCGACTTTTACGTTTAGGTACTGTACGCGTTGGTGGTGGAATACGTAGCGCGAAAACAGCCAAAGAATTGCTTTCTCTTGGTGCAGAAAAAGTAATTGTTGGATCCGCTGCCTTTACTTTTCCCGATGGCTCTGCTGGAATAAACAAAGAGTTTTTAAGTCAATTCTCCGAAGCTGTTGGCAAAGAACACGTTATTATTTCTGTAGATGCACGTGATGGGAACATAGCTGTAAAAGGCTGGACAGAGAGCGCTGGTATCGATGTTGTAGAAGGAGCAAAAGCGGTTGAACCGTATTGTTCTGAACTCCTTTTTACCTGCGTAGAGCGTGAAGGAACCATGACCGGTATTGATCTCGACTTGGTAAAAAAGCTTCGCGCTGCGGTGAAGTGCCGCCTTGTTGTTGCTGGTGGGGTTTCCTCCCTCGAGGAAGTTATCGCTCTAGAAAAAATAGGCTGCGACGTACAACTTGGTATGGCAATATATACGGATGCAATTTCACTTAAAGATGGATTTATTGAATGCTTGGATTGGGAAAAAACACCCCTTATTCCAATAGTCGCACAAAGTGAAACAGGAGAAGTTCTCATGATGGGCTATGCAAACCGCGAAGCCTTTGAGAAAACATTTTCGAGCGGGTTTTTAACCTTTTGGAGCCGTAGCCGGAATGTGCTGTGGACAAAGGGTGAATCCTCTGGAAATACTCTTTCAGTTGTACGAATGCGAGTTGACTGCGATCGAGATACGGTACTTGCGACGGTAAAACCTGCAGGGCCTGTTTGTCATACTGGGGCTTGGAGTTGTTTTTCTACCGTTGCTGACCGCCCATATTCCCTTGAATATCTTTCATCGATAATAGCCGATCGTTTTGCTAATCCTACACCCGGTTCCTACACTGCGACGCTTAACGGTGAGCGTGTTCGGGAAAAGGTGATGGAGGAAGCAGAAGAATTAACGGAAGCTGAGGGTCGTGATGAGGTTATTTGGGAAGCCGCTGATTTACTGTACTTTGCAAATGTTCTTATGAATCGCGAGTGTGTTTCCTGGCAGGATGTTTTAAACGAGTTGGATCGTCGGCACAAAAAATAGTGCACCCCGTGTAGCGTTAACTTTTTTGTACAAGGAGATTCCTATGGCCGCACACAAAATACCCGTATATGAATCGGGAAAAATTCCAGAGTCATTGTTTTCAATTCGGCGTTTAGACGACGCACTTGCAACGGTAACCGATATTCTTGAGCAGGTACGTATACGTGGAGATGAGGGTGTTCGAACGTTTGCTAAAAAATTCGATCGCGCAAATCCCGTGTCTTTTGAAGTTTCAACAGATGATGTTCGTGCAGCTGAAAAAAAACTTAAAGAAACAAAACCTACCCTGTACAAGGCGCTATGCCATTCTCGTGATCTTGCAATGCAATTTGCCCTGCGGCAAAAAGAATCATTTGATACCTTTGAAGTTGAACTGACTCCTGGAATAATTACAGGACAAAAAATAATTCCCGTTGATCGAGCTGGAGTATATGTTCCCGGGGGTAGATTTCCTCTTTTTTCTAGCGTTATCATGGGAGTTATGCCGGCCCGAGCTGCAGGAGTAAATTCGCTTATATTCTGTTCTCCTCCAGCCCTCCATCCTTCGGGAGATATGAGCCGTCCGTACTGCGATGAACAAATTCTAGCCGCAGCTTCTCTGTGCGGTGTTGAGCGGGTGTTCGCTGTTGGTGGAGCACAAGCAATTGCTGCCATGGCTTATGGGACACAAACAATTCCAGCGGTTAATGTAATTGTGGGGCCTGGCAATAAGTATGTAGCGGCTGCGAAGCGCCTCGTTTACGGTGAAGTTGGAATTGATTTACTCGCAGGCCCCTCAGAAGTACTTATCATCGCCGATGATTCCGCAAATCCTGCTTGGGTTGCCGCAGATATGCTTGCTCAGGCTGAGCATGATGTTGATGCGCAAGCAATACTGATTACTCAGTCTAGAGAGCTTTCCAGCGCTGTGATTAAGGAAATTGAAGTTTTGACTGTAGATTTGGATGAGTCTGCCCCAGCTATCCAGAGTCTTTCTGGTAACAGTGCAATAATTTTGGTGGAAACCTTGAAAGAGGCTGCAGAAATTGCGAATCGCAAGGCACCTGAGCATCTTGAGCTTGCCCTAGCGCCTGGAAAAGATCGAAACTTCTTAGAGAAAACGCTTCGTAATTATGGTTCTTTATTTATTGGTCACGGTGCTGCAGAAATTCTGGGAGACTATACCGCCGGCCTTAACCATACGCTGCCAACATCGGGAAGCGCGCGGTTTACTGGAGGCCTTTCGGTGCGCCACTTTCTTAAAACAGTTACCACTCTTAGAACGGGGTCTGATGCCCAAGATGATTCGGGATGGAAAACGTCTCTTGCTGCTGCTGAAGAAATAGCGCGTGCGGAAGGATTGACCTTTCACGCGCGCGCTGCTCGTTGTCGCTTGGATTAACCGAGCCGGCCTACTTCGTTTTCTTCGTGCATTATTTCTAAATTGTGCATAACGTAGTCTACCACTGCTTGTTTTTTATCTTCTGCTTTATCACCGGCCCATTCTAAAGATTCCTCTCTAAAGGCTTTGGTGTCATAAACAGGGCTGGCTGCCATGATAATGCGATCGTTATGTAAAACGTCACTTAACATATCGTTTGGTGTGTCTGAAAAACGAAGGCAGTTACCATTTATTGAAACAAGCATCATTACGTCTGAAATTCTAATATAGGAATTAATTTCGCGAACGCCTTTCTTTGATTCACTTATTCCAGGTCGGTAGCGGGTGCCGGCAGGGAAAACCAAAACAGCGTTTCCTTCTTTGCGAATTCGGTCTAGAGTCCGGATTGATGCGAGATTGATCATTCTGCTACGGCGCTGTTCTTTTTTAT
>DUOS01000098.1 GCA_012838745.1 Treponema sp. | reverse complement strand
CAATGGCTTTATTGCTGATTGTATCTGTGATTCCTGCGCTGTTTTTTTAAGAACCTGCTATCTTACAGGGCGGAAATTATTTGTGATCGTACTTGTTCAGGCAGGAGAACCGCTTCTTCGCGAGAAATCCCTTCCGTTTTAATGGGGGGATGTATCGTAATTCGTACCAAAGAGTTTTGTATCTTTTTCTTTTCTTCAAACAAGTGCCATGAACCGTCTATGGTAAAAGGAATAATTGGAACACCCGACTTAATTGCAAGCTTAAAACTTCCGGGCTTAAACTCACCAACAGAATTTCCTTGGCTTCTCGTTCCTTCGGGGAAAATTACTAGGGGGTATCCATCTTTGAGAGTTTCAACCGCTTCATGCATGGCGCGTACGCTTTGACGCATATTCTTGCGATCGATAAAAGTGCATTGCATTAACTTCATCCAACCGGAAAGTATCGGCACTGATAGTATTTCTATTTTTGCGATAAAGGCCTTCCGTTTTTGAATATGACCTAATAATATAGGAATATCTAAATAACTTTGATGATTACCAATAAAGACAACAGGAGTGTCCTTGGGAACATTTTCTTCTCCCTGAACTTCTACCGTTCCTCCTGCGAGCTTGACAATAAATCGGGACCAGCTATGCACATTCTTAGCGATAAGGCTGTCCCTTTCTTCAATTTTCCCCACTTTGTTAAAGTGTTTCGCGCGGATTAGATCCGGCCATGTAGTAAGCAAATACGCAAAAAATGCGATTACTGCAAAGATAGTACGTACCATTAGTTTGTCTCCTAGTATCTATAATACTAAAAGATTCAATTCGTGCAAGATAATTCACTTCTTATTTTTCTTGTTGCTTCTATCATATTGATAAGACTCTCTCTCGTTTCGCTGTTGCCACGTGTTTTAAGACCACAATCAGGGTTTATCCATAGCTCTGTTGCGTTTGAATGAGTAATTTCTAGTTTATCAATCATAATTCGAATTGCCGCTTCAATCTCTGTTGTGGGCGGAATCCGAGGGGAATGTATGTCGTAGACACCGGGGCCAACAGAAGTTTCAAATGCGTTATCGGCCAAGGAATCTAAGATAGAAAGATTAGAGCGTGAAGCTTCAAATGAAATCACGTCAGCATCCATGTCGTCTATTGCATCAATAATTCCGGTAAAATCGCTGTAGCACATGTGTGTGTGAATTTGTGTCTCTGGTTTGACAGAACTATGCGTAATTCTAAAAGCAGGAATTGCCCAGTCAAGGTAAAGACTTTTCCATTCAGATTGCCTGAGCGGTAGTTTTTCTTTGAAAGCAGCCTCATCAATTTGGATAATGCCAATACCATTTTTTTCGAGATCAAGCACTTCATCGCGAATAGCCCGTGCAATTTGAAATGCACTTACTTGTGGAGATACATCTTCACGAGGAAACGACCAGTTTAGTATTGTGACCGGTCCGGTAAGCATACCCTTTACTGGTTTTGGCGTGAGGCTTTGCGCATAGGACGCCAAAGAAACGGTCATCGGGCGTGTACGTGAAACATCGCCATAAATAATTGGTGGTTTTACACACCGGGTACCGTAGGATTGAACCCACCCGTTTTTAGTAAAGGCAAAACCTTCAAGATTTTCACCAAAGAATTCAACCATATCGTTACGCTCAAATTCACCGTATACAAGTACGTCTAAGCCGATTGATTCTTGAAATTTGATGAGTTCTTTAATCATACCATGGATAGTGTCTTCATACGATTCTTGATTTATTTCTCCGCGGCGAAATCGTGCGCGGTTTTCTCGAACTTCTGCAGTTTGAGGAAAAGAGCCAATGGTCGTTGCAGGAAGGAAGGGAAAGGTGAAACGCCTACTCTGAATCTCCTTGCGTTTGTTTCTGGCTGGCACGCGCACAGTTGTATCTGAGGGAGAGAAATGGATTGTATTTGTTTCACTTGGTAATTTTATATCGCCGTTTGCAACGAAATTATCGGCTTGTACTCCAGCTTGTACGAGTTCTTCCAGCTTTTCTGTGGCAAAAGAAAGGCGGTTGAGAAGCGCTGGATCAATATTGGTTTCAATTTTTACAGATACCGGGATGTGAAGAAGCGTACTTGCTATGCCCACGGTTAGTCGCCCGTTTTTAGCAGAACAGCCCGATAAAGAAGAAACTTGAGAAATTAATCCCTGTATAGTTTTAGGATTAGCCCGCCATATATTTTTACCATTAAAGACTCCGGCGGTAAGATTTATATTGGAAGGAAATCCGTGTTCCTTTAAGAGATCGAGATTTCTGTATCCTTCAATAAAATCTAAACCGACGCTATCAAAATTAAGTGAAACAACTTCTTTCCATACATCGCGAATATCTCCGTATGCAGTATGAAGGTGAATACGGACTGGCCCTTTTTCAGCAAGGATATCTTGGTACAGCGAAGTAAAATTATTTACATCTTCGGTAGTAAGATCAGTTACAAGACTCGGTTCGTCAATTTGGATTTCTTTAATACCTTCAGCAGCACACCGCGCTAGAATTTGTTTCCATGCAGTTCCTATTTCGCTGGCAAATGCATCGCGACTTTTCTCTCCCGTATACACTGCTAAACTCAAAAAAGTAAAAGGACCTATAAATACCGGGCGCGTTTCTATCCCAGCTTCTTTTGCTTCTTTATACTCAGCAAATGGTTTATCGCCAACGAGAGATAAACTAATATCGTCTGCAAGTTCAGGAATTATAAAATGATAGTTTGTGTTAAACCACTTAGTCATAGTAAGTGCTCGTAAATCAGTTTTCTCATCCTGATGGCCTCGGGCCAAGGCAAAGTAACGTTCGAGGGGAGAAAGTGGGGCAGAGCGAAACCGCTTGGGAATGGCTCCAAAAAGAACAGCAGCATCAAGCATGGAATCATACAGAGAAAAATCATTGGATGGAATATATGAAATGTTTTTATCGTTCATAAGTTTCCAGTTTTCAAGACGGATGGAACTCGCTACTGTTTGAAGTTCTTCATCTGATATTTCCTT
>DUOS01000097.1 GCA_012838745.1 Treponema sp. | reverse complement strand
GAAAGTACATGTTTATAAACTCGGCCGCTTGCCCGCGTGGAATGCGTAGTTCATTCGCAAGGCGGAATGGACTCATTCCATACATAACGCCAAAGTTAATTGTTTTAGCTATTCTGCGCATATCACCGGTAACTGCTTCATTTTCTACGCTAAAGATGAGACTGGCCGTTTTGCGGTGAACGTCTACACCTGTTTGAAATGCAGATACAAGGTTTTCGTCGCGGGAAAGGTGGGCGAGAATAACGAGTTCAATTTGAGCATAATCTGCAGAAACGAGTTCAAAGCCTTCAGCTGGGCGGAACGCTTTGCGTATTCTTCGCCCATTTTCGTCGCGAATCGGAATATTTTGTAAGTTAGGATCACGGCTAGAGAGTCGCCCGGTTGCCGTGCCCGTTTGTATAAAGCTCGTATGAATTCTTCCTTCAGTATCAGCGAGTAGGGGTAAGGCATCTACATAGGTGGATTTAAGTTTTGCAAGTCCTCGGTAATCTAAAATTTTTCCCGGTAAGATATCCTCTGATGCGAGGTTTTGTAAAACGGAGGTATCGGTGGAATATCCTGTTTTTGTTTTTTTCCCCGGGGTGAGTTTTCTTTCTACAAACAATACTTCTTGCAGCTGTTTCGGGGATGCAATATTAAAGGAATGCCCCACGCACTCAAAGATATCTTTTTCAAGAATATCCATATCCTTTCCGAGTTCTAGGGAAAACTCTTCAAGGGCGGTTTTTTCGAGCCTAATACCCGCAATTTCCATATCAGCCAAAATAGGCATGAGGGGCATTTCGAGATTAGTTAATAAATTTGTGAGCGAAAATTCTTCGATTTGTGGTAAAAACTCGTGGTAGAGTCTCAGTGTTATATCTGAATCTTCGGCAGCGTAGCTTACCGCTTCAGGGATTGGTACATCGGCAAAAGTTGTACCCTTGGGAACTGCATCCGCATAGGGAATCATCTTTATTCCTAGTTGGCTTGCCGAAAGCGAGTCTAGAGAAAAAGATGACCAGTCAGGATTAAGAAGCCAAGCAGCAACCATAGTATCAAAAATACTGACGGGAGGTCGTTTGTTGGGAAAGGAGTCAAATACACCTTGGATTTTTAGGATTTCGTAGTCAAACTTTCCATTATGCATAATCAATAAGGTTTTTTTATTTGAAAAAAGGCGTGTAAGTTCAGCGAGGGCGATTTTTCGGTTCATGAGTGGGTGCAGTTCCTCTCCAATGAGGGGATCGGGCCCTATGAGTGGTATATAGACGCCGGTTTCTGGTGCAACCGAGAGAGAAAATCCTACCAACTGTGTGGTTAGAACATTCAAACCAGTGGTTTCGCAGTCGAATGCAATAAAACCTTGTGCCTCAGCTGCGTCAATTAGCTGTGCTAGTTCTTTAGGATCAGCACAAACAGTGTACGTGCCTTCGCTTTGTGCCAAATCAGTCTGCAAGGCTGTTGAAGAAAGTGGCGGGGTAACGTATTCACTAGAAGAAACTGGCGCAATGTGTGACGCAGTGTGAACAGGAGGTTTTGAATCCTCTGTTTGAGTTGAGTCATCTATAGAAGTGTCTCCGGTATACAGGCGAGCGATAGCCGGTAAGCCTTCTCTAATAAAGATACGCCCAGCAGCTTCTTTGTCTAGGCATTTACAGGCATACGCATCAAGCGAGGTGTCTAGTGGAACATCATAGCAAAGGGTAATAAGTTTTTTTGAAAAATACGCCATATCACGGCCTTCGGCAACTTTTTTACCCATGGCACCAGGAATTTCTTCAACATGTTCATAAATACCATCGAGAGATCCATATTTATCTAAAAGCTTTATAGCTGTTTTAGCTCCAACACCCCGTACTCCCGGAATATTATCTGAAGCATCGCCAATGAGAGAAAGATACTCCAGCATGAGTTCCGGCCCGATACCCCATGCTTCTTTTATACCTTCTGCAGTAACGAGTTCCCATCCGCCGTGTTTACCTGGCTTGAGCATGGACACCGTATCGTCAACAAGCTGCATTAAGTCTTTATCGCTAGAGAGAATCACACATTTGCGATTTTCAGCACTGCAGCGCGCGGCTAGAGAGGCAATGATGTCGTCTGCTTCAAATCCGTCTTGGCGTACGAGAGGTACTCCGAGGGTGTTTAAAACTTCCTCTATAACTGGGATTTGAGCATGGAGTTCTTCTGGTGTTTTTTGCCTCGTTGCCTTGTATTGATCATACATTTCATGGCGAAATGTGGGGGTGGGTGAGTCAAATGCGGCAACAAAGCATTCTGGCGAATATTTGCTAAAAAATGAATGCAAATTCCGAAAAAAACCGAATAAGGCGGAAACATTCCGTCCTTCTCGGTTTGTTAGGGGACTGTTGATAAATGCAAAATAAGTTCGGTATATGAGCCCGTAGGCATCAAGAACGTAGAGGGTCTTCTTCATGCAGAGAGTATACCATAAAAGGGCAGACTGTAGAGGATCTTGCAAAACTCAGAAAGTTTTGCAAGATCTACCATTAATGTAGTTGGAGATTTTCGGTAAGTCATTGTACTTCAAATACTTACTGAAAATCTCCGAGAGGTAATTGTAAAAGTAACCGACTTTTGCAATTACCTCTGTAATTACTGATTTATATCAATTAAAGAAGCGGTATGCGCATCCGAGGCGTATACGCTCGAACGATTCGCATAGGGGTTTTTTAGAGAACTCACTTTTTGACGCAGAAGTTGCATGTGGCTTTTAAGCAATTCACGGTTTTTTTCGTTTTGGAGGAGAACATCTTTACGAAGCTTTTCTAAGTCAGTTTTGAGTTTGGGAATTTCATTGTCGTGCTGTTCCGGATGGGCAGCTCTATACATTGTTTCTAAAGGGTCTATAACCTTTTGTATAGTGTAAATCTCAGAAATGATTCCTTGTTCTAGTTCGGTATGTTGAACAATTGCATCCACGTTTCCTTCGGAAATCATGGTTTCTTGTTTTTCCAAAACAGAGAGATAATCACGGAATTTTGTACGCTGTTCGTCGAGAAGAGCTCGAAATCGCTTGAGGATTGCTACCCTCTGTGCAACTTCTTTGTCTGTTAGTTTAGGAGCTGGCATAGGTGACTAACCTGCAATGTTTATACCGGCTGGTGCGGATGTAACTTCAGAGGGTGCCGCGTTGGTGGTAATAATTTGATTCCAAACGGCGCGAAGTTGTTCCATGAGATCTCGTACGATGATCATCTTATCCGGTGTTTTTTCTACGTTAGCTTCCAGTAATTGCTCATTAAAATATGAATATAATGAAAGGAGGTTTTTGGAGATTTCTCCACCAGCTTCCATATTAAGGGAGGCCATGAGTTCTGTGATAATCTCTTGACTTTTGATTATATGGCCGTTGCACTTTTCAATTCGGGAGGGTTCTTTTTTGACGTTTTCATCTACGAGAGCTATCGCCGCACCTATTTGCTTAATTGCTTCGTCGTACAACATCACTATTAGAGTTCCTTGACTAGCGGTTCGTACCCGTGTTTCACGATATGCGCTCAATGCCTGGTTATATCCCACAATCTCCCCCCTCAAATTCTTCAAAGATACTACAGTATCGCCTTTCATCACTATCGGCATTATTTAGTTCTACTTTAGTTTAATTATTGTAAAAATACCAGCTGAAATTCCTGTGTTCATAAAATAGCACGAAAAAAGCTCGACTACCGCGCTCTTATTTTGTATTATAGATACAAGGCGGTACGTACACGTATGAGCGATTCACAAAACAACAAGAATGATAAAAATAAGCCGGACGATCCATTTAATTTTTTCAAGCTTCAGCCTGAAAAAGGTGGAAAGCGTTCTCCTTTTCCCCGGATACCTCTGTGGGCAATCCTGCTTGCCGTCTTCGCAGGAATGGTAATATTCAATTATATTATGGTTAGTCGAACCGATTCCTTGATTCCTTTTTCTGAGTTCAAGGATCGCATCGTTTCTGGAGAAATAACGAGGATAGACATTTCCTCCACGTATTTCACTGGATATGTTGAATCCTCGGGGCATCAAAACGTTCAAAACCAACCTGGGTTGGGGCTTTTCGCTCCACAATCACGGGGTGGCACATCCTACCGTACGGCAGGGTTGCTTACTGATGATTTTGTAAAACTTCTAGATGCAACTAATGTAACCTACTCGGTGTTGCCAGAAGAGCGGAATTTGATACTTGATTTTATTTTTCAATGGATACTTCCCTTTGCTATATTCTTCCTGATGTGGCGTTTTGTTATGAAGCGCATGGGGGGCGGTAGTGGCGGTATGGGCGGTCTTGGCGGCAGCATTTTTTCCGCAGGGCAAGCACGATCTGCAGCCGTAGAAGAAGGCAAGGTAACTACTCGCTTTAGCGATGTTGCTGGAGTAGACGAAGCGAAAGAAGAGCTCGTAGAAGTAGTAGATTTTTTGAAATTCCCAAAAAAATACACTGATATTGGTGGAAAAATACCCCGCGGCGTACTGCTTGTGGGGCCTCCTGGAACTGGTAAAACCTTATTGGCGCGTGCGGTAGCTGGAGAGGCTGGCGTTCCTTTTTTCCGTATTAGTGGTTCCGACTTTGTGGAAATGTTCGTTGGAGTTGGTGCATCTCGGGTACGAGATCTTTTTAAACAGGCTCGTGAAAAAGCCCCGTGTATTATCTTTATCGATGAACTAGATGCGATAGGAAAATCTCGTTTAACTTCTGTGTCTAGTAACGATGAACGGGAACAAACGCTTAACCAGCTTCTCGTCGAAATGGATGGATTTGATACTTCAACAGGACTCATATTACTTGCGGCTACAAACCGCCCCGATGTGCTTGATCCAGCCCTGCTTCGTCCTGGACGCTTTGATCGTCAGGTTGTAGTAGATCGCCCGGATGTTAAAGGTCGCGAGCAGATACTTAAGATTCATGCAAAAAATGTAAAGTTTTCTAAAGAAGTAGACCTTTCTGTGGTAGCACGAACTACTAGCGGTTCTTCTGGTGCGGATCTTGCAAATATTATTAACGAAGCTGCACTTCTTGCCGTTCGAGCCGGACGCAAGGAAGTTAAAATGGAAGATCTTCAAGAGGCTGTTGAAAAAGCCATTGCAGGTTTACAGAAAAAGAGCAGGGTAATAAAGGAATCTGAACGGAAAATCGTCGCTATTCATGAAACTGGGCACGCCCTTACTGCTGCCTTTACCGTAGGTGCAGACAAAGTCCATAAGGTTTCTATTATTCCTCGTGGCATAGCAGCATTAGGATTTACTTTGCAGCTTCCAGAGGAAGACCGTTATTTGCGCACCTATAAAGAGTTGCTTGGTCAGGTTGATGTTCTCCTGGGAGGACGGGCTGCAGAAGAGGTCGAATTCGGAGAAGTTTCCACTGGTGCTTCGAACGATCTGTCTCGTGCTACCGATATCGTGCGACGCATGATAACTGATTACGGTATGAGTGATCGGTTTCGTAACGTTGCTTTGAGCCAGCATGGTGCCGGTTATAACGGCCCTGGCGATCCCAAGCTCGTTCGAGACTACGCAGAATCTACTCAGCAGTATATTGATGAAGAAATTGCTCGTATAATCGATACGCGGTATGTGGTGGTAAAAAAGCGCCTTTCTGAAAAAACTGAACTACTACAATATGTTGCAGATCGGTTGCTCGAGAAGGAAACTATTGAGCGGAAAGAGTTCGATGAGATTTTAGCTGCAGAAGGAAATCTTGGATCCATAGAAAACAATTGACTGAACAAGAGCTTTCTGGTTTACTGATACCATGAAAACTTTCCGATTTCGCATACCGTTGTTGTGTGTATTGCTTTGTGCCTTTCCGCTTTTCGGAGCGGTGGCGCAAACAATCACCACTGCAGATAACTTTTTTTCCGGTGTATCGGATATCTACTCAGCTCTCCAAGATTACTCTGCTACCATAACTATAACTACTGGCAGAGGAAAAAACTTAGAAAAAATGACTGGAAGGGTCGCGTTTAAAAAACCTACCTTGCTAAGAATCGACTTTACTAATCCAAATGAGCAGACCATTGTGTTTGATGGTAAAGAATTAACTATTTATTTACCAACGTATAATGTTGTTCTTACACAATTCGTTGAGTCTGATTCAGGGGCAGGTGGAGCGTCTCTCGCGACACCCCAAGGCCTTGCACTCATGAAACGTTATTATTCAATATCGTATGAGACCGGTGCTGAACCGGTGCCGCTTGAGGAAGATTCGGATACAATGGTTGTTGCCCTTCTTTTGGCTCGTAGAACGACAACCGAAATGTTTCGGGGTATACGGTTGTTGGTAAACCCTGAAACGAGTTTGATTCGTCGTATTGTAGCTACTACTATAACGGGAGAGGTGCTAGTATTCGATTTTACTGGATACGCACTGAATCAGGGTGTGCTTGATAATCACTTTGTTTATGATTCACCAGCCTCTTCCAATAAGTTTAATAATTTCCTTTTCACGGAGTAATCGCAGTATGGAATCCTTAGGTAAAAAATTAAAAGAAGCTCGTCTTGCTAGAAAACTTGATTTTAGTCAAATTTCTCGCGAAACGAATATTTCTGGTCGATATCTTGAAGCCTTAGAACAAGAAGATTTTTCTGTTTTTCCTGGCGAGCCGTATTTACTCGGTTTTTTGCGAAACTACGCCGAATACTTAGGGTTAAATAGCAATGAACTTTTGTCTATGTACAAAAACCTTCGTATTCAAGAAGCCCCCATCCCCCTCAAGGATCTCATGCCTCGTCGGCCCATTACTGACCGTTTTTTAAGTGGTACTGGTTTGTTCCGTTTTCTGGCGTTTGTACTAATACTCGCCATAGCGGTTGCTTTAGTTTGGGGTGGTATATCTCTAGGAAAATGGGCGTTTACGCTTACTGAAACTTCTGCCATGGCTGTTGATAGTCGCCAGCCGGTTGACCATAACATTACCGAAGCTGGATTCCGTGATCGGGTATATATCGATGACACGCTTACTGTTCATACAGAAGCCGGTATTTACCGGATATCTATAGAAGAAACTGCGCCCTCTCTTCGTCTTGATACGCCTACTGGGCCGCGAATAGTAGACTTAGGGCAGGATCTTTCAATTGACCTTTCTGGCGATGATATCCCTGATGTTCGTATATTTGTAGAAGATCTTTTTAAAAACGACCCTTCTCGTGGGGCTGATATTCATGTAACCACTGGTGGCGAATTTATTGGTGAAGCTCCCAGTGATGATCTTGATTCATCGGATGCTGAAGGTGATGTTGTAATCGCAGATAATGCAGATTCCACGACTCGAGGTGGCCAACTGGTTCTTTTTGAAGGCGGTTCCGCCTATCCAGTTACTATGACCGCTACCTTCCGTGGCTACTGTTTGTTCCGCTTTGAAGCAGACCGCACTAACCGTGAAGAACGCTATTATCAAAAGTCTGAACAATTAACGGTTCAGGCGAATAATGGTATACGAATATGGGCTTCCAATGGAAACTCTGTAAAGATTCAGATAGTTGCTGGTGGTAAAACCGTAGACTTAGCACTTAGCCGCCCAGGGGAAGTAATTGTGCGCGATCTTAAGTGGATTCGCGACGAAGAAACCGGCCGGTTTAAGTTCATGGTTTTGGAAATCGATTAATTATGCTTTTTTTTCTTGATCAGCATGGATGCGCCAAAAACCAGGTTGACGGTGAACTGCTAATCGGGATTCTGAACGCCAAGGGTTGGACTAGAACAGATATCCCCGATGAAGCTGCGTTAATCATCATTAATTCCTGTGGATTCATTGAATCAGCAAAACAAGAGTCTCTCGAAGCGGTAATAACTGCTCGAACTGCATATCCCAATGCCCGCGTCTTGTTGGCAGGGTGTTTGTCCGAGCGCTATCCAGAAGAACTTTCAGAAACACTGCTAGAAGCCGATGCCTTCTTTGGTAACGGTGATCTTTCCCGCTTTCCAGAACTGCTCGAACAAATGTTTCCTGCAGAAGGGACGCCGACAGCTCGACCTGTGCTGTGTCCTCCAATTTGCGGTGTTCCTTCTGGCGAACGACCGGAACTCCTTTCCTTTCCTGGATCTGCCTACGTCAAAATAACCGAAGGATGCGATAATTATTGTTCATTTTGCGCCATTCCCCTCATACGAGGACCTTTGCGCAGTAGAACTATTTCAGACATAGCTGACGAATGTGAGTCCCTCGTTTTGCGAGGTGTGTGGGAAATAAACCTTATTGGGCAAGACCTTGGTTCTTTTGGGCTCGACGGTGGAATCTCAGTACCGTTCGGAGAAAAATCTCCCCTGGCCCAGCTCCTTGCACGGATTTCGACTCTTTCCGGTGATTTTCGTATTCGTCTTTTGTATATTCATCCCGACAATTTTCCCCGAGATATATTACCCGTTATGGTAGCTGACCCTCGGTTGTTACCGTATTTTGATATTCCCTTTCAGTCGGGAGATACGACTGTTATCCACCGCATGAACCGTAAGGGCAACCCAGAGGACTACTTGCGCCTAGTGGAAGATATTCGCGGAGCCTTTGTTGAAAGCCCTTATGGAAAAGCAGTACTGCGCTCAACCTTTTTGCTTGGCTTTCCCGGTGAGACCGAAAAATCATTTAAAAAAACAGTTTCTTTTTTAACAAAGCTGAGATGTCTCTGGTCTGGGGCCTTTATTTGGTCGCGTGAAGAGGGAACTGCTTCTGAGTCCTTTGGCCGTGGGGCATCGAAAAAAACTGCGCAAAAACGTTTAGATGCACTCCTAGAAATACAGCGAACTATAACTCCAGAAGAACTTTCCTTTTTTGTGGGCCAACACCTCGAGGTTCTTGTGGAAGAATTAATACCTCTTTCAGACGAAGATCGAGCCACGGCGGAACGCACTAAAATGCCACCTACTCAACTTGCCCTTGCCCGCGCTTGGTTCCAAGCCCCCGATGTTGATGGTTCTGTGGTGCTACAGTTTGATGAAACAACCCGAGATAACCGTGGAAAACCCCTTGAGCCCGGATCGGTGGTTACCGCCAAAATTTTGAATGTTAATGGGGTAGATGTGGAAGCGGTGGTGCTATGACCGGAGGCTTGCTGTGAATCCGGAAACCTATCTTTCCGTACTCAATCCCCAGCAACGCGCGGCCGTAGTACACGAAGGCTCTCCCTTGTTAATTCTCGCTGGTGCAGGATCAGGTAAAACACGAGTAATTACTACTAAAATAGCCTGGCTTATTGCAGAAAGGGGTGTTGCAAGCGAATCTATCCTTGCCGTTACCTTTACCAACAAGGCCGCGCGCGAAATGGCAGAGCGTGCTCGCCGGTTAGAACCTCGCTCACAGCAATCAATGCTGAGAACCTTTCACTCCTTTGGCGCATGGTTTTTACGTAGACACGCCACGCTTGCGGGGCTGGATTCCAACTTTACTATCTACGATGATGACGACGCCATCGTGCTTCTTTCTAAGGCAATTCCCGCCTTAACTCGACAGCAAGTTTCTGCCATTGTGCATAAAATATCGCGGGCAAAGGATTATTGTTATGATCCTGATGATCCCCTTTTGGCAGAAATAGACCCTGATCCTGATTTTGCCGAGGCATATCGGGTTTACGAAAAGCGCCTTCGTGAAACGGGTAATGTAGACTTTGGCGATTTAATACTGCTGCCCATGCGGGTTCTCACAAAAAACCCAGAAGTTCGCGAACGCATAACCGGGCGATTTTCTGTCGTCATGGTAGATGAATATCAGGATTCAAACGTTGCCCAGTTTGAACTTTTACGTGCAATAACTGGCCCTGAAACCTATCTGTGCGTAGTTGGCGACGATGATCAGTCAATTTATCGGTTTCGTGGTGCCGAAGTGCGCAATATTCTCACCTTTGCAGACACCTTTCCCGGTACCACCGTTATTCGCCTCGAACAAAATTACCGTTCAAAAGAGCCTATTCTCAATCTTGCAGGCCAAGTTGTTGCAAAGAACGAAGGCCGACTGGGAAAAACTCTAACTGCAGAACGTGGCGCTGGTAAAAAGCCTGCACTAATTTTTCTTGGGTCACAAGACGATGAAACTGCTTTTTGCGCAGAGCTCATTCAAAATGCTTTTAAAAAAGGGTGCCCGTGGCAAGACTGGGCTATCCTGTATCGAACTAACGCCCAATCAATGGGATTTGAAACTGAATTTCTCCACCGGCGGATTCCCTACAAGGTAGTAGGCTCCCTCAAATTCTATGAACGAGAAGAAATAAAAGACGCATTATCCTTTTTGGCACTTGTGGTTAACGGGCGTGATGAAGTTGCGTTTCGCCGTATCGTTAATAAACCCGCTCGTGGATTGGGAGAGGTTTCTCGAAATCGTATAATTGACGAGTACCGCCGTGAGCTTTTTGATCCAG